>NZ_JBGGGT010000002.1:2705000-3020000 GCF_041276405.1 Microvirga sp. TS319 | reverse complement strand
CCGCTCATCGAAAGCTGCGTGGCAGAGCACGACCGGCTCATCGAAAGGGCCGGCATGACGCATCTTCTGCGCCGCAGCGGGTGGATCGAGACATTCCGGACCTTGGAGGGACGAAAGAAGGCCCTGGCCGCAGCAGCCGACGTGGAGAAATACGGACTGCGATACGACGTGCTCGACGTCGCGGAACTCAAGCAGCGCGAACCCGATCTGCTGGGCGCGCCCATCGGGGCCATCCACTGGCGCGATCCCACGACGGTAACGGACCCGGCGGCGCTCACGAAGGGATATGCAAGGCTCTTTACGTCCCAGGGCGGTCGCTTCGCGTCCGGCGATGCCCGGACATTGACACGAAGCGGGCGCGACTGGACCGTCGCGACGCAAGACGGGATCGTCACGGCTGGGCAGGTCGTCGTCGCCCTCGGCCCCTGGTCGGACCGGATCTTCAAGCCGCTCGGATACAGGATCCCGCTGGCGCTCAAGCGCGGCTATCATATGCATTACAGCGCGAGGGGAGAGGCGCGCCTGAACCAGCCGGTGCTCGATTTCGAGGGCGGATACGTTCTCGCTCCGATGACCAGGGGCATCCGGCTGACCACGGGCGTGGAGCTTGCCGGGTTCGATGCGCCTGACGACCCCCGGCAGCTCGATCAGGCGGAGACGCTCGCCCGCGATCTGTTTCCTCTCGGCGAGCGCGTCGATCCGAAGCCGTGGCTCGGGCGCAGACCCTGCCTGCCGGACATGCGTCCCGTCATCGGACCGGCTCCTCGCCATACGGGACTGTGGTTCTGCTTCGGCCATGCCCATCACGGACTGACCCTCGGCCCCGCGACGGGCCGCCTGCTCGCGGAGATGATGACGGGCGAGGAGCCGTTCTGCGATCCGTCGCCGTACCGCGCGGATCGCTTTTAGCGCCTCGGACGCAAAAGTGGGTACCGGTTTTGCGTGAAAAGATGCTCAAAAGCACTGGCTTACAGCATCGGATGTGGGTTCGACTTCACGTCCGATGCTGTAGAGCAGCGCGCGCGAACCGAAGGCCGCGCCCGCTTCGACGCCAACGTCATCGCTTCCCCGTCATGGCCGGTCGGGACACGACTGCCCGGGGTCGAGGCTGCGGCTTTACGCAGCCGTCGGGGCCGCGACGGCGGCACGCAGGAGCATGCCGAAGAGGTCGCGCGGCTCGTCCGGGTCGGCGAGGAGATCGAGTTCGTCGTAAAGGCCGGTCTGCTCGATCTGCCGTTTCACGTAGCGAAGGGCGGAGAAATCCTCGATGGCGAAGCCTACGGAATCGAAAAGGGTGATCTGGCGGTCGCTGGCGCGGCCCGGCTCCTGGCCGGCGATGACCCGCCACAGCTCCTTGACCGGATAATCGGGCGCGAGCTGCTGGATTTCGCCTTCAATGCGCGTCTGGGGCGGGTATTCGACGAAGATGTCCGACCGCTTGAGGATGTCGGCATGCAGCTCCGTCTTGCCGGGGCAGTCGCCGCCGACCGCATTGATGTGCAGGCCCGAGCCGACCATGTTGTCGGTGAGGATCGTGGCGTTCTGCTTGTCGGCCGTCACGGTGGTGACGATCTCGGCCCCCTCCATCGCTTCCTCGATGGTGCCGCACACCGTGATGTCGAAGCCGTGGCCGACGAGATTGCGCACGCACTTGGCGCTTGCCGAACGGTCGATGTCATAAAGGCGCAGCCTGTCGATGCCGAGCAGCGCCTTGAAGGCGACGGCCTGGAACTCGGCCTGCGCGCCGTTACCGATGATCGCCATGGTGCGGGCGTTCTTCGGCGCCAGATGCTTGGCGGCGACGGCCGATGTCGCGGCGGTGCGCAGGGCGGTCAGAATGGTCATCTCGGTCAGGAGCACGGGATAGCCGGTTCCTACATCCGCCAGCACGCCGAAGGCCGTGACGGTCTGGCGTCCTTCGCGCGTGTTCTTGGGATGGCCGTTCACGTATTTGAAGCCGTAGACCTCGCCGTCGCTGGTAGGCATGAGTTCGATCACGCCCTCGCGGCTGTGCGAGGCCACGCGCGGCGTCTTGTCGAACAGCTCCCAGCGGCGGAAATCGGTTTCGATGTACTCGGCGAGCTCGATCAGGAAGCGCTCCACGCCGACGGCGAGAACGAGCTTCATCATGTGATCGACGCTGACGAAGGGGACGATGTTGAGCTTCGGGGTCATGGTGCTTTCACTTTGGGGTGTGGCGGTAGCTTTGGGTCGGACGGTCGAGAACGCGCCGGCCCATGAGGCTCGAGGCGAGATCGACCATGAGCAGAGCCGTCCGGCCCCGCTCGTCCAGGAAGGGATTGAGCTCGACGAGGTCGAGGCTTCTCACGAGCCCGCTGTCGTGCAGCATCTCCATGATCAGATGGGCCTCGCGGAAGGTGGCGCCGCCCGGAACCGTGGTGCCGACGCCCGGCGCGATCCCGGGGTCGAGGAAGTCCACGTCCAGGCTCACGTGAAGAATGCCGTCCGCCATGGCGACGCGTTTCAGGAAGGCGTCGAGGAGGGGGCCGACGCCGTTCTCGTCGATGGCGCGCATGTCGTGGATCGTGACGCCCGAGGGGGCGAGCGCTGCGCGCTCCGCCGGGTCGACGCTGCGGATGCCCATCATGCAGACATGGTCCGGCTTCACCGGGTGAGAAACCTTCGGGAAATAGCCGTCGAAGCCCGGGCGGCCCGTAGCATAGGCCATGGGAACGCCGTGCAGGTGGCCGCTCGTCGTGGTCTCGAGGGTGTGGAAGTCCGGATGCGAATCGAGCCAGAGCACGAAGAACTCGCGGCCTTGTTCTGCGGCGCGCCGGGCGAGGCCCGTGATCGAGCCCGCCGACAGGCTGTGATCGCCGCCGAGGAAGATCGGAATGCCTTCTCCGCTCGCCGCGAAGGCCGCCTCGGCGATGGCCTCGGTCCAGGCGACCGTTTCAGGCAGCGCCTTGACGGCCGGGTTCTCGTGCTTCAGCGCCCGCTGGCGGGCGGGCGCGAGATTGCCCCGGTCCTCGACCTCGTAGCCCAGGCCGGCGAGTTCGGTCGCAAGGCCGGCCGTGCGAAAGGCGCTCGGTCCCATATCGCAGCCGAGCCGGCCCGAGCCCTCCTGAACGGGCACCCCGATAAGAAGGCAGCGTTTTTGCGTCATCGGTTTCTCCACATCTCATGAGCCAAGCTAGGGGATGGGCTTGGCGTTTTGAACAAGGCAGTTTGACAATTCGAGAAACATAATCGACCAATCTGGAAGCTATTATTTTGCAAAGTGGCGGCCATGGACGATCTCGATCAGCGCCTCATCACGCTTCTGCGTCACAATGGCCGGCGCAGCGTCTCGGATCTCGCGCTCGAGCTCGATGTCTCCCGCGCGACCGTGCGGTCGCGCATGGAGCGGCTGGAGCGCTCGGGGGATATCGTCGGCTATACGGTGATCCTGCGGGCCGACGCGGTGTCCCTGCCGGTGCGGGGCATCATGCTGATCGAGGTGGAGGGACGCGCGGCCGATCGGGTCGTGGATGCCCTGGGCGGTTTTCCCGAAGTCAGCGCCATTCACACGACGAACGGGAAGTGGGATCTCATCGTGGAGCTGGGGGCGGCCAACCTGTCCGATTTCGACGGCATCCTCAGGCGCATCCGTCTGATCCCCGGCGTGATCGCATCGGAGACCAATCTGCTGCTGGCGACCCCGCGCAGCACCCGGGCTAGATTGTAGCGAAGGAGATCGTGCGCAGCCAAGTGCCCCGGCGCTGCCGCGCTCTCGCGCCGGGACAGGGCCACGGCGTCAATTCTGATCCCGCGATGCGAGCGACTGAACCTCGCTCTGCGGGGTGAGGTATTCGATCGACACCCAATCCGTGCACGCCCTGAGGATCGGAGCGAGATAGGCACGGCTGCCTTCGATCTCGACCACGCGGCAGGGATAGGCCCGCCGATCCCCGGGAGGCCGATAGACCACCGTGCTGCCGGGCTTGATCTCTCCGGATGCCGCGTGAGGCGGTTTGCTTTGTGCGCAACGCTCTTGATGGCCGTTGTCCTGAACGACGGAGGCGCTTCGGCCTGCGCGGTAGCGGTCGAGAGCTTCGATCGCGACACGGGCCCGGTCGCGATAGCGGTCGGTGACCAGTCTCATCAGGGTGCCCTGTTCGCGCCCAGGATACCAGGAGACGCCGCCGATTTTCGCCAGTTCCTCCGCGACGATTTCAATTTCTTCTTCAGTCATGGGCTCATTCCCTTGAGAAAACAGGAGTGACGCTCAGATCTGACGGTGGCGTGCCGTGACCTGATGCATTGTTATGGGCCCCGAAGTCGCTTCGCATAGATGCGTGCGATCCTGTGTTGATTGTTGGGTTGCAGATAGCCTTGAATGCGCCGGTTATCTGTGCGGGATCATACGTTCCTGTAAGATGGCCAATTGCTGGATATACGGCAGGCGCCGTTCCTGGTGCTGCGCCTTGAGTCTTTCGAGCACGCGGATTTTCAGGTTGAGATCCGTCGAGCGTTTGTTGACCCTCTCTCTCTGACGTTCGTACTCGACGTCTATATCAGCCAAGGTTGAAAGGAGAGACTGAAGTAAGGGTTGAGTAGCCGGAGAGTAAATTCTGTGATTGCCTTGCGAGATATGTGGATTGTTATTACAGAACTCGGTTTCCTTCATCCCTTGCTCCATATTAACTTAGGTTAACGACATTAATGGTACTGACGCCTGAGTACTCCGTCTGTTGTGTTTCCGACAAAACCGAGAAATTTTTGGCCTCATCTTTTGGCGAAGCGGTGCCTTTGCATAGCTGGCCTCATTTTTGAGGCGAGCGGATACTTACGGTCATGCTTGCTCCGCCAATCCATAGGTGCCGGGGAGCAGCCGCTCGAAGCTCCTGCGGATCCTGCGGTAGCATTCGCAGGACATCTGCTCGAGCCCGGCGCGGTTGATGATTGTGATCACCCCTCGGCCCTGCTGGATTAAACCAGCCGTCTGCAGAGCCCGTGTGACACTGCTGACGGTCGAGCGCTGCACACCCAGCATTTCGGCGAGCGTTTCGTGGGTCAGGGGGAGAGCGTCGCGATCGACGCGGTCGCGCGTCGTCAGGATCCAGCGGCAACAGCGGGCCTCGACGCTATGAACGGCATTGCAGGCGACGGTTTGAAGCGTCTGCGCCAGAAGCGCTTCCGTGAACCTGAACATCAGTTCGAGGGCCCGGGGACGCTCGCGCCCGACATCGATCAGGCGATCCACCACGACCCGCGAAGCCGTGCCGGCGACCTGCGTGACATAGCGCCCGAAGGACTGGCGCGTCATGAGCGCGCTCACGAGGCCGAACATGCCCTCCCGCCCGAACAGGGCCATCTCCACGGTGCCGCCGTCCTTCAGGATGGTCGACAGGGACACGATGGCGTTGTGGGGGAAGTACGTATACCGGATGAACTCCCCGGCATCGTACACGAGCCCGCCTTTCGGAAGGTCTACAATTTCGAGATGCGGCTCGAGGACACCGAAATCCTCGGGCTCCAAGGCTGCAAGGAGCCGATTCTTGCGATGGGGGACCGCGTCGGAACAAGGCGGCATATCGAGGCGTACCAATCTGAATCGATGCCGGCTCGGTTTGGAGCCGATCGACGTACAAGATCCTAGTGCAACCTGAGGTGTCAATCGATCGGCCGCCGCTGCGAGCCGGATTGTCGCACGGGGTGACCCTGAAAATCCGCCCCGATCCAATAGGTTCATTCGCCTAACGGAGAGAGGAATGGTGAAAAGGAGGTATTTCATGCCCCTTTCGTCAAGGCAGGTCCGGATCGCGATTCCGGCATTCTCTTCGGGATTACCCCTGTTTACCTTGGGAAGGCGATGGCGCAGCATGGCAATAACGCGATTCCATGCTGCTTCGGGACCATTCACGTGAGTGCAAGACCCTTTCCTCGACTCTCCTCCGATCTGGCCGACTGGCCGGCTGCGCATCTGCTCGAGGCTTATGCCGCCAAGGCTGTTTCGCCCGTCGACGTCACCAAGGCCGTGATTGCGCGCATCGAGGCTTGCGAGCCCCGTCTTCAGGCCCTCTACGCGTATGATCCCGACGAGGCGCTGAAGAGTGCCCTGGAATCTGAACGGCGCTGGGCCCGGGGAGAGGCGAGGGCGCTCGACGGCATTCCCGCAACCATCAAGGAGAACATCGCGACCCGGGGCACGCCGGTGCCCCTCGGGACGGCGGCGCGGCCGCTCACGCCCGCCGAGGCGGATGCGCCCGCGGCGGCGCGCCTGCGCGAGGACGGCGTCGTCATTCTCGCCAAGACCACGATGCCGGATTACGGCATGCTCTCTTCCGGCCTGTCGAGTTTTCATCCGCTGGCCCGCAATCCCTGGGACCCATCCAAGAATCCGGGCGGCAGCTCGGCGGGCGCGGGGGCTGCTGCCGCTGCGGGCTACGGCCCGTTTCACATCGGCACGGATATCGGCGGCTCCATTCGCCTGCCGGCCTCGTGGTGCGGCGTGTTTGGATTGAAGCCGAGCTTCGGACGCGTGCCCATCGACCCGACCTATTACGGACGCGTCGCCGGGCCGATGACGCGCACCGTGCACGATGCCGCCCTGATGATGACGAGCCTGACGCGGCCGGATGCCCGCGATCCGATGAGCCTGCCGTATCAGGACCTGCCCTGGCTCGATCTCGCGATCGACGTCACAGGGCTGAGGCTCGGCCTCATGATGGAGGCCGGGATCGGCTTGCCTCTCGATCTCGAGGTGCGCGCCGCGGTGGAGAGGGCCGCTACGGCATTCAGGGAGGCCGGGGCCATTGTCGAGGAGATGAAGCCTTTCGTCTCCCGCGAGATGCTCGACGGCCTCGACGATTTCTGGCGCCAGCGCGCCTGGATGGACATCTCTCCCCTAGGCGAGGAAGAGCGCGCCAAGGTCCTGCCCTATATCCTGTCCTGGGCCGAGGGTGGAAAGGACCTGACCGGAGCGCGGGTCTATTCCGGCATGAACCAGATGATGACGATGCGCCATGCGGCCGTGGCGGCCACCCACGGCTTCGATTTCGTCCTCTCGCCGGTGGCTCCCAACGTGGCATACGAGGCCGAGCTCGCTTCCCCGATCCACGATCCCCAAAGGCCCTTCGAGCATATCGGCTACACGGTCGCCTTCAACATGTCGGATCAGCCCGCGGCCTCGGTCAATGCGGGCTTCACGAAAGCCGGGCTGCCGATCGGCCTGCAGATCATCGGCCGCCGTTTCGACGACGTCGGGGTTCTCAGGCTCTCGCGGGCCTGGGAGGAGATGTGCTCCGACAGGCGGCCTTGGCCGACGCCGTGAAGGCAGCCCCTCCCGTCCGTGCCGGCCTCGTTGTCATCCCGGGTCTGGCCCGGAAGCCATGCCCTTCAGGCTCAGCCGTTCTGAAGGCGTGGGGGCCGGCTCATGTCCGGCCAAGAGCAAGCATTCTGACGGGAGCAGAACGCTTGCTCTCTCTTTTTGATGAAGCATCGTTCCTCGCGAAGAGCCGGTTCGCCACTTCTTCGCACGCTGCTCGAGACGCGAGGCATGACGTGGCGATGTATGGCACCACGGATCGTCGCACCGGGTTTTCCGGAAGGCCGACCGCTGGTAGAGAACGGCCATGACGTACAAAGTGGCCGCTCTCTATCAGTTCGTCGCGCTGCCCGATTTCCGGGAGATCCGCGACCCGCTCCATGCTGTCTGTTCCGATCTCGGCATCAGGGGCACGCTCCTGCTCGCCGGGGAGGGAATCAACGGCACCGTGGCCGGAACGGAGGAGGGGATCGATGCCCTCATCGCGGAGCTGCGCGAGGGAGCCCTGTTTCGGGGCCGGCTCGACAATCTCGAGCTGAAGTTCTCGACCGCCTCCGAGATGCCGTTCAAGCGCATGAAGGTGCGCCTGAAGAAGGAGATCGTGACGCTCGGCGACCCGCAGACCGATCCGACCCGGCAGGTCGGCACCTATGTCTCGCCGTCCGACTGGAATGCGCTGATCGCCGATCCCGAGGTCATCTTGCTCGATACCCGCAACGATTTCGAGGTCGCGATGGGGACCTTCGAGGGCGCGGTGGATCCGCGGATCGGGACGTTCAGCCAATTCAAGGAATTCGTGCGAAAGGAACTCGACCCCGCCCGGCACCGGAAGGTAGCCATGTTCTGCACCGGCGGAATTCGCTGCGAGAAGGCCAGCTCCTACATGCTGGGCCAGGGTTTCGAGGAGGTCTATCACCTGAAGGGCGGCATCCTGAAATATCTCGAGAATGTGCCGGAGGCCGAAAGCCGCTGGAGCGGCGGCTGCTTCGTGTTCGACGAGCGCGTGTCCCTCGGCCATGGTCTCGCCGAGCGTCCGGAGGACAGGAGCCTGTTGACCGATGAGTGATGTGCGATCCGTCGAGGCGCGCCTGGAAGCCCTGGAGGTGCGAACCGCCTATCAGGATCAGGTGATCGAGGACCTGAACCAGACCGTCATCGACCAGTGGAAGAAGATCGACGCGTTGAAGCGCCAACTCGCCGAACTGCTCGACCGGGTCCAGGAGGTCGAGGACGGCTCGGCCGGGCCTCGCGCGCCGGAGCCTCCGCCGCCGCATTATTGAGACCCGCAGGTTTATCATTCAACCAGATGGTTGACTATCTGAACGCGCGCGCATACATTCAACCACATGGTTGAATTACAGACATCTCGACTGGACTCCGTCTTTCACGCCCTGGGCGATGCCACGCGACGGCGGATGCTCCGCAACCTCGCCGCGGGCGAGCGGACCGTCAGTCAATTGGCAGAGCCCTTCGCGATCTCGCTCGCCGCGGCTTCAAAGCACATCAAGGCGCTGGAGAACGCGGGCCTGATCCGTCGCGAGGTGCGGGGACGCACCCACGTGTGCCGCCTCGACCCCGGACCGCTCGCGGGCGCTCACGAGTGGCTGACATTCTACGAACACTTCTGGACAGAACGTCTGGATGTGCTGGAGCGGCTCCTCCGTGAAGAGGATGCCCGCAAAAACCCACCCTCGAAGGAGACGCCCCATGACTGATCTTGCGATGACTGATCTTGCGACCCTTGACGCCTATGGCATGCTGACCGAGCCTGCCACATTGACGATCAAGCGCCTTCTGCCCGGTCCCATCGAGCGCATCTGGGCCTATCTCACGGAGAGCGACTTGCGTCGTCAGTGGCTGGCGGCTGGTCCGATGGAGATGCGGGCGGGAGCCTCGGTCGAACTCGTCTGGCGCAATGACGAACTCAACAATCCGCCGAGCCGGCGTCCTGCCGGCTTTTCGGAAGAGCAGAGGATGGAGTGCCGCATCACCGAGCTCGATCCGCCGCGCAAGATCGCCATCACCTGGGGAAGCACAGGCGGAGTCACTTTCGAACTGGAGCCGGAGGGCGACGAGGTGCTGCTCACAGTCATCCACCGCCGCGTGCCGGATCGTTCGACCTTGCTGAACGTCAGCGCCGGTTGGCACATGCATCTCGACATACTGGCCGCTCGTGTAAGAGGCGAGGAGCCGGAGCCGTTCTGGGAAGGCTGGTCCCGCCTGAAGGACGAATACGACCAGCGGATGCCGGCCTGAGAGAGGTCAGGATGAAGCTCCGCCCGGTCGAGCCGGGCGGACGACCGTCAGACCTTCTTCACGAAACAGGTCTTGAGCACCAGGCCTTTGATCTGCGCCGAACGGCACTCGATCTCCTCCTCGTTGCCCGTCAGGTGAATGTTCTTGAACACGGTGCCCCGCTTGAGGGTCGTGGACGAACCCTTCACCTTCAGGTCCTTGATGACCTGCACGGAATCGCCCTCGCTGAGCGTGGCTCCATTGCTGTCCCTGACAATGCTATCGGTCATATCGGTCTCCCGGGTATCTCGTGCGCCATGTCGGATGGGGCATAGCTGCCGGGCCAATCCTTTGTCCATCGGGACGATTACCGACTTGCTTGGCACTCCACCTGCCCAAGTGCCAAAAAATTTTCATCACCCCTCTTGAACGGTGAAGCTTGTTCGACCAAATTTCCGCTCGCGGAGGCCCCGAGAGGCTCCGTTTGTGGCAGTTAACGCACTGAAAACATTGGAGGAAGCTTCATGAAGTTCCGTCCTTTGCATGACCGCATCCTGGTCAAGCGGATCGATGCGGAAGAGAAGACGGCGGGGGGCATCATCATCCCCGACACGGCCAAGGAGAAGCCCCAGCAGGGCGAGGTCGTCGCCGCGGGTCCCGGGGCCCGGAACGAGGCGGGACAGCTCGTCGCTCTCGACGTGAAGGTCGGCGACCGCGTGCTCTTCGGCAAGTGGTCCGGCACGGAAGTGAAGATCGACGGCGAGGATCTCCTCATCATGAAGGAGAGCGACATCATGGGCGTGCTGGAAGAGGCCGCCGCCCAGAAGAAGGCCGCCTGAGGCCAGGCAATTCACGAGTCACATATCGTTACGTCTCGAAGGAGTGACGAACAATGGCTGCTAAGGAAGTCAAATTCTCATCCGATGCGCGCGAGAAGATGCTGCGCGGCGTCGACATCTTGGCCGACGCGGTGAAGGTCACGTTGGGTCCGAAGGGCCGCAACGTGGTGATCGAAAAGTCCTTCGGCGCGCCGCGCATCACCAAGGACGGCGTCACCGTCGCCAAGGAGATCGAGCTCTCGGACAAGTTCGAGAACATGGGCGCCCAGATGGTGCGCGAAGTGGCCTCGAAGCAGAACGACCGCGCCGGCGACGGCACCACGACCGCGACCGTGCTCGCCCAGGCCATCGTGAAGGAGGGCGCCAAGGCCGTGGCCGCCGGCATGAACCCGATGGACCTCAAGCGCGGCATCGACATGGCCGTCGAGGCGGTCGTCGCGGATCTCCGGAAGAACGCCAAGAGGGTCACCTCCAACGACGAGATCGCCCAGGTCGGCACCATTTCGGCGAATGGTGACGCGGAGGTCGGCCGCATGCTGGCCCAAGCCATGCAAAAGGTCGGCAACGAGGGTGTGATCACCGTCGAGGAGGCGAAGTCGCTCGAGACCGAGCTCGAAGTCGTCGAGGGCATGCAGTTCGACCGCGGCTATCTCTCGCCGTACTTCATCACCAATGCCGAGAAGATGCGGGTGGAATTGGAGGATCCCTACATCCTCATCCACGAGAAGAAGCTCTCCGGTCTCCAGGCCATGCTGCCCGTGCTGGAGGCCGTGGTGCAGAGCGGCAAGCCGCTGCTGATCATCGCCGAGGACGTCGAAGGTGAAGCGCTCGCCACCCTCGTGGTCAACAAGCTGCGTGGCGGCCTGAAGATCGCCGCCGTCAAGGCGCCGGGCTTCGGCGACCGCCGCAAGGCCATGCTCGAGGACATCGCCGTTCTCACGAAGGGCCAGGTCGTTTCCGAAGACCTCGGCATCAAGCTCGAGAACGTCACCCTCGATATGCTCGGCCGCGCCAAGAAGGTGGTGATCGAGAAGGAAAACACCACCATCGTCGACGGCGCGGGCGACAGGAAGGACATCGAGGCCCGCGTCGGCCAGATCAAGGCGCAGATCGAGGAGACCACCTCGGACTACGACCGTGAGAAGCTCCAGGAGCGCCTGGCCAAGCTCGCCGGCGGCGTCGCGGTGATCCGCGTCGGCGGCGCGACCGAAGTCGAGGTGAAGGAGAAGAAGGACCGCGTCGACGACGCCATGCACGCCACCAAGGCTGCGGTCGAGGAGGGCGTCCTGCCCGGTGGCGGCATCGCGCTGCTGCGGGCCCTCAAGGCGCTCGACGGCGTCACGTCGGTCAACGCCGATCAGAAGACGGGCGTTGAGATCGTGCGCCGCGCTCTCCAGGCTCCGGCCCGCCAGATCGCCCTCAACGCGGGCGAGGACGGCTCGGTGATCGTCGGCAAGGTGGCGGAGGCCGCCGATTACGCGTCTGGCTGGAACGCCCAGACCGGCGAATACGGCGACCTCTACAAATTCGGCATCATCGATCCGGCGAAGGTCGTGCGCGTGGCTCTCGAGGACGCCGCCTCCATCGCGGGGCTCCTCATCACGACGGAGGCCATGATCGCCGAGAAGCCGAAAAAGGAAGCCGCAGCGCCCGCCATGCCCGGCGGCATGGACTTCTGAACCCGCTTCCAATCGTCAATCGGACAGGACGGCGCCGCGATCGCGGCGCCGTTTTTCATGCGCGCCTGCGCCGAGGCTGCGGGAACCTTTTCGGACATGCTAGCATCCAAGATCCCGAAGGCAGTGTCGCTTCAGGCAGGTGTCGCATGCGGATCAGGATGGAAGCCGTCGCCGATCCGGGAGCCCTGGACGATTCCGGGCTCGTCCGGCATGCCCTGGCCGGAGAGGGCCAGGCGTTCAGAGCCATCATGCAGCGTCACAACCGGCGCCTCTACCGGGTTGCGCGCGGGATCCTCGGGAACGACACGGAGGCCGAGGATGCGGTGCAGGAAGCCTATCTCCAGGCGTTTTCCCATTTGCGGGATTTCAGGGGCGATGCCCGCCTGTCCACCTGGCTGACGCGCATCGTGATCAACGAGGCGCTCGGGCGCGTGCGGAGGCGACGGGACCTCGTGGATCTGAGCCTGCTGGATCGGATGGAGGACGGGCAGGCGCGGGTGCTGATGTTTTCCGGTCCTTCCAACTCGACCGATCCGGAAGACGATGCCGGGCGCGCCCAGCTTCGCCGGATGCTCGAGCGGGCTGTGGATGGCCTGCCGCCGGATTTCCGGTCAGTTTTCATGATGCGCGAGATCGAGGAGATGAGCATCGAGGAAACCGCCTCCCAGCTCGGGATCAATCCAGCGACGGTGAAGACGCGCCTGCACCGGGCGCGGCTGCTGCTGCGGCGGGCCTTGGCGGCGCAGCTCGTCTCGACCCTGAAGGACGCCTTTCCCTTCGACGGCCAGCGCTGCGCACGGATCGCGGAGCGCGTCATGCGCCGCCTGGAACAGGCGCAGGGCTGATCTCGCGGTACGGTGCCTTTCGTCGGGAACCCCGCTCGTCCCTGCCGCATCCAATCCCAGGACATGAAGGACATTCTCCCGGATGTCCCGCTCATGCCGGATGCTACAGGAGGATCGCATGTCCAGACTTCCCATGGCCCTGCTGGGGGCCTGCCTCTGTCTCGCCTCTCAAGAAGCGCTCGCCCAGCAGGGACCTCGCCCCACCGACCCCCAGATCGCGCACATTGCCTACACGGCGGGCGAGATCGACATCAAAGCCGCGGAACTCGCCCTGAAGCACTCCAAGAACAAGGAGGTGCGCACCTTCGCGGACGACATGGTGCGTGACCACAAAGCAGTGAACGAGAAGGCTCTGGCGCTCGTCAAGAAGCTGAACGTCAAGCCGGAGGACAACGATACGAGCCGCGCTCTCGTGCAGCAGGCGGATGCGAAGCGCAAAGAACTGGAAGGCCTGAAGGGCGCAGCCTTCGACAAAGCCTACGCGCAGAACGAAGTCGCCTTTCACCAGCAGGTGAACGGCGCGCTTCAGAATACGCTCATCCCGTCCGCGACCAACGGCGAATTGAAGGATCTGCTCTCCACCGGGCTCAAGATCTTCCAGGGGCATGAGCAGCATGCGGAGCATCTGGTGCACGATCTCTCCACGCAATCCGGAGCGGCCCTGCAATGACCATGACGGTTGCGAGACCGATCAAGGCCCTCGCCGTCTCCCTCCTGTTGCTCGGGCCCGCCTCGGCCGCGGGAGAGGTCGATCGCGTGGTCATGAAGGAGGTCGCGTACGGTCCGAAGCAGATCAGGGTGCATGTGGGCGATGTGGTGGAATGGCAGAACCAGGACATCGTCGCTCATACCGCGACGGCGATGGACAAGAGCTGGGATGTCGACCTGATGCCCGGTCGGAGCGGGGGCGCCGTGATGAAGGTTCCTGGCACCTTCGATTACATCTGCCGCTATCATCCCACCATGACGGGGGAGATCATCGTCGAGCCTTGAAACGACAGAGCCCGCGCCGCTCGGCCTCGGCGCGGGTCTTTGACGAGGGCCCGAACGACCTGCAGCATCGGGTGTGAAATCGAACCCACATCCGATGCAGTCAGTCTCTGTCTTTGAGCATCTTCTCCCGCAAAACCGGTTCCCACTTTTGCGTTCGATGCTCTCCTTGCACGAGCATCTTTTCACGCAAAAACCGGTTCCCACTTTTGCGTTCGATGCTCTAGCGTTTCAGGGGCCCGGCTGTGCGGCCCCGGCCATGATCGAGCCCGTCGCCTCGTCGGATGCGATCTTGCGCAACCTCTTCACGAAGGCCACCAGGCTGCTGGCCTGTCCCTGCTCGGATGCGATATGGGCCAGCACGCCGCTGTCGAACGGTTCCTCCTCGACCGCTCCGTCGATCATGACGGTCGTCTTGATGCCTGTCTCGACATCGAAGGAGATGGATCTGACCTTCGTCCGGAACGAAGGACCGACCGGCTCGGCGACAGGCGGAAGCGGGGCCGCGACCAGGGTCGGGGGCGTGCGCGTGGACTCCTGAAGAACGGCGGCGGTGACATGAGGCACTGGCGCGGGCGCTGCCGCCTTGCTGGCCTGCTCGTCCGTCCCGTCGTCTTTCCGCTTCTCCTTCAGATTGGCCCAGTGCTCGGGAGAGGATTTCCGGGTTTCCGTCGTGGACGGGCCGTCGAGGAGCTGGTCGAGCTTCTCCTGGGCCAGCCTGGCTTCTCTTTGCGTCGTCGAGCCCAGGGCCTTGACCAGGGGGTGCTTGGCGATCTCCTCGTCGGCTTTCGCTTTCGCGGCTTTCGCGGCCTTGGCGGCTGCGATCCGTTCTTTCGCTCGCACCGCCTCCGCGCGATTGTTCGTACTGTAGGAATATCGCTTGCCGTTGATATCGTAATAGACTTTCCGGGCTTCGGCACTGCTGCTTACGACCGCAAGCGCGATGACTGAGCCGAGTAAAACTCTCATCCTGTTCATCGGCATCCAAGAGCCTTCTGGCCCTTCCCCTTGCTACGATAAAATTCAGTTAAGAAAATGTGGCGACTCTATGAAATAAAGGAAGTTGCTGGCAGCGAGCTAGGGGTATTCTCTCACTATGCTTGGCGAATGCGAGGTAATCCCTCGCCGCAACAGGTGTCTTCTTTCCGACATTTTCCGGAGATCCCGCACCTGCCTCGGGAGGCGCTCATGACAGTCTGCCAAAGTGGGAAGCACCGTATTTGATGCATTATTCTTACGGCGAATTGCCTGACAAGCTAACGTTGCGTAACCAACACAGATACCAAGACCGATGAGGGACCCATGAAACGCCGCAATTTTCTTGCCACGGCCGGTGCGGGCATCGCCGCCGGCGCCATAGCCAAGCCGGCCATCGCTCAGTCGAACCCTGAAATCCGCTGGCGTCTGACGTCGGGCTTCCCGAAGTCCCTCGACACGATCTATGGCGGCGCGGACTTCCTGTCGAAGTACGTGGCCGAGGCGACCGAGGGCAAGTTCCAGATCCAGCCGTTTGCCGCAGGCGAGATCGTCGGCACCTTCCAGGCAGCCGATGCCGTGTCCTCGGGCACGGTCGAAATGGCTCATACGGCCGCCTATTACTATGTCGGCAAGGACCCGACCTATGCGGCTGCGGCTGCGCTTCCGTTCACCCTTAATGCCCGCCAGTTGAACGCGTGGAACTACCACGGCGGCGGCATCGACCTCGTGAACGAGTTCATGGCCAAGCAGAACCTCTACGCTCTTCCGGGCGGCAATACCGGCACCCAGATGGGCGGCTGGTTCCGCAAGGAAATCAAGACGGTCGAGGATCTCAAGGGCCTCAAGATGCGCATCGCCGGCATCGCCGGTCAGGTCATGGCGAAGCTCGGCGTCATTCCGCAGCAGGTGGCGGGCGGGGACATCTACCCGTCGCTCGAGCGCGGCACCATCGACGCCGCCGAGTGGATCGGCCCTTACGACGACGAGAAGCTCGGCTTTCAGAAGGTCGCGCCGTTCTACTACTATCCAGGTTTCTGGGAAGGCGGCCTGACGATCCACTTCATGTTCAACAAGGCCAAGTGGGAATCGCTGCCGAAGAACTACAAGGCGATCCTGCAGGCGGGCTGCATGGCCACGAACATGGACATGCTGTCCAAGTATGACGCCAAGAACCCGGCGGCGCTCCGCAGCCTCGTCGGCGGAGGAGCGCAGCTGCGTCCGTTCTCGCAGGAGATCCTCGACGCCGCCTACAAGGCGACCAACGAGGTCTATGCGGAAATTTCGGCCGAGAACGCGGACTTCAAGAAGATCATCGACTCGATTCGCGCCTTCCGGAACGAGGAATATCTCTGGTTCCAAGTCGCCGAATACGCGTTCGACAGCTACATGATCCGCGCCCGTACCCGCGGCTGAGCCCGAACCGGACGGAAACTCGCGAAACCCGGCGCCCCAAGCGCCGGGTTTTCCCTTTGCAGGGCTGCCACGCTCCGAGCGGAGAGCTTGAGGGCTTGCATCGCGCGGGCCGAGTGCTGATCTGAGGGCAACCTGATCCTTGCCCGACCTGATCCTTGCCCGAAAAGCCTCAGAAAGACGTGCCCATGCCTACGCTGTCCATCCTCGACCTCGCGCATGTTCCCGAAGGGGCCACGCCCACCGATGCCTTGCGCCATTCCCTCGACCTGGCGCAGCACGCGGAGCGATGGGGCTATCGCCGATTCTGGCTGGCCGAGCACCACAACATGGTTGGCATTGCCAGCGCCGCGACGAGCATCGCGATCGCGCATGTGGCCGGCGGCACGAAGACGATCCGCGTGGGCGCGGGCGGCATCATGCTGCCGAACCATGCGCCGCTGATCATCGCCGAGCAGTTCGGCACCCTCGACGCGCTTTTCCCGGGCCGGATCGATCTCGGCGTGGGACGGGCTCCCGGCACGGACCAGCGCACCATGCGGGCGCTGCGCCGCGACCCCACGAGCGCGGACACCTTCCCGCAGGATGTGCTGGAGCTGCAGGCGCTGCTCGGGCCGCTGCAACCGGGGCAGGCGATCCAGGCCGTGCCCGGAACCGACAGCAACGTGCCGATCTGGATTCTGGGCTCCAGCCTCTTCGGCGCCCAGCTCGCCGCCATGCTGGGCCTGCCTTATGCCTTCGCGTCGCATTTCGCCCCGAACGCGCTGTTTCAGGCCCTTCAGGTCTATCGCGAGCGCTTCCAGCCCTCCGCCCAGCTCGACAAGCCCTATGCCATGGTGGGCGTGAACGTCATCGCGGCGGATACGGACGAGGAGGCGAAGGTTCTGTTCACCTCGGCGCAGCAGGCCTTCACCAACATGTTCCGCGGCACGCGCGGGAAATTGCAGCCGCCCATCGACGATATCGAGACCTATTGGACGCCCGCCGAGAAGGCGCAGGCTTCCGCCATGCTGGCCTGCTCCTTCGTCGGCTCGGCGAAGACCGTGCGCGAAGGACTCGAAGGCTTCCTCGAGCAGACGGGCGCGGACGAGCTGATCGTCGCTTCGGCCATCTACGATCACGGAAAGCGCCTGCGCTCCTACGAGATCCTGGCGGATGTGCAGGAGACGATGGGGTAGGGCATCGAACGCGGGAAGCGAGCCCCGGTTTTGCCTGAAAAGATGCTCGGAACCACAATGTCCGAGCATCGGATGTGGGTTGGATTCCACGTCCGATGCTTGATGCGGATCAAGCCGTCGCGCCACGGTCCTTGAGCGTAGGATCCAGCGCGTCGCGCAGGCCGTCGCCCAGCAGGTTCAGACCGAGCACCGAGAGCGCGATCGCGACGCCCGGCGCGATCGCGAGGTGAGGGGCCTGCGAAAGATAGGTCTGCGCGTCGCTCAGCATGCGCCCCCAGCTCGGATTGGGCGGGCGCACGCCGAGGCCCAGATAGCTCAGGCCCGCCTCGGTCAGGATGGCGAGCGCGAGCTGGATCGTGACCTGCACGATCAGCGCTCCCGCGATGTTGGGCATCACGTCTTCCCACGTGATGCGCAAAGGATGCTTGCCGATGGCGCGGGCCGACGCGATGTAGTCGAGGGCCCAGACCTGCAGCGCCACGCCGCGCGAGACCCGCGCGAAGACCGGCACGTTGAAGACCGCGATGGCCAGGATGGCGGCGAGCGGGCCGGACCCCACGAGCGCGCCGATCATGATGGCCGAGAGCACGGCCGGAAAGGCGAAGACGACATCCGACACGCGCATGGCGATCTCGTCGGCGAGGCCTTTCCACGCGGCCGCGCTGGTGCCGATGGCCGTGCCGATCGCGGCGCCAAGGAGAACCGCGGGCCACGCGATGGCGAGCGAGTTCCAGGCTCCGACCATGAGCAGCGACGTCACGTCCCGACCGAAGTGATCGGTGCCGAGAAGGCCCGCTTCCAGCGGCGCCTTCAGGCGCATGGCGATCCGCACGCGGGTGGGCACCTCCGGCGTCCAGACGAGGGACAGCAGGGCGGTGGCGATGAGAAGCGCCGTGAGAATGCCGCCGACCACGAGGGCGGTGTTGAGCCGGATGGGGGAACGCAGCGTCATGCCCGGCTCCTCAGGCGCGGATCGAGAAACGTGTAGCCGATGTCGACGAGGAAATTGACCACGATCACGAGGCCGGAAAAGATCAGCACGATGTCCTGGATCACCACGAGATCGCGCTGGTTGAGAGCCTGATACGCGAGACGGCCGAGCCCCGGCAGGTTGAACACGTTCTCGACCAGGATCGCGCCGCCGAAAAAGAACGAGAGCTGAAGACCGAGGATCGTGGTGACGGGAATGAGGGCGTTCGGCACCACGTGCCGGCGCAGGGTAGCCCCCCGCTTCACGCCCTTCGCCCGCGCCGTGCGCACGAAATCAGCCGCGATGACCTCGAGCGTGGCGGAGCGCGTGACGCGGGTCAGCACGGCGGCCTGGGGCAGGGCGAGCGCCACGGCGGGCAGAAGCAGAGCCTGGAAGGCCGGCCACAATCCTGCCTCCCAGCCGGGAAAGCCGCCGGCGGGAAACCAGCCCAGGCGGGTCGAGAAGAACAGGATGAACAAGAGCCCGATCCAGAAATTCGGCACCGCGACTCCCATCTGGCTGAAGACCAGGACGGCGCGATCCACCGGTCCGTCCCGCCGCGCGGCGGCTGCGACCCCGAGCGGCAGGGCGAGCGCGGTCGAGATGAGAATCGCGAGCAGGCTCAACGGCAGCGTGACGCTCATGCGCTCGGCCACGAGCGTCGAGACCGGCATCTTGTAGGTGATGGACGTGCCGAGATCGCCATGGAGAAGGCCGCCGATCCAGTGAACGTAGCGGACGAGGGCGGGCTGATCGAGCCCGAGTTCCTGCCGCAATGCCGCCAGCGTGTCCTCCCGCGCGGCCGTGCCCAGCATGATCGCGGCCGGATCGCCCGGCAGTACTTCCAGGATCAGGAAAATCGCCAGCGAGACCAGCACAAGCGTCACGGCGAGGGATATCAGGCGGGAGGTGATGAGGCGGAGCATGGCCTAGATGGGCCCTGTGCGAGTCACGCGCTTGACGAGAAAGCGATTCATGGAATGCCGATCGACACTCCCCCTTGCGGAGGGAGATGGAGGTGGGGTGTGAGCGGTAGCCTATGCGCGTTCGCGCCGACACCCCCACCCTAATCCCTCCCGCGAGGGGGAGGGAAGAGGGGTGAGTGCGTGCTTCACTCCGTCCACGACGCTTCCGTTACGTCGTTGATCGGGATCGGCGAGTTTTCCCACATGCCCTGGAGCTTCGCGTTCCATACGCCGAGCTTCGGCAACTGGAACAGGAAGAGGGCGGGCACGTCCTCGGCCAGGATCTTCTGCGCCTGCGCATATTTGGCGAAGCGCGCCTTCTCGTCCGTGGTCCTGGCGGCGTCCGCGATCAGAGCCTTGAACGTGTCGTTCTTGTAATTGAAATAGTAGTTGTCGCGAGCGAAGATATCGATGTCGAGCGGCTCCGTGTGGGACACGATGGTGAGATCGTAATCCTTGTTCTTGAAGACCTCCTCGATCCACTTCGCCGGGAATTCCGTCGGGATGATCTTCAGCTCGACTCCCACCTCCGCGAACATGGCCGCCATCAGCTCGGCCGAGCGGCTCGCATAGGCCATCTGCGGCGTCTTGATCGAGATCGACAGGCCGTTGCCATAGCCCGCTTCCTTGAGCAGAGCCTTGGCCTTCTCGGGATCGTAGGGAATGACGCCGGTCATGTCCACATAGGCCGGATTGTTGGGCGAGAAGAAGCTGCCGATGGGCGTGCCGAAGCCGGAATAGGCGCCCTCGATGAGCGCCTTGCGGTCGATGGCATGCATGAGGGCGCGGCGCACGCGCACGTCGTCGAACGGCTTCTTGGCGTTGTTCATGCCGGCGACCGTTTCGCCCTCCGTGTTGCCGGCCACGGCCTTGAAGCGCGGATCCTTCTGGAACTCGGCGAAAAGCTCCGGCGCGGCGAGGTTCGGAAAAGCGTCGATGTCGCCCGCGCGCAGGGCCGCGACCTGTGCCTGCGAGTCGCTGATGAAGCGGAAGGTGACGCTCTCCAGCTTCACCTTGTCCTTCTGCCAGTAATCCGGGTTCCTGACGAGTTCGACCTTGTCGCCGCGTGTCCAGGACTTGAATTTGAACGGACCTGTGCCGACCGGATTGGCCGCGTTGCCGGCGGCGGATTCGGGCGCCACGATCACCGCATCGCCCCAGCCGAGATAGGTGAGGAAGTTGCCGGAGGTCTCCTTCAGCTTGATCACCACGGTCGCGGGATCGGGCGTCTCGATGCTGTCGATGGGCGCGAAGATCTGCTTCTGGGCGTTGGTGGATTTCGGATCGCGGGCGCGGTCGAAGGCGAATTTCACGTCGCCGGAATCGAAGGCGGTGCCGTCGTGGAATTTCACGCCCTCGTGCAGATGGAACGTGTAGGTGAGCCCGTCGGGCGAGATCTCCCAGCTTTTCGCGAGAAGCGGCTGCACCTTTCCGTTTCTGTCGATGCGCACCAAGCCCTCGTAGAGATTGGCCAGGGTGACCTCGCGGATGGCGACAGGCGCGGCGATCGTCGGATCGAGACCCGGCGGCTCGATGGGCATGCCGACGACCAGGGAGCTCTTGGCCGCGAAGGCTGGAAAGGCGCTCACGGAAAGCAGAAGGGCGGCGGCCAGGAAACGCTTCGACATAAGGCGGAACTCCATCCGGTAGCAAGGAGCGAGGGTCGTATTGGCCCTCAGCTTACGCAGTGTGACGGCGGATGGAAGATGTTCCCCGTCGATTTTTGAAGGATCGGCGGACTTTCGAACGCCTGAATTTCTCGAAAAGCGACCCGCCGGAGAGGGGCGCGGCTATCGCGCCAGGCGCGAGAGCACGTGATAGACGGCCTTCACCCGTGCATCATTGGGAAACGCTTTGTTCGCCAGCATGACGATTCCGGTCTTCTTCTCGGGAATGTAGGCGACATAGGCGCCGAAACCGTTGGTCGATCCCGTCTTGTTGAGGATCACGTCCCCGCGCGGGGCCATGGGCGGATCGATCGCGGTCGCCGGGACGGCGTTCATGCTCATTGTCGAGGAGTTGCCGGCAATGATCGTCTCAAGCGGGACGGGGTAGGGGTACTGCTCCCAGATCATGTCCTGGATCAAGTCGCCTGCCCGGAAATACCCGGTCTGCGTCCTCCCGATGGCGCGGGCGATCTTCGCGGGCACCGGGCCGATGCTCATATTCGCTTCGATGAAGCGGATCATGTCCGCCGTGTTCGACTTCACGCCGTAGGCCTCCGCCGCGAGAAGACCGGGCGAAACGCGGACCGGCTGACCGTTGCGGCCATACCCCCAGGCATATGATTTCATCTCCGCCGCGGGAACGTTCACATAAGTGCGCCGGAGCCCGAGTTCGCGAAACAGGCGCTCCGCGAGAGTCCCGAAGGCTTCATCCATGGCCCGCGCGGTGATCAAGCCGAGAAGGCCGACGCTCGGATTGGCATAGCTGCGGGAGCTTCCGGGAGCGAATTGCGGCTTCCAGTCGCGATAATAGGCGACGAGCTGTCTCTCGTTCTTCACGTGAGCGGGAAGCTGGAGCGGGAAACCGCCTGCCGTATGCGTCGCGAGATCCAGAATCCGCACCTTGTCGAGCGCGCTTCCCCGCAGCTCGGGCATGTGCCGGCTGACGGGATCGTTCAGCGACAGTTTTCCCTCGATCTCCGCATAGGCCGCCAGGGTGGCCGTGAAGGTCTTGCTGACGGAGCCCAGCTCGAAGAGCGTGTCGCGGGTCACGGAAACCCGAGGCTCCTTCGAGGCGACGCCATATTCGATGAAATGGCGCGTTCCATCGAGCGTCACGGCGACGGCAAGCCCGGGGATGTCATATTGCGCGATGACCGGCTTCATCGCCTCGTCGACGACCTGCCGCACCTCGGCGTCCCGGTCTGCTTCGGCGCCGAGCGCATAGGACAGGCCGCCGAGGAGGAAAGCAAGAAGAGGAGCTGAAAGTCTGGAGGCAAGTCTGAAGGAAAGACGCAACGGCAAAGATCTGTTCCTTTCACGTCGGCCATCGAATGCAGCGCCCGCAGGCTGCTCCCTT
The DNA here is from genome assembly GCF_041276405.1 of Microvirga sp. TS319. Classification (NCBI taxonomy): domain Bacteria; kingdom Pseudomonadati; phylum Pseudomonadota; class Alphaproteobacteria; order Hyphomicrobiales; family Methylobacteriaceae; genus Microvirga; species Microvirga sp. TS319. The sequence goes on along the minus strand of NZ_JBGGGT010000002.1, from coordinate 2,997,617 downwards.
CTTGGAAAGAGCGCATCGTTCTGGCGAAAAGCCGGGGCCACTTTTTCGCACGATGCGCTTGCGCGGCAACAGCTCCCTTGTTCGGCGGGCTGCGTTCTTGAACGGCGAAGCCGATGCCCTTCGCCGAACAATGCTCTATCCGTGCGCGATGACGAGCGTCTTGGTGGTCGTGAACTCGATCAGACCTTCAAAGCCCTTTTCGCGTCCGTGGCCCGAGCGGCCGAAGCCCCCGAAGGGCAGCTCGATTCCGCCGCCGGCGCCGTAGCAGTTCACGAAGACCTGGCCGGCCCGCACGGCGCGGGCCACGCGGGTCGAGCGCATGGCATCGCGCGTCCATACCCCAGCCGCGAGGCCGTAGGGCGTGCCGTTGGCGAGCCGGACCGCCTCGGCCTCGTCCTCGAACGGCGTCGCCACGAGAACCGGACCGAACACCTCCTCCTGGGAGAGGAGGCTCTGATGCGGCACCGGCGCGAAGAAGACGGGCGGAACGTAGAAGCCCTCGGCCGGCGCATCGAGCGCCACGACCCCTTCGCCCATGATGCGAAGGCCCTCGTTGCGGGCGCGTTCCAGATAGCCGACGACGCGGCGCTGCTGGGCCTGGTTGATCATCGGGCCGAGATCGGGCTCGCGCTCGGGATGGCCCGCGCGCAGCGCCCGGAAGCGCTCCGCGACGGCGTTCACGACATCGTCGAAGATGCCGCGCTGGATCAGCAGGCGGCTTCCCGCCGAGCAGGTCTGACCGCCGTTCTGGATGATCGCGTTGACGAGGGTCGGCAGGGCGCGTTCGAGATCCGCATCGTCGAAGACCACCTGGGCCGATTTTCCGCCGAGTTCGAGGGTCACACCTACATGGTTCTTCGCGGCGGCCGTCTGCACGGCGGTGCCGGTTTCCGGGCTGCCCGTGAAGGACAGGAAGTCAATTCCCGGATGGGCCGAGAGCGCGGCGCCCGCCGTGCGGCCGAGGCCCGTGACGACATTGAGCGCGCCGTCGGGGAAGCCCGCCTCGCGGGCGAACTGCGATACCCGCAGAATGGTGAGGGACGCGTCCTCCGCGGGCTTCACCACGGTCGCGTTGCCGGCCGCCAGGGCCGCGCCCACGGAGCGACCGAAGATCTGCATCGGATAGTTCCACGGGACGATGTGTCCCGTGACCCCGTGCGGCACCCGTTCGACGCCGATGAAATGGGTGTTGAGATAGGGAATCACGTCGCCGTGCAGCTTGTCGGCGGCGCTGCCGTAGAACTCGAAATAGCGGGCGAGCGCGATGGCGTCGGCGCGCGACTGGCGCAGGGGCTTGCCGTTGTCGCGGCTCTCCAGGGCGGCAAGCTCGTCCGCATAGGCCTCGACGATGGTGGCGAGCTTCATCAGCAGGCGCCCGCGCTCGGTCGCCGTCAGCTTGCCCCAGGGTCCTTCGAGGGCGCTGCGCGCGGCCCTGACCGCGGCATCGACGTCCTGCGCCGTGCCGGACGCGATCTTGGCGAAGAGGGCGCCGTCCACCGGCGAGACGACGTCCAGCATCATGCCGTCGGAGGCTGAAACCTCCTTGCCGCCGATGAGATGCCCGAAAATCATGTCGGGTGCGATATGCGGGTTGAGCTGGTCGTTCACCGGTCTAGGCTCCGTCAATCATTCGGGCAATCGTTCGGGTCTGTCCCGGCACGGCGGCCAGGAGCTGGCGCGTATAGGCATCGCGCGGGTTCGCAAACAAATGTGCGGTTTCGGCCATTTCGACAATTCGACCTTTTTGCATGACAGCCACGCGGTCGCAGATCTGGGCGGCGACCCGCAGATCGTGGGTGATGAAGAGAATGGACAGACCCAGTTCCTCCTGAAGGCCCTTGAGCAGCTTCAGGATCTCGGCCTGCACGGACACGTCGAGGGCGGATACCGCCTCGTCCGCCACCAGGACATCGGGCTTCATGGCGAGAGCCCGGGCGATGCCGATGCGCTGGCGCTGGCCGCCGGAAAACTCGTGCGGATAGCGCTCGGCGGCCTGCGCGGGCAGGCCCACCTTCTCGAGCAGGTTTCGCGCGTCCTGAAAGGCCTGCTCGGGATCCACCCCTTGCGTGATCGGACCTTCCGCGATGAGATAGCCCGCCTTGCGCCGTGGATTGAGGGACGCGAAGGGATCCTGGAACACCATCTGGATCCTGCGCCGATGCGGGCGCAGATCGTGCTGCGACAGGGAGCTGAAGGCGAGATCCCCGATTTCGATCTTTCCGCCGTCGGGCTCGATCAGGCGCAGCACGCAGCGCCCGACCGTCGACTTGCCGGAGCCCGACTCGCCCACGAGGCCCAAGGTCTCGCCGCGCCGGATGTCGAAGGTCACCGCGTTCGCGGCCTTGACCTCGCGGCTCCTGCCGAAGAGGCCGCGGCCGCCATAGGTCTTGGTGAGAGCGTTCACCTTCAGGGTGATGGGCTCGTGCTGAAGGGGCTTCGCAGGCGGCGGCGTGAGCGACGGCACGGCCTCGAGCAGACGTTTCGTGTAAGGGTGCCGGGGGCTCGTCAGCACCTCGGTCGCGGTTCCCTGTTCCACCAGCTCGCCGTTCTGAAGCACGGCGACCCGGTCGGCGATCTCGGCGACGACGCCGAAATCGTGCGTGATGAAGAGAACCGCCGTGCCCCTTTTCCGGCGCAGGTTGTCGATCAGGCGAAGCACCTGGGCCTGCGTCGTGACATCGAGCGCGGTCGTCGGCTCGTCCGCGATGAGGAGTTTCGGCTCCAGGGCCAGTGCCATGGCGATCATCACCCGCTGCCGCTGGCCCCCAGAGAGTTCGTGCGGGTAGGCCCGGGCGATGAGTTCGGGATGGGGCAGGTTCACCTCGGTCAGCAGCTCGAGGGCGCGATTGGCGCGGTCGGCCTGGCTCAGCAGGCCATGGGCCCGGAAGGTTTCGGCGATCTGGTCGGCCACGCGCATGACCGGGTTCAGCGACGTCATGGGCTCCTGGAACACCATGCCGATGTCCCGTCCGCGCACGTCGCACCATCCCGCCTCGTCGAGGGCGAGAAGATCGCGCCCGTCGAGCCTGACGGCGCCCGACAGAACGCTCACGGCCGGCGGCAGCAGGCCGATGGCCGCCATGGCGGTCATGGACTTGCCGGACCCCGACTCCCCGACGACGCAGAGCGTCTGTCCCGGCCGAATCGTCAGCGACAGGTCCCTGATCGCATATTGCCGGTCCGACCGGGCGGGCAGTCCGATGGACAGGTTCTCGATCGACAGCACGGGGGAGGGGCCGTTCACTCAGAATCTCCTGCTGCGGGCCAAGGAAACCCGACAAGGACGGCAGCATCTTCGCCCCACGGCCCCTTCGTCAATCCGTCACAAGTCTTTGGGACTTGAAAACCCGCTCGGTTGAGAAGCGTCCCGCTGCTCCCATATCCTGGCCATGGTTCAGGCGGAGTTCGTGCCCGGTGCAAGAGAGCGTTTCATCTACGAGCGTTTCATCTCCGAGCGTTTCATCTCCGAGCGTTTCGTCTGCGGGCGTGGCGCCTTCCGAACGGCGGCTCCGGGAGGTGTTCGACGGGCAGAGGCGCGCCCTGGCCGAGCACGGGGCTCTCTCGGTCGCCCGGCGTGACGAGGCTCTGGAGGCGCTCGCGGCCGCGCTGGTCCGCCATGCGGACGATTTCGCGCGCGCGGTCGCTCAGGATTTCGGACATCGTTCCGCGCACGAGACGAAGCTCGCCGATCTTTATCCCGTCGTGGCCGGGCTGCGTCATGCCCGAAAGCATTTCCGCCGCTGGATGAAGCCTCGGAGACAGCCGATTCGGATGATGTTTCAGATGGCCTCGGGCCGCATCCACTATCAGCCCCTCGGCGTCGTCGGGATCATCAGTCCCTGGAATTATCCGGTGCAGCTCGCCCTGTCGCCGCTCGCCGGCGCATTGGCGGCCGGCAACCGGATCATGGTCAAGCCCTCGGAACTGACGCCCCGCACCTCGGCGCTCCTGGCGCAGGTGATCGGAGAGGTGTTCGACGAGAGCGAGGCGGCGGTCGTGCAGGGCGGCGCGGACGTGGCCGGGTCCTTCGCGCGCCTGCCTTTCGATCACCTGTTCTTCACCGGCTCGACGGCCGTGGGGCGCGACGTGATGAAGGCGGCCGCCGAGAACCTCGTCCCGGTGACGCTGGAGCTCGGAGGTAAGTCGCCGGCGATCATCGCGCCCGATTACCCGATTCCGGCGGCCGCCGAGCGGATCGCCGTGGGCAAGCTGTTCAACGCGGGCCAGACCTGCATCGCGCCCGATTACGTGCTGGTTGCACGAGAGCAGGAGGCAGCCTTCCTCCGTGCCTTCCGGGACGCGGTGGGCCGGTTGTATCCGACGCTCGCGGCCAATCCGGACTACACGGCCATCATCAGCGAACGGCACGGCGAGCGCCTGCGCGGCCTCGTGGCGGACGCCGAGGCGAAGGGAGCCGTCCTACACGCGATCAATCCGGCCGGGGAAAGGTTCGATCCTGCCGCGGGCAAGCTCGAACCGGTGGTCCTGACCGGGGTGAGCGCGAATGCCGCCGTCCTGCAGGAGGAAATCTTCGGCCCCGTGCTGCCCGTGGTCTCCTACGGCACGATCGGGGAGGCGATCGGTTTCGTCAACGATCGTCCGCATCCCCTCGCGCTCTATCTGTTCAGCCGCGACAAGGGGCTCGTGAAGCGGGTGCTCGATCGGACCTCGTCCGGCGGCGTCGCCGTCAACGAGACCCTGCTCCATTGCGTGCAGGAAGAGTTGCCCTTCGGCGGCGTCGGGGCAAGCGGCATGGGATCCTATCATGGCGAGGCGGGATTCAGGACCTTCAGCCATGCCCGTTCCGTCTTTCGCCAGGGCCGCGTCAACGGCGCCGGGATGACGAGGCCGCCCTACGGCCGCCGCGTGGAGCGCATGCTGTCCTTCCTGCTGCGATGAAGCCGGTCACGGCAGCGGAATGGAGATGTCGTAGGAGACGCCTGTCGGGCCGAAGGTGAGCACCATGGTGCCGTTCAGTTCGCTTTCGATGCTGCGGCGGATGAGGCGCGATCCGAAGCCCTGGCGCTTGGGGGGCTGCACCGGCGGACCTCCGGTCTCGGACCACCGGATGCGCAGATGGGCCGGCCGGTCCTCGGATTCCACGACCGCCCAGGACAGTTCGAGCCGTCCCGCCGGGATGGAGAGTGCGCCGTACTTGGCGGCGTTCGTGACAAGCTCGTGCAGGACGAGGCCGAGATTGATGACATAGCGCGGAGGCAGGTTCACCTTCGGGCCGCTGAGTACGACCCTCTCGTCCGCTTCCCGCTTGTAGGGGGCGAGCTCCTGCTCGATGAGATCGTGCAGATCGGCTTCGCGCCAGGATTTCAGGGTCAGCAGGTTGTGGGTCATCGAAAGGGCGAGCAGCCGCCCCTCGAAGGAGTCCTTGAACTGGGCCGGGCTCTTGGATGAGCGCAGGGTCTGGGAGGCGATGGATTGGACGGTGGCCAACGTGTTCTTCACCCGGTGGTTCAGCTCGTCGAGGAAGAAGCGCTGCTGCTCGTCCGCCTGTCGGCGCTCGGTGATGTCCTGAATGATCCCGACGAAGAAGGCGGGTTTTTTCCGGCTGTCGAAGGACACTTTTCCCCTCGATCCGATCCAGCGCACCGTTCCGTCGGGGCGCCGCACGCGGTACTCGTCCTCGTAGTTGCCGTTGCCGAGAACGGCCGCGCGCAGCTTCTCGAGGACCCGTTGTATGTCGTCCGGGTAAACGATCGACTTCCACTCCTGCACGTTGTTGAGCGATTGCGACACGGGCAGGCCCAGGAGGACGGCCGCCTGGTTCGACCATCCACCCATGCGCTTGCGATGATCGTACCACCAGGTGCCCATGTGCCCGGCCTCGAGGGCAAGGCGGGCCCGCTCCTCGCTCGCCTTCAGGGCCTCCTGGCGCTCGCCGACGTCATCCATGAGATCGTTGAAGGCTTTTGCGAGGAGACCGAGTTCGCCCGAATTCCTCGGCAGGTCGATGCGGGCCTGATAGTCGCCGCGCCGCCAGTCCCGAACGGCGTTGGTCATGATCTCGAACGGTTTCGTGATGAAGGCGCGGCTGGCCAGCCAAGAGAGCGAGAGGGCCAGCACGAGCGCCGCCGCGATCAGCAGGAAGCCGCGCTTCGCCGCCTCGTTGATGGTCGCGAACGCCACCTTCGACGACAGGCCCGCGCTCACATAGATGTCCTCGGCGGGAGGGCGGCCCACGGGAATGAAGCCGAAGATCCGATTCACCCCGTCGAGGCTGTTCGCCGTGAAGCTGCCGGTATCCTTGGCCGACAGGCGCCTGGAGAATTCGTCGGGAAGCTTGGTTCCGATGAACCTGTCCGGATAGGGTTCCCGCGAGAGGATGATGCCGTTCCTGTCGGCGAGGGTGAGCGAGCCGCCGGTCGCGAGCACGCGCTCCTTCAATTCCCTGTCGAGCCAGCGCAGGTCCATGGCGGCCGCAATGACGCCGATGATGTGGCCGTCGTCTCCCCAGATCGGCAGCGACAGGGGAATGACCGAATAGGCGCCGAGTCCGGCTTCGGTGAATTCGGCCGTATAGGTTCCTATGGCGAACGCTCTCTTGGCAATGCTGTCCTGAAAATAGGGTCGGTCTCGGAAGCGCAGGTCGGCGTTGATGAATCCTCTGTCGTTGCAGCGGACGGCTCCGTCGAGGTCGAGCACCACGAAGGCGATGATGTGCGGAACCTTCTGATGCACGGAGCGCAGATAGGCGTTGCAGGCCGGCATGTCGAAGGACCGGATGGAAGGGGTCTCGTCCATGGCCAGAAGAAGGCTGTGAACGCCATCGAAGATGTGGCCGACCTCCGAGGCCACCAGCGTCGCCTGGCGGATGACGAGTTCGCTGATTTCGGCCTGCCGGGCACGTCTCAGCGAGACTTCCGTAAATGCCCAGATGACGAGTGCAGGCAGAACGGAGATCAAGGCCAGGAGGAGCAAACGTCTCGTCAGAGTCATGCAGATGCCTAGTCTGAGAGGTGCAGGGGACCATAAAGATTGTTGAGCGTCCACCCCGTAAGGACGACAAGCGTGCTTGCATCCTCAGGCAAGAGGTGTCAGGGGAGCAGGAATGGCTCCTCCTCCTCTTCTCCACCTCCAGGACATTGCGCTCACCTTCGGCGGAACGCCCTTGATCGAGAGCGCGGACCTCTCCGTATCACCAGGCGAGCGAGCCTGTCTCGTCGGCCGCAACGGCTCGGGCAAATCGACCCTGCTCAAGATTGCCGCAGGCCAGATCGAGGCCGACAGGGGCAAGCGCTTCGTGCAGCCGGGCGCCACGGTGCGCTACCTGGCTCAGGAGCCGGACCTGAGCGCCTATCCCAATACGCTGGCCTATGTGGAATCAGGGCTCGGCCCGGGCGACGATCCCTACCGGGCGCGTTATCTGCTGGAGCAGCTGGGCCTGACCGGCGAGGAGAAGCCTGCCGATCTCTCGGGCGGCGAGGCCCGCCGGGCGGCCCTGGCCCATGTCCTTGCGCCCCAGCCCGATATCCTGCTGCTCGACGAGCCCACCAACCATCTCGACCTGCCGGCCATCGAATGGCTCGAAGGCGAGCTGAAGGGCCTGCGCTCGGCACTCGTGCTGATCAGCCACGACCGGCGGTTCCTGGAAAGCCTGTCCCAGTCCACCGTCTGGCTCGACCGGGGCCGCACCCGGCGCATGGACCGGGGCTTCGCCCATTTCGAGGAGTGGCGCGATCAGGTCCTGGAACAGGAGGAGGCCGAACATCACAAGCTCGGCCGCAAGCTCGTCGCCGAGGCCGACTGGCTGCGCTACGGTGTGACGGCGCGGCGCAAGCGCAACGTCCGCCGCCTCGGCAACCTGCATGCCATGCGCCAGCAGTACCGGGACCGGACGCGCGCGGTCGGTACGGTCTCCATGACCCTCGCCGAAGCCGAGCAGTCCGGCACTCTCGTGGTGGAGGCGGAGGGCGTCTCGAAATCCTACGGCGAGCGCCCCATCGTCGCGAACCTTTCCTTACGCATCCTGCGCGGCGACCGCCTGGGCATCATCGGGCCGAACGGGGCGGGCAAGACCACCCTCATCAACCTGCTGACGGGCCAGCTCGAGCCGGATTCCGGCCGGGTCCGGCTCGGCGCGAACCTGCAGATGGTCACACTGGACCAGCGCCGGGCGAGCCTCGATCCCAACGCCACCGTGGCCGAGACCCTCACCGGAGGGCGCGGCGACAGCGTCACCATCGGCGGGCAGACGAAGCACGTCATCGGCTACATGAAGGACTTCCTGTTCTCGCCCGAGCAGGCCCGCACCCCGGTCGGCGTGCTCTCCGGCGGCGAGCGCAACCGGCTCATGCTGGCCCGGGCCCTGGCGCAGCCCTCGAACCTTCTCGTCCTCGACGAGCCGACCAACGACCTCGATCTCGAGACCCTCGACCTGCTGCAGGAGATGATCACGGATTATTCCGGCACCGTGATCCTGGTCAGCCACGACCGCGACTTCCTCGACCGCACGGTCAGCTCCGTCCTCGTCTCTGAAGGCGAGGGGCGCTGGATCGAGTATGCGGGCGGCTATTCCGACATGGTGGCCCAGCGCGGCCAGGGCGTGCAGGCCCGCACCGTCGACAAGGAGGCGAAACCCAGGAACGGCGAGCCCAAGGCGGACAAGCCGGCGGCGGCTCCGGCCCAGGGCAAGCGCAAGCTCGGATTCAACGAGCAGCATGACCTGAAGACGCTCCCGAAGCGCATGGAGGAGCTGGAGGCCAAGATCGCGAAGGTCCAGGAGATCCTCGCGGATCCCGAGCTCTATTCCCGCGATCCGGCCCGCTTCCAGAAGGCCATGGACGCGCTCTCGCAGCTCCAGGCGGACCTGCACGCGGCGGAGGAGCGATGGCTCGAACTGGAGATGCTGAGGGAAGAGCTGGAGGGGTAGGACCCAGCCATCGCGCTCCGAATCATCCCGCGTGGTCAGCATGACCCAGCGGCATTGCTCAGGATCGGGACTCGACACTAAAGTGACATCACCCGCTCGCTAGAAGCGGATCGCCACCACGGAGGAGTGCGATGGATCGCTTTTCACGACGTTGCCTGAGCGTGTTTCTGACGATGCTGGGAGTGGCGGTCATGCCCTCGATCCTGCAGGCCGCCGATCTCGACCGGAACGTCCTGGCCGAACGGGTCACGAAGCTGTCCCGCGGGACGCAGTGGAAGCCCGTCACGGCCGTGCCGATCAATTTCGTGACCCATCATCCGCAGGGTATGGTGAAGATCGGCGATGCGCTGTTCGTCTCGTCGGTGGAGATCAAGGAACCGACCAAGCGCTTTCCGCAGCCGGTGGACGGCTACGACCGGGACACGGGCGCGGGCGTCGGTCATCTCTTCAAGATCGACATGAAGGGCAACCTCGTGTCCGAGATCACCCTCGGGGAGGGCTCGGTCTATCATCCGGGCGGGATCGATTACGACGGGCGCTACATCTGGGTGCCGGTGGCGGAATACCGGCCCAACAGCCGCGCCATCATCTACCGGGTCGATCCGGAGACCATGAAGGCGGAGGAGATGTTCCGCTTCGCGGACCATATCGGCGGCCTGGTTCACGACACCGACGACAATTCCCTGCACGGGGTGAGCTGGGGTTCGCGCCGGTTCTACCGCTGGACTCTCGGCTCCGACGGCAAACCCACCAACGGGGACGAGGCGCCCGAGAAGCTCAGAACCCTCAACACGTCGCATTACCTTGATTATCAGGACTGCAAATATGCGGGCGAGCACCGGATGCTGTGCTCCGGCGTCACCGAGATGCGGATCACGCCCGATGCGGGGCCGTTCCGGCTCGGCGGGCTCGATCTCGTCAGTCTCACCGACGGCCGCCCGATCTTCCAGACCCCGGTGCTGCTCTGGACGGCCGGGGGAATGGACATGACCCACAATCCGGTCTGGATGGAGGCGAGCGAGGCGGGGATCCGGGGCTATTTCATGCCCGAGGACGACAAGTCCGTGCTCTATATCTACGAGGCCGAGGTCAAGTAGCGGCCCAGCCCGGTCGAGCCCGGCCCGCAGCGGCGGCCGTCGCCTGCTGCGGCCGATCGCGTTTCATTCAGATCTTTTGGAGCCGTCGCGCGTTTTAGCCCGGACGGCCACAAGCCCGCATTCACCCGCTACACAAGAAGAGATTGCCGATGGCGCCTGCGAAATTGTTTACACCCCTCCGGGTGGGAAAGCTCGACCTTGCCAACCGGATCGTGATCGCCCCCATGTGCCAGTACTCGGCCGAGAACGGGTGCATGACCGACTGGCACGTGATCCATCTGGGGCATCTGGCTATGTCCGGTGCGGCGCTCCTGACGATCGAGGCGACCGCCGTCGTGCCCGAAGGGCGCATCACCTATGGGGATGTCGGCCTTTATTCGAATGAAACCGAAGCCGCCATGGGCCGGGTCCTGGACAGTGTCCGAAGATGGTCCGACATGCCGCTCGCCATTCAGCTGGCCCATGCCGGGCGCAAGGCATCCACGGAGGTGCCGTGGAAGGGCGGACACCAGATCTCGCCGGATCATTCCAACGGGTGGCGGACGGAAGCGCCGTCGGCGGTCGCTTATGCTCCAAGCGACGTTTCGCCGGCCGCTCTGGACCGGGACGGACTCGCGCGCCTGCGTGACGCCTTCGCCGAATCGGCGAAGCGCGCGGCCCGCCTCGGGATCGAGGCGGTCCAGATCCATGCGGCTCACGGCTATCTGCTGCACGAGTTCCTGTCGCCGCTGTCGAACCAGCGCACGGACGAATACGGCGGTTCGCTGGAAAACCGGATGCGCTTCCCGCTCGAAGTCTTCGAGGCGACCCGCGCGGCCTTCCCGGCGGAGCGGCCCGTGACCGTGCGCGTTTCGGGCACCGACTGGGCCGAGGGCGGCTGGTCGATCGAGGGGACTGTCGCCTTTGCACAGGCGCTCGAGGCCCGCGGCTGCGATGCGATCCACGTTTCGAGCGGAGGGCTGACCTCGGCGCAACAGATCCCTGTGGGGCCGAGCTACCAGGTGCCGCTGGCCCGCGCCGTCAAGGCCGCCACGAAGATGCCCGTCATCGCGGTCGGTTTGATCACCGACTACGTCCAGGCGGAGGCGATCCTCGCCACGGGCGACGCCGATCTCATCGCCCTGGCCCGCGCCATTCTCTACGATCCGCGCTGGCCGTGGCACGCGGCCGCCCATTTCGGAGCCGCCGTCAAGGCGCCCGATCAGTATCTGCGCTCGCAGCCGCGCCAGTATCCCAACCTCTTCGACATGCGGGCGGACGACTGAAGACTCCTCGTCATCGTCATGCCCGGCCCTGAGCCGGGCATCCGCGGCTTCGGGAATGCCGTCGAGGCAAGACGATGGATGGGGATGGAATCCCAAATGGGAAAAACCACTTCCGACCTCCGATGCTCCAAGTCTATGTTTTTGAGCATCTTTTCACGAAAAACCGGTTTCCCCTTTTCACGTCCGATGCTCTAGCCGCCTTCGTCCAGGGTGAACCCGGCCTTCAGAAGCACCTGATAATGGCGCACTTCGCCGTTCTCCACGTGGCCCCTGGTTTGCAGGACCTCGAACCAGCGCAGCTTTCGCAACGTCTGGCTGGCGCGCTTGATCGCCGTCTGGATGGCATCTTCGATGCTCGTCTCCGACGAGCCGACGAGTTCGACGACTTTGTAGACGTGATCGTTCATTAGGGGCTCCATGCCATGTCGCAGGCATGGACGTAGAGCGTCTCGCCGATTTTCCCAGTTGCCGAATTTCCCAGGCCGGCGTTCGGGCGTCCCTCGCCTGGGGCTCGTCAGCGGTCCGTCCGATAGGCCTCCACCTCCTGCTCGATGGCGCCGAAGATCGAATGGCCAGCCCTGTCCTTCATTTCGATGCGGACACGGTCTCCGACGCGCAAGAAGGGCGTCCGGGCCTCGCCGTGCAGGATGGTCTCGACCGTGCGCTGCTCCGCAAGGCACGAATAGCCAAGGCCCCCGTCGGAAACCGGCCGGCCCGGGCCACCGTCCGCGCCCCTGTTGGAGACGGTGCCGGAGCCGACGATCGTGCCCGCCCCGAGAGGCCGGGTCCTGGCCGCGTGGGCGATCAGGGTCGGGAAGTCGAAAGTCATGTCCACCCCGGCATCAGGCTTGCCGAAGGGCTTGCCGTTGAGGCTGGACAGCAGGGGCAGATGGAGGCGGCCGCCGTCCCACGCGTCGCCGAGCTCGTCGGGCGTGACGGCGATCGGCGACAGGGCCGAGGAGGGTTTCGACTGGAAGAAGCCGAAGCCCTTGGCGAGCTCTCCGGGAATGAGATTCCTCAAGGACACGTCGTTGACCAGAACCACGAGGCGGATGGCCTCGGCGGCATCCTCCCGGGTCGCGCCCATGGGCACGTCCGCCGTGATCACGGCGATCTCCGCCTCGAAATCGATGCCGTGGGCCTCGTCCTGGGCGGGGATCGGATCGCGGGGGCCGAGGAAGGAATCCGAGCCGCCCTGATACATGAGCGGATCGGTCCAGAAGGAGGCCGGCATCTCCGCTCCCCTGGCTTTGCGCACCAGCTCTACGTGATTCACATAGGCCGAGCCGTCCGCCCACTGGTAAGAGCGGGGCAGGGGCGAAGCGCAGTCGTGCTCGTGAAACCGGAAGGAGGGCACGGACCCGTGTTCGAGCTGTTCCGCGAGGTCGCGCAGGCGTGGCTCGACTTTTTCCCAATCATCAAGGGCTTGCTGAAGCGTCGGAACAATGAAAAATGCGTCCGTCGCGCGGGTCAGGTCCCTCGAGACGATTACGAGCCGGCCGTCACGGCCCTGTTTGAGCGAGGAAAGCTTCATAGCCACCCACCTGGTTGTTCGTGGTTTATCGAGCTTGCAACGAAAGAGTCTGCTGGGAAACGCCAATGACAACGTTGAAGAGAAGAAACTTCCTGAAGGGGGCCGGCCTTGCGGCTGCGGCCACGACGGTGGCGGCTCCCGCCATCGCGCAGTCGATGCCGGAGATCCGTTGGCGCCTGACCTCGAGCTTCCCCAAGTCGCTCGACACGATTTTCGGCACGGCCCAGACCTTCGCCAAGTACATGGCGGACGCGACCGACGGCAAGTTCCAGATCCAGGTCTTCGCGCCCGGCGAGATCGTGGGCGGCCTCCAGGCGATGGACGCGGTGGAGAACGGCTCCGTCGAATGCGCCCACACGCCGACCTATTATTACATCGGCCGCGAGCCGGCGCTCGGCGTCGCCACCGGCCTGCCGTTCAGCCTCAACGCGCGCCAATCCCATTCCTGGTGGCACTTCGCCGGCGGCAAGGAGATCATCAACGAGATCCTGGCGAAATACAATTGCACCTCGCTGGTCTGCGGTAATTCCGGCGCCCAGATGGGCGGCTTCTTCCGCAAGGAGATCAACTCCGTCGACGACCTGAAGGGCCTCAAGTTCCGCATCGGCGGCCTCGGCGGCATGGTGCTGGCGAAGCTCGGCGTCGTCCCGCAGCAGATCGCGCCGGGCGACGTCTATCCGGCTCTCGAGCGCGGCACCCTCGACGCGGCGGAGTTCGTCGGCCCCTACGACGACGAGAAGCTCGGCTTCCTGAAGGTCGCCAAATACTACTACGCCCCCGGCTTCTGGGAGGGCGGCGCCATGCTGCACCTCGTCATCAACAAGCAGAAGTGGGAAGAGCTGCCCAAGCACTACCAGGCCATCATGTCGAACGCCGCCGAGGCCGCGAACAACTGGATGCTGGCGAAGTACGATGCCGTGAACGGCCAGGCCCTGCGCCGGATGGTCGGCGGCGGCGCGGAGCTGCGCTCCTTCTCGCAGGGAATCATGGAAGCCTCGCTCAAGGCCGCCAACGAGCTCTACGACGAGCTCTCGGCCAAGAACGCCAACTTCAAGAAGGCCTACGACTCGATGGTGGCCTATCGCAACGATGTCCTGCCCTGGTGGCAGCTCAACGAATACGCCTTCGACACCTTCATGATCCGCACGCGCGGCCGGTCGTAAGTCCGATGAAGCCGCAGGGGAGAAGAGCATTTTCATCGGCGCTTCTCCTCTGCCTCGCATGCGGCGGCGGGAGCGACCTCGCCGCTGCGCAGGAGCTTGCGGTTCCTGAGGTCACCTATCCGAGCCTGCCGAAGCAGGCGGCGTCCGCGGAAGGATTCGTGCCTCAGGGCTGGAGGATCGAGGCGCGAGCATCCGGCGATCTCGACCGGGACGGCATCGACGACCTGGCCTTCCTGCTTCGGCAGGACGATCCGAAGAACGTGCTCGAGAACACGGGGCTCGGCGAGAACCCGTTCGACACGAACCCGCGCATTCTGGCGGTGGCGTTTCGCAGTGGTCCTTCGGGAGACTACGTCCTGGGATTGGAGAACCACACGCTCATTCCGCGCCGTGGGGATCCGGTGCAGGAGGATCCATTTGGCGAGGACAACGGTGGCATCGCGGTCGAACGCGGCGTGCTCGCGGTCACTCTCCACCTGTTCATGACCGCAGGCGGATGGGATATGTTCACGGCCACTCACAAGTTTCAGTATCGAAACGGCCGGTTCGAGCTCATCGGGTTCGACCGCTTCAACACGCATCGCGCCAGCGGCAGGACCACGGATATCAGCGCCAATTATCTCACCCGCAAGGTGAGAACAGCGGTGGGGCATATTTCCAGGGACGTCCCGACCAGGGCGACCTGGAGGACGCTGCCTCGCCGTGCCCCTCTCACTCTCGACGCCATCGGCGATGGATTGACCTTCGATCCAGGGCTCTGAGCCCGACAATGCGACGATTGCGGCGCGGCCTCTCCGGCTCGCGGAAAGGCACGCCATTCTCATTCCGGCTCCCGCCGGTTCGGATCGAAGTGCTTCTGCAGGTCCTTCCAGCAATCGATGTAATTGTCCTGAAGCGTTGGCGATTGGGCGGCGTATCGCGTGACGCGCTGCGGGAAGCGGGTCTCGAACATGAACGCCATGGTGCCGGAGAGCTTCACGGGCTGCAATTCGACATTGCTCGCATGCTCGAAGGCGGTGGCGTCCGGTCCGTGCGGAAGCATCTGGTTGTGGAGCGACATGCCGCCCGGCACGAAGCCTTCGGGCTTCGCGTCATAGACGCCGTAGACCAGCCCCATGAATTCCGACATCAGGTTGCGGTGATACCAGGGCGGGCGGAAAGTGTTTTCGGCCACCGACCAGCGCTCGGGGAAGATCACGAAATCCACATTCGCCGTGCCCGGCGTCTCGGAGGGCGCCGTGAGCACGGTGAAGATCGACGGGTCCGGATGGTCGAACAGGATCGCGCCGACCGGCGAGAAATGGCGCAGGTCGTATTTGTAGGGCGCGTAGTTGCCGTGCCATGCCACGACGTCGAGCGGGGACTGACCGATCTCCGTGCGGTAGAGTTCCCCGCCCCATTTCACGAACAGGAAGGAGGGGGCCTCCTTGTCCTCGTAGGCCGCCACCGGCGTCAGGAAATCGCGCGGGTTGGCGAGGCAGTTCGCTCCGATGGGACCGCGGTCCGGAAGGGTAAAGGAACCGCCGTAATTCTCGCACACATAGGCGCGCGCGGAACCGTCCAGGAGCTCGACCTTGAAGATCACGCCGCGGGGAATGATGCAGATCTCCCCGGGCTCGATGTCGATGATCCCGAACTCGGTGAAAAACCGCAGGCGCCCCTGCTGCGCCACGACGAGGTATTCGCCGTCCGCGTTGAAGAAATAGTCGTTCTCCATGGAACGCGTGACGAGCAGCACATGCGCGGCCATCCCGACCTGCGTGTCGGAATCGCCGGCCGTCGTCATGGTGCGCAGGCCTGTCACGAAGGTCAGAGCCTCGTCCGGAATCGGCGTCGGGTCCCAGCGCAGCTGTCCGACGGGAAGGTCGCTTTCGTCGCGAGCACCGGGGGCGGTCCGCATGAGGCCCTTGTCGACTTTCACATAGCGGCCGGAATGCTTCACCGAAGGCCTGATGCGGTAGAGCCAGGAGCGTTGGTTCGTGGCCTGGGGCGCGGTGAAGGGCGAGCCGGAGAGCTGCTCCGCGTAGAGGCCGTAGTTGATCTTCTGCGGCGAGTTGCGCCCGAGGGGGAGCGCCCCCTCGAGCGCTTCGGTCTCGAAGGAATTGCCGAAGCCGGACATGTAGCCGGGCACGATGGCGCTGCGGCGGGGCTGTTGGGATTCGAAGCCAGAGACCTTCTGAACGTTCATGAGCGCTCTCCCTGGAATGGAACCGATCGGTGGAATGGATATTGACCACTCGGTCCGCAAATCTAGTTGCTTGTGCAACGAATTTGACCTATTAGTTGCATGCGCAACGAATTATTGTCAACCATGACCCGGCAATCCGCAGCGAAGACACAGCCCGCCTCCAGCTCCATGGTCATCCTGGAGCGCTTCCTGCCGTACCGCCTCAACGTGCTGGCGAGCCTGGCCTCCAATGCGTTGGCGCAGATCTATGCCGAGCGCTTCGGCCTCTCGATCCCGGCCTGGCGGGTGGTTGCGACCCTCGGGCAGTACGAGTTCCGGACGGCCCGGGACATCGCGGCCCATGCGGTCATGCACAAATCCACCGTCTCGCGAGCCGTCGCCGCCCTGGAGCAGCGCGGGCTGATCGCCCGGCGCCCCAACCAGGACGACCGGCGCGAGGAACTGCTCGAACTGACCGGGGAGGGACGGGGGATCTACGAGGCCCTGGCTCCCGAGGCTCTCGCTTTCGAGGAGCGCTTCGTGTCCGTTCTCACGGAGGAGGAGCAGAAGCTCCTCGGCTCGCTCATCGACCGCCTGAGCGGTCACGCGCGGCAGCTGACGCCGGAGGGGGAGGCTCGAGAGTGAAGCTCTATACCTATTTCCGCTCCTCGGCGGCCTATCGGGTCAGGATCGCACTCAACCTGAAGAACGTGCCTTACGAATCCGTGCCGGTGAACCTTCTCGATGGCGAGCAGCGCGACGAGGCATACGGCGCCGTCAATCCGCAGCGGCGCCTGCCGGCCCTGGATCTCGGCGGCCCCGTCCTCATCCAGTCCCCGGCCATTCTCGAATATCTCGACGAGGTCTACCCCGATCCGCCCCTGCTGCCGGCCGATGCGCTGAGCCGCGCGAAGGTGCGCGCCATCGCGGCCATCGTCGGCTGCGATATTCACCCTCTGAACAATCTCGGACCCCTGCGCTATCTCAAGCGAACCCTGGGGCACGACCAGTCCGCCGTGGATGCCTGGTATGCCCATTGGGTGCGCGACGGTTTCGACGCCATCGAGGCTCTGATCGAACCCGGCCCCTATGGCTTCGGCACGCAGGTCTCGCTCGCCGATCTCTATCTCGTGCCGCAGGTCTTCAATGCGCGGCGCTTCAACATCTCGCTCGATGCCTATCCGAAGATCGTCGCGGTGGATGCGGCCTGCGCCGAACTCCGCGCCTTTCAGGATGCCGCGCCGGAACGCCAGCCGGACGCGGTTCGATGAATGGGCGCAAGGACCGCCCGCGGTCCTGCGCGTGGTGAAGAGGAGCAGCCCTACGAGGGACTGCATCCGCAACAGGAGGAAAGCCATGGGACCGTTCCCGCATGACGCACCGCCGCCGGCCATCAGCGAAGACAACCCGATGGGAACCGACGGCTTCGAGTTCGTGGAGTTCTGTCACCCGGACCCGCAGGCTCTCGACAGGCTGTTCAAGACCATGGGCTTCAGCCTGGTCGCCAGGCACCGTTCGAAGAACGTGCTGCTCTACCGGCAGGGCGACATCAACTTCGTCGTCAACGCGCAGCCCGGCTCCTTCGCCGAGCGCTTCGCCAGCCAGCACGGTCCCTCGGCTCCGGCCATGGCCTTCCGCGTGGTCGACGCGAAATATGCCTATGACCGTGCGCTCTCCATGGGCGCCAAGCCCGTGCAGACGGAACGGGGCCCCAACGAGCTCGAGATTCCGGCCATCGAAGGCATCGGCGGGCTGCAGATCTACTTCGTCGACCGCTACGGCGCGAAGGGCTCGATCTACGACGTCGACTTCGAATGGCTCGGCGAGAAGGATCCGAAGCCCAAGGGCGTCGGCCTCTATTACATCGATCACCTGACGCACAACGTCTATCGCGGAAGGTTGAGCGAATGGGCGGGTTTCTACGAGCGCCTCTTCAACTTCCGCCAGATCCGCTACTTCGACATCGAGGGCAAGCTGACGGGCCTGCATTCGCGCGCCATGACGAGCCCCGACGGCAAGATCCGCATCCCGATCAACGAGGATGCGGGCGAGACCGGGCAGATCGAGGAGTATCTGCAGGAATACAAGGGCGAGGGCATCCAGCATGTGGCGCTGGGTTCGCACGATCTCTACGAATCCATCGAGACCCTGATCGCGAACGGGCTCGAATTCATGCCCGCTCCGAACGACATCTATTATTCTCGCATCGACAAGCGCCTTCCGAGCCACGAGGAGCCGATCGAGCGGCTGCAGACGAACGGCATTCTCATCGACGGCGAGGGCGTCGTGGAAGGCGGCTTCACCAAGGTGCTGCTTCAGCGCTTCGGCAAGACGGCGATCGGACCGATCTTCTTCGAGTTCATCCAGCGCAAGGGTGACGAGGGATTCGGCGAAGGCAACTTCAAGGCGCTCTTCGAATCCATCGAGGAGGACCAGATTCGTCGCGGCGTCCTGAAACCAAGCGCCGCTTGAGACGGCCGACATCGACGCGATTCTTGGAAGGCCGGGCATGTCCCGGCCTTCTCAATTTTGACGTAAGACGCCCGTCTTCGCCCCAATTGCGGACAGACTTATTCACAGGCTCACCCCTTCGTGATGCCGCAAAATCGGATCGGGCGACGATGATTGCAGCCACCGTGCTTCAACCAATAACCCTTGCAAATTAAGGGTTTGTTAGGGTTTGGCCTCAAAGTTTTACGAACAGTAAACAGCCGGGAATGAAAACGTTGCCTTTGTGCAACATGCCGGTGAAAAGCCCTCCAGGTTGCCCAGTTTATGCCTTCATTCGGTTGCTTGGCGGATCGCTCTGGCTAATGTGGCTCCAGCGACGGGGGCACCCCAGTCGTCATTTGATCGGCTCCAGCCAAAAGGCGGGCCATCAGATCACTAGGGGAAAAGGGAGGTGTTTGGGGCTTTGGCCTTCAAAGCACAAAAACCCGACCCCCCAAGGGTCTCGAAACTTTGGAGGTTTACCATGAAGCTCGTTAAGAGCCTTCTCCTCGGATCGGCTGCTGGTTTTGCTGCTGTTGCCGGGGCTCAGGCTGCTGACCTTCCCGTCAAGAAGGCTGCTCCTGTTGAGTTCGTTCGCGTCTGCTCCGCCTACGGCGCAGGCTTCTTCTACATCCCCGGCACGGAGACCTGCCTCCGCGTTGGTGGCCGTGTCCGCGCTGAATACCGCTATCTTGAGCCGGCTACTCGCGCCAACGACACGATCGGCTTCCGCGCTCGTGGCCGTCTGAACATCGACGCTCGTACCGCCACGGCCTACGGCCTGCTGCGCACGTTCGTCCGCTTCGAGATGACCCGCGACACCGGCTCGTATGGCCCTAAGGCCACCGATCCCAACGTCGACCAGGCTTTCGTGCAGTTCGGTGGCCTGACCGCCGGTCGCGCTCAGACCTTCTTCGACAACGGCGACATCGACACCCAGTCCTTCGGCACGATTCGCTGGTCGGACCAGCCGAACGTCAACCTGCTGGCCTACACCTTCTCGTTCGGCAATGGCTTCTCGGCCTCGCTGTCGCTCGAAGAAGGCCGCTTTGCCGGCACGGCGTTTGGTGCTGTGCCTGCCTTCTTCCCGGCCGGTCAGCGCGCTCCCGACGTCGTCGCGAACGTGAAGTACACGGGCACCTGGGGCTCGGCTCAGCTGTCGGGTGCTGTTCATCAGCTCCGCAGCGCCGCGATCGCCGGCGTCACTCCTGCTGACGTGATCATCCCGGACACCGATTACGGCTTCGCCGTGTCGGGCCAGTTCAACTTCAACCTCCCGATGCTCGGCGCTGGCGACACCTTCTGGCTCGCTGCGACCTATGCTGACGGCGCTCTCGGCTATCTCGGCTTCGGCAGCTCCTCCAGCATCCGTGGCGTTTCCGGTTCTGTCGTCGATGCCTTCATCGACGAAGACGGCGAGATCGACACCGGCCGCGGCTGGCAGATCGCCGCTGGCCTGCGTCACTACTGGACCCCTGAACTCCGCCAGAACGTGTTCGGTTCGTACGCTCGCGTGAACTACGGCGGCGATGTGGGCGACCTGTTCGACTTCAACGAGTGGCGCGTTGGCACGAACCTGCTGTGGTCGCCGGTCTCCGGTCTGACTATCGGCGCTGAGGTCCTCTACGCGAACATCAATACGGAACAGCCCGTGGTCATCGATAGCCGCGTGCGCGACAACCGCAGCGCTTGGGAAGGCCGTCTGCGCGTTCAGCGTGACTTCTAATCGGCTCAACCCGATTGGCGAGAGGAAACCCCGGTGGCAACACCGGGGTTTTCTTTTTCACGTTCGTGCATCGCTCGGGAGAGCGGATTCGGTTTTGCGTGAGAAGATGCTTAAGATCATAGACTGACAGCATGGGATGCGGGTCCGATGTCTCGTCCGATGCTGGTGGCCGCATCATTCGAACAGTCCTGCACAGCCAGGTCGGTAAGGTTCGGGGCCATTGTTCGCCCCCGGCTCGTCTTGGCGACCGGTCGTCATGGCCGGACTTGGTCCGGCCATCCACGCCTTGGGAAACGCCGCGCCGACAAGACCTAGCGCATCGTGCGAAAAAGTTGATCCGGTAATTCGATGCTCTAGATGCCCGGCTCAAGCCCGGGCATGACGTTCGAGGGTGTCACGATTTGTCGAAAAGCGACCTGAGCGCCCGGAGAACCAGCGCAGGGCTGTGGCAATCGCGATGCCGAATGAGGCGCACGGATGTCGCTGCGCATTTTCCTTTCCCGGTCGTGTTGATGGGTCCCTGCTCGCAGGGGATCCCGACTGGAGGGATAGGATGACACATGAAAAGCAGGGATGACGGACGGAGTTCAGGGGCATGCCTTCGGGAGGCCCCTTTGGATCCTGCAGAAGGTCGATGATGGCGAGGCGCGAATGCTCGGCTCGCCTCAATAGGCGGTCTTCGCCGCATCCGCTGTCTCGGAAATTCCCGAGACAGGCTTCTCCTTCAGTCGCGCCCGGTAGACCTGCAGGTTTTCCATGACCCGCTGTACGTAGTTCCGGGTCTCGTAGAACGGGATCCTCTCGACCCAGTCGATCATGTCCACGTCGGGCTGGCGGGGATCTCCATAGCTCCGGATCCACTTCTTCACGTTGCCGCCGCCCGCATTGTAGGAGGCGAAAGCGAGAATGTAGGAGCCCTTCCAGTCCTCCATCAGCTCTCCGAGATGGGCGGAGCCAATCTTCGCGTTGTAGGAGGGGTCATCCACCAGGCGGTTCAGGTCGAATCCGACGCCGAAACGCTGCGCGGTGCGCTTGGCGGTGGCCGGCATGAGCTGCATCAGACCGCGCGCGCCTGCGCTCGAGACCGCCTTGGGATTGAACGCGCTTTCCTGGCGCGCGATGGCATAGACCATGGCCGCCTCGACTTCGTCGCCGACCGGTTCGAAATCCGGGATGGCGGCGATGGGGTAGGCGTGCTGATCGAGCGGGAACCCCCGTTGCAGGGCGATCTTGCCCACCGCCAGGACCGCGCGCGGATTGTGCTGGGATGTGGCGAGCGCCGCGAGAGCATCGAGCTGTCCAGGATCGTTCAGGACCTGGGCAAGGTCGGCATAGAGGCCGATGGCCAGCTCCGGCTCGCCGATCTGGTTCAGGAGGCGCACGGCGCGCACGGGAACGAGCGCATCGAAGGCTTTGTGCTCATCATCCTTCAGGGGCTCGACGGAACGCAGGGACACGCTTTCACCCAGCTTGTCGCGCGCGAGCTGGCCGTAATAAGTGGTCGGGTACCCGGCTGCCCGCATGTAGAAGTGCTTGGCGTCTTCGGCGGCCCCTGCCGATTCCGCCGCACGGGCCTGCCAATAGGCGGCGCGGGACAGGGAAATCGGCGTGGAGGCGGCCTGCGACGCGGTGGCGAAGTGCTTCGCGGCCGTTTCCGGGTCGTTCAGGAAGCGAAGCGCGATCCAGCCCGCATGAAACTCCGCCTCGATCTGCTCCGCGGGAGATTCGGCCGAGTGGTGACTCGCCACCATGTAGGCGGTCTTGGCGTCGCCCTTGTCGAGCAGCTCCCGGGCGATCCGGCGCTGCTCGGCCCACCATTCATCCCCGTCCACGCGAAGCTCGTGATCGCGGGGGGCCTGCATGATGATCTTGGCCGCCTCCGCCATGTTGTTCGCCCTGCGCTGGAAGAGCGCGCGGGAGAACAGGTAGGACGGATCGGTCCTGAGCGAGGCGGGGACCGCCGCGAAGGCCTTGTCGGCCTTCTTCTTGCCCTGGAACAGGCCCATGCGGGCCTTGACCAGGGTGACGTAGTCCTGGCCGGCGAGCTCGGCGGCGCGCTGGGCGGCGCTCCAGTTCTCCTTCAGGAGGTGGCGCTCCATGCGGTAGCGGTGGTCGGCCCGGGTGAGGAGGTCCGGGAACCGGTCGAGGATCCGGCGCTCGGTGTCGCTTCCGAAGGTATCTTCGCGCCACGCGAAGCGGATCAGATCCGCAGCTTCCTTATCGAGACCGTCGCCCTTGAGTGCGAGGCCCAGCGCGATGCGTCCGGCTGGCGTGACGGGCGGGCGCTTGTCGAAAAAGTCGCGAATCTGCGCATTCGAGCGGCGCTCGGCCAGGAAGGTGATCTCCAGCCGCCGGCGGAGTTGCGACGTCATGGGCCAGTCCGGAAAATCCCGCCGGAAGGCCATGATCCGCTCGTAACCGAGGGGGAGGCCGATGCGGATGGCGAACCATTCGGCGACGGCCTGCGCCGCCGGATCCGTGAGTTTCGACTGCAGGATCGCCGCTTCGGCCGGATCCTCGGCCCGGTAGGCCTTGAAGATCAGCGGCAGCTGTTCCAGGTCTCCCATGGCCGTGGAAAGGGGCCTGAAGCTCTCCAGGGCAGGGGGGACAGGCGAGCCGGCCGGCAATTCGCCGGCGTGAACCGGGAGAGCGGACAATTGGAACACGGCGACAGACGCCAGAAGAGCCATCGAACGGCGCATTGTGAGGATCACCCGCTCACCCCCGTGTCGTCGCCTCTCGTTATGACGACGTTTCTCTTGAGGAAACACCAAGTGCCGCGTTAGGACAACACCTCAAAGGTTCGTTTGCGCCGATGGGCCGCAGCCCTTATGTGTGACCGACCGGCCCGCTTCAGATTTGCCGCTTCTATTCGAGGACTATCATGACCCGCTTCAAAGGCTCCATCACGGCTCTGGTGACCCCCTTCAAGGATGGCGCCGTGGATGAGGCCGCCTTCAGGGCCTTCATCAACTGGCAGATCGATCAGGGCGCCCACGGCTTCGTTCCGGTCGGGACCACGGGGGAGAGCCCGACGCTCAGCCACAAGGAGCACGACCGGGTCGTCGAGATCTGTGTCGACGAGGTGAAGGGCAGGGTGCCCGTGATCGCGGGGGCGGGCTCCAACAGCACGGACGAGGCCATCGGCTTCTCCAGGCATGCCGAGAAAGTCGGCGCCGACGCGGTGCTGATCGTCACGCCCTATTACAACAAGCCGACGCAGGAAGGCCTCTATCAGCACTTCAAGGCGATCAACGACGCGATCGGCATTCCGATCATCATCTACAACATCCCCGGCCGCTCCGTCATCGACATGTCGGTCGAGACCATGGCGCGTCTCTTCGAGCTCAAGAACATCGCGGGCGTGAAGGACGCGACCGCGAATCTTGCCCGCGTCAGCCAGCAGCGTCAGGTCATGGGCCCCGATTTCATCCAGCTCTCGGGTGAGGACGCGACGGCTCTCGGCTTCATGGCGCACGGCGGCCACGGCTGCATTTCCGTCACGTCCAACGTGGCTCCACGCCTCTGCGCCGACATGCAGGAGGCCTGCCTGAAGGGCGACTATGCAACGGCCCTGAAGATCCAGGACCGCCTCATGCCGCTCCACACAAACCTTTTCCTCGAGACCAATCCGTCGCCCGTGAAGCACGCCGCTTCCATTCTCGGCCTTATGCAGGACGATGTGCGCCTGCCGCTCATTCCCGTTTCCGAGGGAACGAAGCAGGCGGTGCATTCGGCGATGGTTCACGCGGGTCTGATCAACACCTGAAGAACCGATGTCCAAAGCTCCGAAGAGCGCCAACCGCGTCGTCGCGGACAACCGGAAGGCGCGGTTCAATTATGAGATCGTCGATACCTACGAGGCGGGCATTGCGCTCACCGGCACGGAGGTGAAGTCCTTGCGCACCGGCAAGGCCACCATCGGGGAGGCCTATGCCGGTCCGTCGGGCGAAGAGTTCTTTCTCTTCAACGCCTATATCCCGGAATACCTCCAGGCAAACCGCTTCAACCACGAGACGCGTCGTCCGCGCCGCCTGCTGCTGCACAAGCGCCAGATCGACAAGCTCATCGGCGCGACCCAGCGCGAGGGCTTCACCGTGGTCCCGCTCAAGATCTATTTCAACGATCGGGGGCGGGCGAAGGTGGAGCTCGGGCTCGGCCGGGGCAAGAAGCTCCACGACAAGCGCGAGACCGACAAACAGCGTACCTGGAATCGCGAGAAGGCGCGCCTGATGCGCGAGAAGGGCTGACAGGACGCCAGAGCGATGTGCTTTTCTATAAGGGGAGCATCGAACGGATCCCAAAGTGGAATCCACTTTTGGGTCCGATGCTCTAAGTCCCCCTTTGTCTGGGAGGATCTGGTATGGCGTCCGTCGCTCTTGTCTCGGTTCTCGGCCCCGACCGTGTCGGGCTTGTCGCCGCGATTGCGGAGCACCTGTTCGACGTCGGCGTGAACCTGAGAGATACGACCTTCTCGGCTCTAGGCTCCGGGGCGGAGTTTGTGGCCCTGTGCGAGCTTCCTGCAGGCCTGGAAGCGGGCGACATCGAGGCGGGCCTCAGTCGGCTTCCGGATCTCGCCGGCGCCGAGATTCGCGCCGTTCCTTACGCCTTCGATCCCAGCCCGGGGCCTGCGGGCACCATCACGCACCGCATCACGATCAGCGGCGGCGATCAGCTCGGCCTCGTGGCGCGGCTCGCCGAAGTCTTCAAGCAATACGATTCCAACATTGTGCGCCTGGAGGCCCGCAAGCTCGGGAGCGCGGAAGGCGGTCTCTACGTGACCCGCTTCGCCGTGTTCATTCCGGAGAGCCAGGTCAACCTATGCCTGGCGACGGTCAGCAATACCGCCGGCGCGCTCGGCCTGGACTGCGAGGTCGAGGCGGGAACGCTTTGACCGTCAAGGCACAGGACGACGGCCGGGACGCACCCGGCCGTGCTTCATCGTTTTCCTGGAGTATCGCGCGAAGAAGTAGGAGCCGGTTCTTCGCGAAAAACGATGCTCCATCAAAGAGATAGAGCATCGAACGCAAAAGTGGGCACCAGTTTTGCGTGAAAAGATGCTCAAAAACAGAAGCTTACAGCATCGGACGTGGGTTCGACTTCACGTCCGATGCTGTAGGAGCGGCGACCTCAAAGATCGAATTCGTCGTCCTGGCCCTGCCGGATGCCGTAGCGGCTCTCCAGGGCTCCGTTGCGGGGCTGCTGCTGTTGATGCTGCTGGCGGGGACGGTCGCTGCCTTCGCCGGCCACGCGCTGCGGTCGATCCGAGGGGTCGCGGCCGATCCGGGAGGCCAGTTGCGAAAGGTCGAGGAACTCATCCGCCTGACGGCGCAGTTCGTCGGCGACCATGGGGGGCTGCGTGGTGATGGTGGAGACCACGGACACGCGAACGCCCCGGCGCTGCATCGCCTCGACCAGGGAGCGGAAGTCCCCGTCGCCGGAGAACAGCACCATGTGGTCGATATAGGGCGACAGCTCGAGCGCATCGATCGCGAGCTCGATATCCATATTGCCCTTCACCTTACGGCGACCTGCCGAATCGACGAACTCCTTGGTGGGCTTCGTCACCACCCGATAGCCGTTGTAATCGAGCCAGTCGATCAACGGGCGGATAGAGGAGTATTCCTGATCTTCGACGAGCGCCGTGTAGTAGAACGCACGCACAAGCGTGCCCCGACCCTGGAATTCCTTCAGAAGACGCTTGTAGTCGATATCGAACCCAAGTGTCTTTGTCGTAGCGTAAAGGTTCGCTCCGTCAATGAAGAGTGCGATCCGCTGCTGGCCTGACATAAGTATTCTCTTTTTGTGTCTGCCTGGGCAGCATAACAACCCAATCGGTCGCAGCGACATCTATTATTTATGCGGACAATACAATTGCGCAACAAGAACAGGACGTGCCCGAGAACAGGCTGTTATCAACCCTTTAGACGAGTAAAAACCACAAGCTCGAATACTTAATGGTGAGTAAAAGAAAAGAGTCAAGGTGGCGGAAAGGGGGCCGTCAAGCCTTCTACTGAAAAATCAACAATTTTTACGATTTGAGGCTTCGGCTGCCGGGCTTGACCGCCGGAAGAGCGGCGAGTTCCGGGGGCAGCTTGTCGGGCTCGTAGGCCGGAATGTCGAGCTGGACCAGGGAGACGAGGGGCACGCCGAGATCCGCCTTGCCGCCGGAACGGTCGATCAGGCAAGCGGCGCCCAGGAGGGTCCCCGGATAGTCCCTGAGGGCCGCCAGGCATTCCCGCGACGAGAGGCCGGTCGTCACGATATCTTCCACCATCACGACGCGTGCTCCTTCCGGGATCGTGAATCCCCGCCGCAGGGTGAAGGCGCCGTTCTCCCGCTCCACGAAGATTGCCTTGGCGCCGAGATGCCGGGCCGTTTCATAGCCGGGGACGATTCCGCCGACGGCCGGGGAGACCACGTAATCGACGGCCCCGAACTTTTCCTTGATCTTCTCGGCCAGCGCCCGGCAGACCCGCTCCGTGCGGGCGGGGTCCTGGAACACGAACATCTTCTGCAGGAAGACCGGGCTGTGCAGGCCCGACGAGAGGACGAAGTGCCCTTCGAGCAAGGCGCCGGCGGAGCGGAATTCGTCGAGGATGTCGTTCGGGGTCATGGCTCAGGTCTCCTGCGTCAGCGCTGTGTGGCAGGTGAGTTGCCGAGACGCAAGGGCGTTCGCGCCGGGAACAACGCGGGATCAGCCTCCCGGTGCCTATAGACCTTGTGTGGAAGCGCACTTGAAAAACGATATGACGTTCCATCTACACGACGCCAAGGGGGCCTGTTCCAGGCAACCGGGCGGGATCCGGTTTCGAGGCGTCATACGGGTCTGCCCGCCTTTCCTGCGGCCGGATATGAGGACCAGAGCCATGAGAATACGAAGTGTCGAACCCCCTGCAGGTTCGGGGACTGGAAAGAGGGGCGATGAACCCGGCGGCTTTCAGGCGACCAGAGCATCCGTCATCATGGGCGCCCATGTCCGGATCGGCCATGCCGCCGGCCGCTCGCCGCTCCGTTACAGTCAGGCGGCAGGAAAAGCCGGAGAGCGCGGCGGCGCGGAGCAGGTCCTGACGCTCCTGGTCGAGCCGAATGGCCTGCTCCGTGAGGGGATGAGGCGGATCCTGACAGGGAGCGCCTATTCTCCCGTTCTCTCCATCGCGAGCCTCGACGACGCACGGTCGTTGCTCGGAGGGCAGAGAGCGGCGCTTCTCCTGATCATGAACGCGGGTGAGGAGTATTCGGAAACATGCCGGCAGGTGCGGGCGCTCTTGGCGCAGAATCCATCCGCCCGGATCGTCATGTTCGTCGAGCGGTGCGATCCGCAGCAGATGTTGATCGCGTTCGATGCGGGGGCGGCGGCCTGCCTCGACACATCGACCTCGCATGAAGCGCTCCTCAAGATGCTGGACCTCGTCATGCTGGGCGAAAGGCTTGTCCCGGCGACGGTCCTGACTGCCCTCCGAAGGCCCGGCCTTCCCCAAGATCTCGACAGGAGAAAAGAGCTGTCCTCCCGCGAAAGAGCCGTTCTCGAATGCCTGACGGAGGGCGCATCGAACAAGCTCATCGCCCGCAGGCTCGAGATCACCGAGGCCACCGTCAAGGTCCACGTCAAGTCCATCCTGCGCAAGGTCCGGGCGAAAAACCGCACGCAGGCCGCACTTTGGGCGTCGATGCATATTCAGACGCAACGGTCGTGACGGGAACGGGGGGCTCCGCTCTTCCCGGCTGGCCGCATGAACGCTTCGAAGATCGCCTTGGCGCCGAGATGCCGGGCCGTTTCATAGCCGGGGACGATTCCTCCGACGGCCGGGGAGACCACGTAATCGACGGCCCCGAACTTTTCCTTGATCTTCTCGGCCAGCGCCCGGCAGACCCGCTCCGTGCGGGCGGGGTCCTGGAACACGAACATCTTCTGCAGGAAAACCGGGCTATGCAGCCCCGGCGAGAGAATGAAGTGCCCCTCCAGCAAAGCGCCGACAGAGCGGAATTCTTCGAGAACTTCGTTCGGGGTCATGGAGCACCTGTCGTCATGGCAGGGGCTGATTATCCTATACCCGGCGGTTGCGTAGGCTCGATTTTCAGATGCAAGAGCGCACATGGAAGTGTAACAGGGTTCCCGCGAGGGCGGGGTATCTCTCCAAACGATGCCATAAACCTCAAGAGGCGATGCAAATGCATGTTCTTGTGCTGGGCGGGTATGGCTTAATAGGGCATCCTGTCGTTTCGCGACTGCTGGAATCCGGGCATCAGGTCACGGGTTTGGGACGTTCCGTCAGCCTTGCTCGCAGGATATGCCCCGGCGCGGATTGGGTTGAAAGAGACATTGCTTCTCTCACCCATCTACAGGATTGGCTACCGATTCTCTCCGGCATTCAGATTGTCGTAAACTGCTCGGGCGCCTTGCAGGACAGCCCTCGGGACAATCTTCAGGCTTTGCAGGCAGATGCCGTGAAGGCTCTCTTCGAAGCCTGTCGGATCGCCGGGTGCGCGAGGGTCGTGCAGGTGTCGGCTGTCGGCGTTTCTCGCGATGCGGACACAGCGTTCCTTCGCACGAAAGCGGAAGCCGACGAGGCGTTGATGACATCCGATCTCGAGTGGTTTGTTCTGAGACCAGGGCTCGTCATCGCGAGAGCTGCATATGGCGGCACGGCTCTTATTCGCGCTCTTGCTTCATTCCCGTTCATTCTTCCGATGCTCCAAGAGCGGGAGCCCATCCAGACTGTCGGCGTCGACGATGTCGCTGATGCCGTGCTCGCGTGCGTCGAAGGACATGTCGAGGCCAGAACTGCCTATGATCTCGTCGAGACGCAGGTTCATTCACTGAAGGAAATTGTGCTCGCGTTTCGGTCCTGGCTCGGCTTCCCGCCCGTTCGAACTGTTCCTGTGCCAAGAGTGATCGGTCAGGCTATCTTCAAGATCGGTGATGCTGTCAGCTTTCTCGGATGGCGTCCGCCTGTGCGCACGACCGTTCTCCGTCAACTCGCGACAGGCGTGAGGGGAAATCCTGAGGCCTGGCTGCGGGCAAGCGGTCGTCTCCCGTCAAGTCTATCGACGATCTTGAGCCATATGCCTGCAAACGCTCAGGAAAGGTGGTTTGCGAGGCTGTGGCTTTTAAAGCCACCCATCGTCGTAACCCTCAGCATGTTCTGGCTGGCGTCTGGGATCGTAGGGCTCATTGAAATGGAGAGGGCTGCTGCCATTCTTACACAGAGAGGTCTTGGTGCGGAGCTTGCAAGGGCTGCCGTTCTCGGCGGCGGCATGGTCGATATCGTTCTCGGTACGTTATTGCTCGTGCGCTCTCTGCACAAAACCGCTGCCTTCGGAATGATTATGGTAACGCTGGCCTATCTCGTGGCCGGCACAGCGCTCACGCCCGATCTCTGGCTCGATCCTTTAGGAGCCTTCGTCAAAACTCCCCCCGGGGCTGTTCTTGCTCTGGTGGCGCTCGCCATCGCGGATGAACGCTGATGGACTTTGTCGATCTTCTTCGCTGGCTTCATGTCATTGGCGCGACGGTGCTTCTCGGAACTGGAGCCGGCATTGCGTTCTTCATGCTGATGGCGCACAGAACGCATCGTCCCGTACTGATCGCTCATGTTGCCTCGAGCGTTGTCATTGCAGACATGCTATTCACGGCAACGGCCGTCGTTGCGCAACCGATCACCGGAGCCGGTCTCGCCTATATGATCGGTTGGTCTTTGACAGAGGGGTGGCTTATCCTGTCGCTCGGCCTCTATGTGATAACCGGCTTATTCTGGCTACCTGTCGTCTGGATCCAAATCCGCATGCGCGATCTGGCACGGGCTGCGGCTGCGAAAGGCCAACCTCTTCCCGATCTTTATTATCGGCTGTTTCCGATCTGGTTTGCTTGTGGAATCCCAGCCTTCTTCGCCGTTCTCGGCATCGTCTGGCTCATGCTGACAAAGCCGTCATTGACTTTGCTCTAGAGCATCGGACGTGAAAAGTGGAATCCACTTTTGGGATCGATTCCGATGCTCCCTTCTTGGAA
The DNA here is from genome assembly GCF_041276405.1 of Microvirga sp. TS319. NCBI lineage: Bacteria > Pseudomonadati > Pseudomonadota > Alphaproteobacteria > Hyphomicrobiales > Methylobacteriaceae > Microvirga > Microvirga sp. TS319. The sequence continues at coordinate 2,967,282 of NZ_JBGGGT010000002.1, read as the reverse complement.
AGAGCGCATCGTTCCGGCGAAAAACCGGGGCCACTTTTCCGCGCGGTGCGCTAGTGCTTATCGGCTTTGTCCTGCCGCCTGAACGAGCGCCGTGAAGATCGTATTGCCCGGGTGGTCCTGGTCTGCGAACAGTTCCTGATGCCATTGCACCCCAAGCGCGAAACGGCGGGAGGGAACTTCGATCGCCTCGATCACGCTGTCTGCCGCATGGGCGCTCGCCACGACACGGTCTGAAAGCTCGATGACGGCTTCCCGGTGGAAGGTGTTCACGGAAAGCTCGCGCCGCCCGACAATTTGGAACAGCCGGGTATTGTCTTCGATGGCGACCGGATGCAGGTGATCGCGCTTGTCGTGCTCCAGGATATGCGGCCCCATCGCGCGCACGTCCGGTGAGAGGCGGCAGCCGTGCAGGCCTGCGAGAACCTGCATGCCGTTGCAGATTCCGAGCACCGGCTTGTTGCGTTCGAGGAAGCCCCGCATGAGCGCGAGCTCCACGTCGAGCCGCTCGGAATGCGGGGCCTTGGAAACCTGGCCTTCGGCGAACCATTCGTTCGGAAAGGCGAAGCGGCCGCCCACGCTCATGAAGCCGTCGAACGCGTCGACCACGGATTCGACCATGTCCATGACATACGGAATGCCGAAAGGCAGGCCGCCGGCACGGTGAACGGCGACGAAATACTTCTTCGTCATGTCGTAGCGCGTGCCGTCGACGCTGGTGTTCTCGTCCATGATGACGGCGATGCGCGGCTTGGCCGGCATGGGCGATTATCCGGTCACGCGGTCGACACGGCTGACCACGCGCTTGGCGCGAAGCTCCGCGATGATCGCATTGAGATGCTTCAGATCCCAGACGGTCAGATCGATGGTGATATCGGTGAAGTCCTGCGTGCGCCGCTTCATGTTCACGTTGTCGATGTTGCCGTCGTGATCCGCGATGACCTGCGCGATCTGCGCGAGCGATCCCGGTTCGTTGATCGATTGCAGCTTGATGCGCGCCGGAAAGCGCTGCGTCGAGCCGGTTTCGAGATCCCAGCGCACGTCGATCCAGCGATCCGGCTCGTTGTCGAAATCGGCGAGCGAAGGGGACTGAATGGGATAGATGGTGACTCCCTGGCCGGGGGTCAGAATGCCGACGATCCGGTCGCCCGGCACGGCCCCGCCTTCCGGGGCGAAGCGGATCGGCATGTCCCTGTTGAGGCCGCGAATCGGGATGCCGTCCGTCTGTTCGCCGGTCGGTCGCGTGCCCATGCCGTCCGGCTGGCCCATGGCCCTGCCGTCCGTTCCGGTGCGGCGTTCCTCCTTGTAGTCGGGATAGACGGCGCGCACCACGTCGCCGGAGAACATCTCGCCCCGGCCTACCGCCGCCAGCACGTCCTCCACGGAAACGCGCGCAAGCCGGGGCAGGGCGCCTTTGAGTTTTTCGTCCGAGAAGGTCTTGCCCGCGCGCTCGAAGGCGCGCTCCAGGATCTGATGGCCGAGGCCCGTATACTGCCGCCGGACGGCCGCGCGCGTGGCACGCCGGATCGAGGCGCGGGCCTTGCCGGTGACCACGAGGGATTCCCAGGCTGCGGGCGGCGTCTGCCCTTCGGCGCGAACGATTTCCACCTCGTCGCCGTTCTGAAGCTCGGTGAGCAGCGGCGACATGCGTCCGTTGATCTTGCAGCCGACCGCCGTGTTGCCGACATCCGTGTGCACCGCATAGGCGAAATCGATCGGCGTCGCACCGCGCGGAAGGGCGATGAGGCGGCCCTTCGGCGTGAAGCAGAAAACCTGGTCATGAAAGAGTTCGAGTTTCGTATGCTCGAGGAACTCTTCGGGATTGTCGCCTTCCGCAAGGAGATCGATCGTGCGCCGCAGCCACTGATAGGCGCGGCTTTCCGTGGCGAGGCGGGAATTGTCGTTCACGCCCTCCTTGTAGAGGGCATGGGCCGCGATTCCGTATTCGGCGACCTGGTCCATCACCTCCGTGCGGATCTGAAGCTCGACACGCTGGCTGCCGGGGCCGATCACCGTGGTGTGGATCGAGCGGTAGTCGTTCTGCTTGGGCGTCGAGATGTAGTCCTTGTAGCGGCCCGGAACCATGGGCCAGCTGGTATGGACGATGCCGAGCGCGCGGTAGCATTCGTCGACGGTGCCGACGATGATGCGGAAGGCGAAGATATCGGACAATTGTTCGAACGAGACGGATTTGCGCTCCATCTTGCGCCAGATCGAATAGGGGCGCTTCTGACGCCCCGTCACCTGCGCGTCGATGCCCTGAGCCCTCAGCTTGGTGGTGAGCGTCCGCTCGATCTCCTCGACGAGCTTCTCGCTCTTGGCCGTCAGTTCGTGCAGGTGCCGGTTGATGGCCTCATAGGCTTCAGGGTCGAGGTTCTGGAAGGCCAGTTCCTCCAGCTCCTCGCGCATCTCCTGGATACCCATGCGTCCGGCGAGAGGGGCGTAGATCTCCAGGGTTTCCTGCGCGATGCGCTGGCGCTTCTCCGGGGGCATGAAGCCGAGAGTGCGCATGTTGTGCAGGCGGTCGGCGAGCTTGACCAGAAGCACGCGCACATCGTCCGCGATGGCGAGCAGAAGCTTGCGGAAGTTCTCGCCCTGGGCGGCACGCTTGGAGACGAGGTCGAGGCGCTTGATCTTCGTCAGGCCGTCGACGAGTGCCCCGATCTGCGTGCCGAAGGTCTTGTTGATCTCCTCCAGGGTCGCTTCGGTATCTTCCACCGTGTCGTGGAGCACGGCTGCCGCGATGGTCGCCTCGTCGAGCTTCATGTCGGTGAGGATCGCGGCGACTTCGAGGGGATGGCCGAAGAACAGGTCGCCGGATGCGCGCTTCTGGTTGCCATGCGCCATCATGGCATAAACGTAAGCGCGGTTGAGCAGCGCCTCGTCAGCCGAGGGGTTGTAGCGCTTCACCCGCTCGACAAGTTCGTACTGGCGCATCATGCGGCCGCCATCTCCTCAAATCGGTCTGTCAGGCTGAAATCGGGCAATACTAAAGAATATTGTACCAGCACTTCTGACCGCAAGCTGAATACCTTGCCGCAGGCGGCAAATCCACGCCGTGGTTAAGAGGCATGAAAAAAGCCCGGCTGAGGGCCGGGCTTTTCGGATAATTACAGGTTCGAGCCGTTATTCACGCTCGTCGTCGTCCGAGCTGTTGTTGCTCGGGGGCACGAGGCCCTCCAGCCCGCGAAGCAGGTCTTCCTCGCTCATGCGGTCGAACTGGACATCGGCGTCGTTGTCGCTGCCCGTGGCGGCTGCGGTGTTGCCCAGCATGGGAACGGCCTCGGCCTCCGGCTCGTCCACCTCGACATATTTCTGCATGGAGTGGATGAGCTGCTCCTTCAGGTCGTCGGGAGCGATGGTCTCGTCCGCGATCTCGCGGAGAGCCACGACGGGGTTCTTGTCACGGTCGCGGTCGATGGTGAGCGGCGAGCCCGAGGAAATCAGGCGGGCGCGGTGGCTGGCCAGCAGCACGAGCTCAAACCGGTTGTCGACCTTGTCGATGCAGTCTTCGACGGTCACGCGAGCCATGCAGGGGCTCCTTCTTCAGGTTCAAAGGAATATCGGAAGGGTGACCGGATACAACGGATGCTCCAAGAATACAAGAGCAAGACCACAAGAGGATGCGTTCCGAAACAGGGACTTAAACCCGAAACCTCCCGCCACGTGCGGAGGCGCACGTTTTCGCAAGGACCTTTATATTATGTTGTAACGTATTGGTTGCGAGGGGCGAATGCATTATTTGAATGGTTTTCTGCGGGGGGCTATGCGCCGGGGCAAGCTCCTCTGGAGCAGGTTTTTCTTCAGCCGATCGAAGATCGACCGCAGTCTTCTCAAGGGATGGAGGCGGCACATCTGAGGCCGCGCGAGACTCTCAAACGACCTCTTTGCCTTGACTCCGAGGCTTGCGGGTGCCAGTTCCGCGCGGATTCGACGCAATAAAGGTTCCGCTCCCGATGAAGCGCGCATTCATTTTCCCGGGCCAGGGAAGCCAGGCCGTGGGCATGGGCAAAGCCCTCGCCGACAACTTCCCCGCGGCCAAAGCCGTATTCGACGAGGTGGACGAGGCCCTCTCGCAGAAGCTGTCCACTCTCATGTGGGAGGGACCCGCCGAGGAGCTGACCCTGACCGCGAACACGCAGCCCGCTCTGATGGCCGTGAGCCTCGCCGCCATGCGCGTGCTGGAGGCGGAAGCCGGGCTCGGGCTCAAGGAGCATGCCGCCTATGTCGCCGGACACTCGCTCGGCGAATATTCGGCGCTCGCCGCCGCCGGCAGCCTCTCGATCGCCGATACGGCGCGCCTCCTGCGGATTCGCGGAAACGCCATGCAGAACGCCGTGCCGGTGGGGCAGGGCGCCATGGCGGCCCTTCTCGGCCTCGAATACGACACGGCCCTCGAGGTCGCCCGTGAGGCGGCTCAGGGCGAAGTCTGCGATGCGGCCAACGACAATGGCGGCGCCCAGGTCGTGGTTTCGGGCCATAAGGCCGCTGTCGAGCGCGCGGTGACGATCGCCCAGCAGAAGGGGGCCAAGCGCGCCGTGATGCTGGCCGTGTCCGCCCCCTTCCATTGCGCCCTCATGCAGCCCGCCGCCGACGCCATGCGCGAGGCGCTGGCCGGAGTGGCAGTGAATGCTCCCGCAATCCCCGTGGTGGCCAATGTGGAGGCCGCGCCGATCACCGATCCGGATGCGATCCGCGATGCCCTGGTCCGCCAGGTCACCGGCACGGTCCGCTGGCGCGAATGCGTGGCCTTCATGGCCTCTCAGGGCGTCGAGGCCTTTCATGAAGTCGGATCGGGCAAGGTCCTGACCGGTCTCGTGAAGCGCATCGCCGCGGGCGCCGCCGCCAGCGCCATCGGCACGCCCGAGGATGTCGCCGCCTTCAAAGCTACCCTGCAAGGCTAATAGAGGAGAGCCTCCATGTTCGATCTGACCGGCCGCAAGGCTCTCGTCACCGGAGCCACCGGCGGAATCGGCGGCGCCATCGCCCGCGCGTTGCACGCCCAGGGCGCTACCGTGACGCTCTCCGGCACCCGCCGCGCCGCTCTCGACGAGCTTGCCGCCTCGCTCGGCGAGCGGGTCCATGTGGTCGAGGCCAACCTCGGCGACAAGGATTCCGTCGAAGCTCTCGTTCCCGCCGCGGAAGCCGCGATGGAAGGTCTCGACATCCTCGTGAACAACGCGGGCGTGACCAAGGACAACCTGTTCATGCGCATGAAGGACGAGGAATGGGACACGGTGATCGCCGTGAACCTGACGGCCGCGTTCCGCCTCTCCCGCGCCGCCGTGAAGGGCATGATGCGTCGCCGCTACGGCCGCATCGTCAATATCGGCTCCGTGGTGGGCTCGACCGGCAATCCGGGGCAAGGCAATTACGCCGCTTCCAAGGCCGGCCTCATCGGCATGACCAAGGCGCTCGCCGCCGAGGTCGCGAGCCGCAACATCACCGTGAACCTGGTCGCTCCGGGCTTTATCGAGTCTCCGATGACGGATGTGCTCAATGAAAAGCAGCGCGAAGGCATCCTGGGCACTATTCCCATGGGACGGCTGGGCCAGGGCGATGAAATCGCGTCCTCGGTGGTCTATCTCGCGTCGAGCGAAGCCGGCTATGTGACAGGGCACACCCTGCACGTGAACGGTGGAATGGCGATGTTCTAAAGGCACTTAGCTGGGCTGGCGGAAACTGTTCGCAGGTGCCGCTCGCCTCTCGCCAGACAGGATAAGCTTGTGTTAAGCATGAGCCCGATCACGCCAAAGGGGTTGACCGGCGCACAAAAATACGGCTTTGCACGGCGCAAGGTAGCCGTTTCAGCGTTGTCAGCTGAGCAGCTGATCCGATTTCGATTTTTTAATCCGCCCGTTACTGAGGCGGCAGCCACTGAGGAAGAAAACGATGAGTGACGTCGCTGATCGCGTGAAGAAGATTGTTGTCGAGCATCTGGGCGTTGAGGCCGACAAGGTGACGGACAACGCGAACTTCATCGACGACCTGGGCGCGGACAGCCTCGACACGGTCGAGCTGGTGATGGCCTTCGAGGAAGAGTTCAACGTCGAGATCCCGGACGATGCCGCCGAGACCATCGTCACGGTCGGCGACGCGATCCGCTTCCTCGAGAAGAACGCAGCCTAAACTTTCGGCGGGCGTCGGGTGAACCACCCGACGCCCGATTTTTATTTAACGATAGGGTAGAACGTTATGCGCCGGGTTGTTGTTACAGGTCTTGGCATGGTCACGCCGCTGGGCAGCGGTGTCGATGCCACGTGGTCCCGCCTCGTGGAGGGGCAAAGCGGCGCGAAGAAGATCACGGACTTCCAGGTCGATGATCTTGCCTGCCAGATCGCCTGCCGGATCCCGGTCGGGGACGGCAGCAACGGCACGTTCAATGCCGATGAGTGGATGGAGCCCAAGGAGCAGCGCAAGGTCGATCCCTTCATCGTCTATGCGATGGCGGCCTCGACGCAGGCTCTTCGCGATGCCGGCTGGGCCCCGAAGACCTATGAGGAGCAATGCGCCACGGGCGTGCTGATCGGCTCCGGCATCGGCGGCATCGGCGGCATCTACGAGGCCTCGGCAACCCTGATCGAGCGCGGCCCGCGCCGCATCTCGCCCTTCTTCATCCCCGGCCGCCTGATCAACCTCGCGGGCGGTTACGTGTCCATCGAGCACGGCCTCAAGGGCCCGAACCATGCCGTGGTGACGGCCTGCTCCACGGGCGCCCACGCCATCGGCGACGCGGCCCGCCTGATCGCGCTCGGCGACGCCGACGTGATGGTGGCCGGCGGAACGGAATCGCCCGTCAACCGCCTCTCCCTCGCGGGCTTCGCCGCCTGCCGGGCGCTCTCGACCAATTTCAACGACAGCCCCGAGAAAGGGTCCCGCCCCTACGACAAGGACCGTGACGGCTTCGTCATGGGCGAGGGCGCCGGCGTCGTCGTGCTGGAGGAGTACGAGCACGCCAAGGCCCGCGGCGCGAAGATCTACGGCGAGGTCATCGGCTACGGCCTGTCGGGCGACGCCTATCACATCACCTCCCCGTCGGAGGACGGCGACGGCGCCTATCGCTGCATGTCGGCTGCCGTCAAGCGCGCCGGCATCAAGGTCTCCGAGATCGACTACGTCAACGCTCACGGCACCTCGACGCCGCTCGGCGACGAGATCGAGCTCAAGGCCATCGAGCGCATCATGGGCGATGCGGCGGGCAAGCTCACCATGTCGTCCACCAAGTCGGCCATCGGGCACCTGCTGGGCGCGGCGGGGGCCGTGGAGGCGATCTTCTCGCTCCTCGCCATGCGCGACGGGATCGTTCCCCCGACCATCAACCTCGACAATCCGTCCGTCGAAACCGCGATCGACCTCGTGCCGAAGGTGGCCAAGCGCAAGCAAGTCGATGTAGCCTTGTCGAACTCCTTCGGCTTCGGCGGAACCAATGCTTCCCTGATCTTCCGACGCGTTGCCTGAGGACAACGCTTCTGCGTTACGGCTTTTCGCCATAATCCCCACTAGGGTGTCGGACGAGTCGGGGGAGGCCCGGCCGGCACCAGAAAAGCATCGTGATGTTCGGACGTAAAAAGAGACGCACCCTGATTTCTGACCATGAGGCCGAGCTTCAGGGGCAGGAACAGCCGCGCCTGGCACCCCGTTCCCCGAGCGAGGCGCTGAAGCCGTCGCTCGCGCCGCCTCCGCCGCCGCGGATCCGCCGGCGCCGCGGGGGCATGCTGGCCCTCATGAGCGGCCTGCTGACGCTGATCGTGGCCCTGGCCCTGGCGGGCGTGTTCGGCTTCACGATGCTGGAGCGCGAGATCACCGCCCAGGGACCGCTTCAGAACGACAAGGTGGTGCTGATCCCGCGCAATACCGGCACGAGCGACATCGCCTCGATCCTGAAGGAGGAAGGCGTCATCAATCAGCCGCTGCTGTTCGAAGCCTATGCGCTCATCAACCGCCAGCGCGGTCAGCTCAAGGCCGGCGAATTCCAGTTCAAAGCGGGCGCGAGCATCCAGGATGCCATCGACACTCTCGTCCAGGGCAAGGCGATTCTTCACGCGGTCACCGTTCCCGAGGGCCTCACGAGCGATCAGATCGTCGCCCGGCTTTACGAGAACGAGATCCTGAGCGGCGACGTTGCCGAGACCCCGCGTGAGGGAACCCTGCTCCCGGACACCTACAAGTTCGAGCGCGGCACGACGCGTCAGCAGATCATCAACACCATGCAGGCGGCCCAGCGGCAGATGCTCAATCAGATCTGGCAGCGCCGGTCCTCGGATCTGCCGATCAGGTCGCCGCAGGAACTCGTGATTCTCGCCTCCATCGTGGAAAAGGAAACGGGACGCGCGGACGAGCGCACCCGCGTCGCGGGCGTGTTCATCAACCGCCTCCTGAAACGCATGAAGCTCCAGTCCGACCCCACCATCGTCTATGGGCTGGTCGGGGGCAAAGGCACTCTGGGGCGCGGAATCCTGCGCACCGAGATCGAGACGGCAACGCCCTACAACACCTACGTGATCGAGGGCCTGCCTCCCGGACCCATCGCCAATCCGGGACGCGCGGCGCTCGAGGCCGTGGCCAATCCGTCGCGAACCAAGGATCTCTACTTCGTCGCCGACGGTTCGGGCGGCCATGCCTTCGCCGAGACCTACGAGCAGCACCAGCGCAACGTGAGCCGCTGGCGCCAGATCGAAAAGAACAAGCCTGCGACCGACAGCGATGCGGTCGACCGGATCGTGGATCCGGATGCCCCCGTCCAGCCTTCGGCTCCGGGGCAATCCGGTGCGCTCGACGATGGGCTGTCCGCACTGCGCGGGACGGCCAGTGCCCTGCCGTCCGGGGGGCGTACCGCGACCGGCGCCGGCGGCAAGCGAGCCCGGGGTTTCGATGCGAGCGAGGGCACGGACAAGGATCCGCTCAAGAACAAGACCTTCGATTTGACGAACCCGAAGAACGTTCCGACCCTCACCCAGCCCTGACCCTTCGCGACCGGGCCGGCCACAGGCTTCGGCATTCCTGCCGCTTTTCGGGCCCTGCATCCGGCGGGTCGCGCCTCGAAGCCCCGGGCACCAATAATCGGATCCACTTTTTTGCGCGATGCGTTATGGTCGCGCCGATTTTCGTTACGAATGACGCCTGAGGTTCAGTGCATGTCGATTGCAAGCATGACCGGCTTTGCCCGCGAAGCCGGTGTGACCGGTCCTTACCAATGGGCCTGGGAGCTCAAGACCGTCAATGGACGGGGGCTCGAAGTGCGCGTGAGGACTCCGTCCGGGCTCGACGCCGTGGGCGAGGAGGCTCGCGGCCTGATCCTCAAGGCGTTCACTCGCGGGCAGGGGCAGCTCAACCTTTCGATGTCGAGGGCATCGACCGCCCCCAGGCTGCGGGTCAATCAGGAGGTGCTGCAATCCCTTCTCTCCGCCGTCGGCGGGCTGTCCCTTCCGGACAATGTGAAACCGGCCTCCCTCGACGGTCTTCTCGCCGTTCGCGGCGTCGTGGAACTCGACGAGGATGCCGTGGATCCGGGGCGGGACGAGGCGCTGACGGACGCGCTCAGGGGCGGCGTCGCAAATCTGATCCAGGCCCTGCAAGCCGCCCGGCTGAACGAAGGCCAGGCGCTCGCCTCCGTCCTGAACCGGCAGCTCGATTCGATCGCCGGGCTCGTGAGTGATGCGGAAGCATGCCCGGCACGGCAGCCGGATGCCATTCGCGCGCGCCTCGAAGCGCAGGTTGCAGAGCTCCTCGACGGCAAGGCTGCCCTCGACCCGGCGCGTCTGCACCAGGAGGCGGTGCTCATTGCTGCCCGCGCCGATATCCGCGAGGAGATCGACCGCCTGCGCGCCCATGTGGATTCCGCCCGCGCTCTGTTGCAGGAGGGTGGTCCGGTCGGACGCCGGCTCGATTTCCTGGCGCAGGAGTTCGGCCGCGAGGCCAACACGCTCTGCGCCAAGGCCAATGATGTGTCTCTGTCCAGGATTGGTCTTGAATTGAAGGCCGTAATCGAGCAATTCCGGGAGCAGGTTCAGAACGTGGAGTAATGTGGTGAGCCAAGATTCGAAGCCCCTGGTCGGACGTCGCGGCCTCATCCTGATCCTGTCCTCGCCGTCGGGCGCCGGAAAGACCACGCTCACCCGCAGCCTCGTGGAGGATCGCGCGGGCGCGCTTTCCATCTCCGTCACCACGCGCCCCAAGCGGCCGTCGGAGATCGAGGGAAAGCACTATTACTTCATCGGCGTGGACGAGTTCCAGGCGATGCGCGAGCGCGACGAACTGCTGGAATGGGCCGAGGTGCACGGGAATTTCTACGGCACGCCGCGCAAGCTCGTCGAGAAGACCCTCGCGGCCGGCCAGGACATGATCTTCGACATCGATTACCAGGGCACCCGTCAGGTCCGGCAGAAGCTGCCGGACGATGTGGTGACCGTCTTCGTCCTTCCCCCGAGCTTCAGGGAGCTGAAGGCTCGCCTGGAACGCCGGGCGGAGGATGCCCCCGACGTGATCGCCAAGCGCCTCGCCAATGCCCGGATCGAGATGGAGCGCTGGGTCGAATACGATTACGTGATCGTCAACGAGGATCTGGGCGACTCTTTCGAGAAGCTCAAGGCCATCCAGACGGCGGAGCGCCTCAAGCGGGACCGGCTCGTGGGACTTCAGGAGTTCGTCGAGGGCCTGCTGGCCGAGAAGATCGATTAAGCGCATCGGGTCCGCACGATGCGCTACAGCGTCGGACGTAAAAATCGAACTCACGTCCGACGCTATAAGTTGATGGTCTTGAGCATCTTTTCACGCAAAACCGGTTCCCACTTCCCGCGTCCGATGCTCTAGCTCCTGCCGTGCGTGGCGTCGAAGGCATTGGCCAGGGCTACATAACCTTCCACGGGCACGTTCTCGGCACGAGCCGTCTCTTCGAGACCGGCGGTGGCAATCAGTGCGGACGGATCGGGAGCGATCGCCTTCAGGCTCTGGCGCAGCATCTTCCGCCGCTGTCCGAAAGCCGCACGCGTGACCGTCTCCAGGGCACCGATGCGGCACAGGCGGGGCGAGGGTCTCGGCGTGAGGTGCACGATGCTCGAGGTGATCTTCGGCGGCGGCACGAAGGCCGAGGGCGGTACGTCGAAGAGGATGCGTGCATCGGTCCGCCAGCCGCAGAGCACGCCGAGACGTCCGTAATCCTTAGGATCATCCGGTGTGGCGACGATCCGCTCGGCGACCTCGCGCTGGAACATGAGCGTCAGGGAGGCCCACCAGGGCGGCCATGCCTCTCCGGTCAGCCAGCCGGTGAGAAGCGCCGTGCCGACGTTGTAGGGCAGGTTGGAGATGATGCGCACGAGCCCTTCGCCAACCATCGGCCGGGGGTCGAATTCGAGCGCGTCGGCTTCGATGACCTCCAGACGCCCCGGGTAATGATCGGCGATCTCGGCCAAGGCGGGCAGGCAGCGGCTGTCCCGCTCGATCGCGATGACCTTCTTGGCTCCGGCGGCCAGGATGGCGCGGGTGAGCCCGCCCGGACCGGGGCCGACCTCGATCACCGTCGCATCCTCCAGAGGCCCGGCGGACCGGGCGATGCGGCTCGTCAGATTGAGATCGAACAGGAAGTTCTGGCCGAGCGACTTCTTGGCCATGAGCCCGTGGGTCCGGACGACCTCGCGCAGGGGAGGAAGGGTGTCGATCTGGCTCATGGAGACCTCGCCCCCGCACCGAGCCGCGCCGCGAGCCTGATCGCGGCGATCAGGCTGTCGGGGCGTGCGATGCCCTTGCCCGCGATGTCGAAGGCGGTTCCGTGATCGGGCGACGTGCGCACGAAGGGCAGGCCGAGCGTCACGTTCACCGCCTCGTCGAAGGCGATGGTCTTGATCGGGATGAGGGCCTGGTCGTGATACATGGCGAGCGCCGCATCATAGCCCTTCCGGGCCCGCGGGTGGAACATGGTGTCGGCCGGGAGGGGGCCTGAGGCCGCGATGCCCTCGGCTCGCAGGGTCGCGATAGCGGGCGCGATGACGGCCCCGTCTTCCTTGCCCATGGCGCCGCTTTCCCCAGCGTGAGGGTTGAGGCCCGCGAGGGCAAGGCGCGGATCGGCAATCCCGAACCGTTCCCTCAGTTCCCGGGCCACGATGCGTCCCGTGGCCACGATCAGCTCGCTCGTCAGGGCCTCAGGCACGGACGAGAGGGGAATATGGACGGTCACCGGGACCACGGCGAGGTCTCGGCTCCAGAGCATCATCACCGGGTGATAGGTGTTTCCGTCCCGGCCCGCGAGGGCGGCCAGGAACTCCGTATGCCCGGGGTGGCGGAAACCAGCATCGTAAAGCACGTGCTTCGCGATCGGATTGGTGACCACGGCACCGGCCGAGCCGTTGCGGACGAACTCCACCGCCGTTTCGATCGCCTCGATGACGGAAGGGGCGGATTTGGGGTCGGGTTTACCCACCTCGGCCGATACCATCGCCTTCAACGGGATGACCGGGAGAGCGTGCGGAAAGGCCGACACGGCCTGCGAGACGTCCACGACCGCCATCGGCACGGTCCAGCCCAGAGCCTTCGCCAGGCGCTCGAGAGAGCTGGAGTCCGCCAGGACGGCGAAGGGTGGCAGCGCGTCCCGCTCGCGCTGGAGCCAGGCCCGCAGGGTCAGCTCGGGCCCGATTCCAGCCGGGTCGCCCTGGGTCAGAAGGAGAGGGCGCGTCAGCCCGTTCACTATCTCGCTACACCTTCTTCGGAGGAAGAGCCGTCGATGCGTTGGGTAATCGAGGCACCGCCGAGGGTCCTCAGTTCCAGGCTCAGCATCACCGTATGGTTCTGATCTCTCTCGCCCGAACTGGTGGTCAGGGACCGCGGCCTCATGATGTACCGGACCGAGAAGGTCGTGCACTCGTCGATATAACCGACACCAACCGACATGGAACTCACATAGGCCCGTTCCACCGGCTCCGCCAGGTACCGGTCGAGATCCAGGAGCACTGACCCTGAAATGCGCCAGTTCGGGGTTACGTTCCAGGTCGCCGTGCCCAGGAAGCCCTCGCGGGGGTTCAGGAAGCCGATGTCCGGCTGCTTCCCGTACCGCGCATAGGTCAGCGAGGTCGAGACTGGCAGATAGGGGGAGAAGTCGGCGCGGACGCCTGCTTCGATACTGTTGACGCCGAAGTCCTCCTGATCGAACCGGGCGCGGGTTACGAAGGAGAAGTTCCTGTTCGGCGCGATCTGGATGCGGCCCACATAGTCGGAAGCGCGCGTGTCGAGGCCGGAATCCAGGCCCACATTGGCCAAGTCCGGCTGGCGGAACGAGTTGCGGCCCGCGACCTGATAGGACTGGCCGAAGAGCACGTTGGCGTAGAAATTGTCGGCGCCGGTGACGGTGTACTGAACACCCAGATTGGCGCGAACGCCGCCCTCCACGCGATCGTAGCCGGAGAACTTGTCCCAATCGAACAGGGACGTGTCGTCGAAGATGAGGCTCTGCGCATCCTCGTTGGGAAGATTGCCGATCCGGGTTTCGTTGGGGCGGGCGATGATCTGCGCGATCGGTTCGATCACCTGACGGCCCGAGGTGCCGATATCGGCAACGAAGGGATAGCGGTAATCGATGCCCACGGCCGGCATGGCGCGGAAGAGATAGTCGCTGTCGCCGTCGAGATAATTGCGCAGATAGGGGTTCTGATAACCTTCGAAATCGGGCGCGATCCAGAAATTGTCGGCCCGGACATAGACGAAGGGTGTCCAGACCTGGCCGACGGGATCGACGAATTCCCGGCGCCATGAGGCGAGGACCGACGCCCGGGACATGGATCCGCTGGTGCCGCGAACCAGGCACTCCTCCTGCTCGAAGATCCGGCAGGTCTGGAAAATGCCGTACCGGGCCTTGTTCAGTTTGGACAGCGGCTCGAACTGCGCAGCTTCTCGCGAGAGGCTGGTTACGTTCACGTTGAGGTCGAATTCGCCGCCGATGCTCGACGGCGTGGTCCGCTTGTCATAATCGAGCACCGGGTGAACGACGGGCTGCTGCTTCTGCCAGTCCTGCGTGGACAGGCCCTGGAAGTAGTATCCGCGCACGTCGAAGAAGGACCGGTCTCCCTGCCCCTGCAGATAGAGGGTCGAGACCGCCTCTTTCAGGTAGAGCGAGGTGAGGTTCTCGTTGCGGATGTTGTAGTTGTCGAGGAACCACTTGTCCGAGACGAGGGTGATGTCCCAGCCCCATTTCCAGCGCTCGTTCAGATTGAACTGGCCTGCCGATTCGAGCGAGCCGCGCCAGTCGCGATCGCCGCCGCCACGGGGGCCGGGGAGGAAGACGCCCGGATCCTGCTGCGAGATTCCGGCCACGCGGAGGTTGTACGAGCCTGTCTCGAGCCGATGCCGCCACTCCGCTTCACCGAGAACGCCCTGGCGGGACAGGAAGGTGGGGGCAACCGTCAGGTCGTAGTTTGGTGCGATCGCCCAGAAGAACGGAATCGAGCCGCCGAAGCCGAGGGTGTTCGACATCACATAGCGGGGCGCGAGGAAGCCGGTCTTGCGCTTGACCGTCGGATCCGGTGTCCAGAAATAGGGCAGGTAAGCGACGGGCAGGCCGAGGATCTCGAGGGTCGCGTCCTCGTAATAGATCGTCTGCTCGCTGTTGTTGTGGATGATCTTCGCGGCCTTGACCTGCCAGAGGGGCGGCCGTTCCGGATGCTCCTTGCAGGGTTCGCAGGCCGTATAGGTGCCGCGCTCGAAGACCGTGGTTTCGCCCTCCGCACGCTCGGCCCGCGGCGAAGAGAAGCGGGTCGTGACCGGCCGGCCGTTGTCGACCGTGGTCTGGACCACCCGCAGCGAATCGATGAAGCCGTTCTTGAAGTCGTCCGTCAGCTCGAAACGGTCGCCCGTCACGACCGCGCCGCTGGCATCGGTGAGGCGGGCATTGCCTTCGGCATAGACCCGGCCGGTATTCCGGTCATAGGTGACCCGATCGGCCTGAAGCGTCTTGCCCTGATAGTTCATCTGGACGTCGCCGGTGGCCGAAATGGTGTTCTTGTCGTTGTTGTAGACGATTTCCTTGGCGTCGACGAACAGCCGGTCCTGGTTCGGATTGGACTGCAGGCGCGAGCTGATAGCGTCGTTGAGCGACTGGGCCAGCACAGGCGTTGATCCAACGGCGAAGAAAAGTGCCGTTGCGACCGCAGACATTGCGATCGATGCCTTGAGCCTCTGCATCCCCACTCCTCAACTCAGTTCTTATATGAGGACAGGCTCAGCCATCCTCTTGGTACAATAACGCCAAGGTTCCTAAAAGACTGCCTACTACAGCAGGGAGCCAGGCCGCAACAACCGAGCTGATGATCCCGGAGGCCCCAAGCTCCGCCATTAGCTCAGTGGCGACATAAAGCATGAACCCGGCGGCGACGCCACCCAGAACCATCATCGCTACACCGCCAAATCGAAAGAATCTTAACGACACTGACGCCGCCACGAAGACCATGGCGATGAACAGCAGGGGGCGGGCCAAAAGAAGGTCGTAATGGAGCCTGTAGGCGGTGGTGTTGATCGCCGACCGCTCCATCCGGTCGATGGTCTGCCGGAGGTCCCAGAACGGCACGGAATCAGGGGCGATGAAGCTCTGCTTGAGCTGGGACGGCTGCAGAAGAGACGCGATCAGGTATCGGTCGTGATTCTCCGGCTCTTCGGTGGCCGACAGAACGCGGGCGCTTTTCAGCTCCCAGAAGCCTTCGTGGAGCGTGGCCTCCTTGGCCTCGATTCGATGGGTGAAGCGGCCTTCCAGGTCGAACGTATAGACGGTGACGCCGACGAGCGTCGTGGTGTCCGTGCGGGACCCGTCCGCGCGGAAGATTGCATGTCCGTCCTGGCTCTTTTGCCGCAGCCAGATGGTTTTGCCCGAAGTCTGGGTCGTGCGTGAGAAGATCCTGGTCTCCAGGTTCGCGGCCCGCTGCTTCAGGCTGGCGGAAACCGGATTGTAGACCGTGACCGACCCGACGCCGATGAGCAGGGCCACGAGAAGCCCCGGCTGGAGGAACTGCCAGGCCGAGATCCCGGCGGCGCGGGCCACCACGAGTTCGAGCTTGCGGCTGAGCTGCAGGAGCGCCGCCATGCTGCCGAAGAGCACCGCGAAGGGCATGACCTGCTCGGCGATGGCCGGCGTGCGAAACAGGGTCAGCCGGGCGATGAGACCGGGCGTCGCGTGCTCGGCATCGCCCGCCCGGCGCATCAGCTCCACGAAGTCGATGGTGTAGACGAGGGCGAACACAGTGGCGAAGACGATGAAGATCGTCTTGATGAACTGTCGCGCGAAATAAAGTCCGAGCGTCCGGCCGATCAGCATGCTCAAGCCCCTTGGGTGGCCGGTTTGCGCGCCGGGCGAAGACCGCCGAGGGCCGAGCGGATCCTCGCGTAGGCGGCTCGCACTCTCGGACCCTGGAAGATCAGCAGCAGGGAGATGGCGATCGCTCCCAGCGGAGTGCCGTAAACGGCGGCGACCGCCGTGGGCGAGCGGACCACGGCGCTGGACGCGGCAAAGCCCAGCACTCTGAGCAGGACGATCCCGGCGATGGCCATCGCGATGGCCAGACCGCGTCCCTGCCTGGTGGTGCGGGCTTCGCCCAGGGCCGCGAAGGCCACGATCATCATGGCCATGGGGTAGAGCCAGGCGGAAAGCCGGTCGTGCAGCTCGGCCCTGAAACGACCCGTCTGGGCCTGATAGAGGGCGTCGCCCTCGTCGGGGAAGAGGAGCTGCGTGGTGCTGCGCTCGCGCGGCTTGTAGACGACCTCGCCACCCTCCTGGTTGAAGGCGGCCAGATCCACGGCGTAGCGCTCGAAGGCGACAATGGAGGAATCTCTGCTCTTCGGGTTAGGGTCCTTGCGCTGCACGCTGCCCTTCTCGAGCACGAGGTAGGCCTGCCCGTTCTGCTCGACGGTCTGGCCGCGTTCGGCCAGATAGACGATGGGCTTGGTCTTGTCGCGCTGGTCTTCCATGAAGATGCCGAGCAGGGCGTCCCCCGACCGCTCGCGGTAGTGGAAGGTGATGCCGTTGTCCAAGGAGATGAACTGCCCTTCCTTGGCCATGGTGGCCACGAAGTCCGCCCTGATGCGCGTGAACAGCAGGCGCAGCTCCTGGAGGCTCGCGGGCATGAGATAGAGGGAAATCATCCCGACGACCAGGCTGATGAAGACAGCGAGCGCGATGAACGGACGCAGCAGGCGTTGCGGAGCCATGCCGCCCGCGCTCATGACGATCAGCTCGGAATCGCCATTGAGCTTGTTCAGTGTATAGATCGTCGCCATGAACAGGGCGACCGGGGCGATGACGCTGATGAGGGCCGGGAGCGACAGCCCGGTGACCGTCAGGAAGATGACGATCGTCTGGCCCTTGCCCGTCAGAAGATCGAGTTCGCGCAGGGCCTGCGTGATCCAGATGACGCCCGTGAGGGCGATCAGGCAGGCCGTGAAAGCGCTGAATGCGATTTTCAGGATGTAACGTTCGAGAAGTGTCATGAAGCCCTTCAGCCCCCCGGCGGGAAGGTCCTGGGTTACCCTGTCGCTTCGTCTTAAGGCAAGACGGCTGTTTTCAACAGCCTGAGATTGCGCCTATTTCACGGCGGGCCCCGGCATGCCCTATATGATGGCGGTCACCAAGAGCGCGCCGTCCCGAGTCCGGCGCTCCTATCAAAGCAAGAGGGTTTCATGGCCGACAGCTTCAAGATCGACTTCCAGCCGTACGGTAAAGTCGAGTCCGGCGATCTCATCATCTTCGTCGGGGACGATCTCCAGCCGATGCCGGCGGTTGCCAAGCAGATCGGCTCCAAGGCTGTCGACCTCATCGCCAAGGCCGCGGCTGCGGAGAATTTCAAGGGAAAGCCCAAATCCGCCATGACGATCGTGATGCCGAACGGCCTCTCGGTCGACCGGCTGATCGTGATCGGGGTCGGGGGTGAAAAGGACCGGGCGGATGTGGATTTCGTCCAGCTGGGCGGCTTCGTCTCCGGTAAGGTCAACGGCAAGGCCGCGACCGTCATGGTCGGTCTGCCCGGGATCGAAGTTTCACCCGAGGCGGTGGCCGATATCGCTCTGGGCATCCAGCTTCGCCGCTACAGCTTCGACCGCTACAAGACGAAGAAGGACGACAACGATCGAAAAGGCGCGGCCCGCCTGGTCCTGAGCGTCGCCGATCCCGCCGCCGTCAAGAAGGTCTACAAGTCCCGTGAGGGCGCCCTGCAGGGCATCACGCTGGCGCGCGATCTCGTCAACGAGCCGCCGAACGTGCTCGGACCCCAGGAGTTCGCGGCCCGGGCCCAGGAGCTCACGAAGCTCGGCGTCGAGGTCGAGGTGCTCGACGACAAGGCCATGAGAAAGCTCGGCATGGGGGCCCTTCTCGGCGTGGCGCAGGGCTCGGCGCGCGGCGGGCGCGTGGCAGTGATGCGCTGGAACGGCGGCAAGGCCGGCGACAAGCCCATCGCCTTCATCGGCAAGGGAGTGGTGTTCGACACCGGCGGCATCTCGATCAAGCCTGCGGCCGGCATGGAGGACATGAAGGGCGACATGGCCGGAGCGGCCTGCGTCGTCGGCCTCATGCATGCGCTGGCGAGCCGCAAGGCGAAGGCGAACGTGGTCGGAGCCATCGGCCTTGTGGAGAACATGCCGGACGGCAACGCCCAGCGTCCTGGCGATATCGTCACCACCCTGTCGGGACAGACCATCGAGATCATCAATACGGATGCGGAGGGCCGTCTCGTGCTGGCGGACGTGCTCTGGTACGTGCAGGACCGGTTCAAGCCCAAATTCATGATCGACCTTGCGACCCTGACCGGGGCGATCCTCGTCGCGCTCGGGCAGGAATACGCGGGTCTGTTCTCCAACAACGACGAATTGGCCGAGCGCCTGACCGCGGCCGGCAAGGCGACCGGCGAGCGCGTGTGGCGCATGCCCATCGGCCCGGAATTCGACAAGCTGATCGAGTCCAAATTCGCCGACATGAAGAACGCGGGCGGCCGTTTCGGGGGGTCGAGCTCGGCGGCCGCTCTGCTCCAGCGCTTCGTCAACGATGTGCCTTGGGCTCATCTCGACATTGCGGGCACGGCCATGGGTTCGCCGCAGACCGAGATCAGCCGCGGATGGGCTTCGGGCTGGGGCGTGCGCCTGCTCGACCGTCTCGTGCGCGACCATTACGAGGGTTAACGGTGCTTGAGGACCTCGCGTTTCCCGCAAATATTTTGATCTGCAACGGGATGTAGGCGTCGATGGCCGAGGTCCTCTTCTATCATCTCCAGCAGCAGCCGCTCGAAGCGGTGCTGCCCACGCTGCTCATGAAGACCCTGGAGCGGGGCTGGCGCGCCGTGGTGCAGGTGACGACCGAAGAGCGCATGGCCGCGCTCGACGATCATCTCTGGACCTTTTCCGACGAGAGCTTCCTGCCGCATGGCACGGACCGCGAGGCCCATGCGGCGGATCAGCCGATCCTGATCACCTTGAGCGGCGACAACCCCAATGGAGCCGCGATCCGCTTCCTCGTGGAGGGAGCGGACCTTCCGGGCGACATCGCCTCCTATCAGCGGCTCGCGATCCTGTTCGACGGCAACGATCGGCAGGCGCTTGCCATCGCGCGCGACCAGTGGCGCGCGGTGAAGGAGGGCGGACACGATGCCACCTATTGGCAGCAGGACGATCACGGCCGGTGGCAGCGCAAGGCCTGAAGGCGAACACGACATGTTCATCGTCCGGCGGCTTGCAACCGCCGGCCCACTCTCCAGTTTCCCGAAGGCCACAAGGATGACCGCCATGCTTCGAGCCTTTTGCCTGCCCACCGCAGCCGCCCTTTGCCTGTCGCTCGCCGTGCCTCTCGCCGCGCCTCTCTCCGCCATGGCGCAGGAACAGCAGCACCAGCCGCAGCAACAGCAGCAGCAGCAGCAGGGAGGCCAACAGGACGGGCGCAGGTCACGGCCCGAGGGGCCGGCTCCGAGCTTGCCGCCGGAATCGGTGACACGTCACACGCTCGAGCTTCCGGGACGGACGCTTCAGTTTACAGCCACGGCGGGGCACCTGACGCTCACGGACCAGCAGGGTGCGCCGCAGGCCGAGATCGGGTTCGTTGCCTATGCGAAGGATGGCGCCGATGTCGCGACCCGGCCCATCACATTCGCGATCAATGGCGGACCGGGCGCATCCTCCGCCTATCTGCACCTTCTCGCCATCGGGCCGTGGCTTCTCCCGCTCGATGGACCGACAATCAGCCCGTCCGCGCCGCCGTCCCTCGTGCCCAACGCGGAAACCTGGCTCGATTTCACGGATCTCGTCTTCATCGATCCCCCGGGCACGGGCTACAGCCGCGTGGTCGGTGGCGATCAGGTGCGGGATCGGTTCTATTCCGTTCAGGGCGACATCGACGGGCTGGCGGCGTTCGTCATGCGCTGGCTGAAAGAGAAGAACCGGCTCACCTCGCCGAAGTTCTTCGTCGGCGAGAGCTATGGCGGTTTTCGAGGGCCGTTGCTGGCGCATAAACTGCAGAGCGACCAGGGCGTCGGCCTGAGCGGGCTGGTCCTCATCTCGCCGGTTCTCGATTTCGACTGGCTCGAAGGCGGCCCCGGCGCGCCGTGGACGGACGCGTCGCGTCTGCCGTCGCTCGCGGCGGCCGCGCTGTCGCGAAAGGGACCGGTCTCCAGACAGATGCTCCAGGAGGCCGAGGCCTACGCGTCCGGCGAGTACCTGACGGATCTCGTGCGCGGCCTGCAGGACAAGGCGGCCGTCGAGCGCATCAGTCGCCGGGTGGCGGAGCTGAGCGGTCTCAATCCGGACCTGGTCCGGCGCCTGGCGGGCCGCATCGACATGCGTACGGTCCAGAGGGAAATGCGGCGCGGCGCATCGGAGATCGTCAGCGCCTACGACACGAATGTGGCTGCTGCCGACCCGAACCCGACCAGCCAGTATCCCCGTTTTGCGGATCCCGTGCTCGATGCGATGACCGCGCCCCTGTCGAGCGCCATCATCCATCATTTGACCGATACGCTGAATTACAAGGCGGAAGGGCGCTACAATCTGCTGAACGGCGCGCTCAGCGGGTCCTGGCGCTGGGGCAATGGGCGGACGGGTCCGGAAAATCTCCAGGAGCTCCGGCAGGCTCTGGCCCTCGACGGCAAGATGCGCGTGCTCGTCGCGCACGGCTTCACGGATCTCGTGACCCCCTACTATGCCTCGCAGCTTCTCCTCGATCAGCTCCCCGATCTCGGTCCTCAGAAGCGTGTGGCTTTGAGTGTTTACGAGGGCGGCCACATGTTCTATTCGCGACAGGCGTCGCGGCAGGCGTTCCGCACGGACGCGCAGCGGCTCTTCGAAGAAGCCCTGCAGGCCAGGGCCGCCGCCAATGGGGAGTGATCGATGCGTCTGAAGGTTTTGGCATGCGCGGCTCTCGCCGCCCTGGGGCTGTCCGCCTGCAACGGCACGAGTTCCTCACCCCAGATCGCAGCGCCCGTCGCATCCGCTCCTGTGGCCATGGCCCCGTCGGGCCCCACCTTCGACGGACCCCTGCTGGGCCCTGATGGCCGCTGCACCGGTCCGTCGACGGGCACGGCCACCGCCATCGAACCCGGCATCGGCGAATGCGATCTCGTGCGTCTCAAGGGCAAGCCCGCCACGGACGTGCTCGTCGGCGAAAGCGGCAAGGGGCAGCGCGAGGTACAGGTGCTCTATGCGGAGCCCGGCGGACGTGAGCTGTACATGTTCGTCAACAACAAGCTCGACCGCATGGTGAAGCCTTAAGGGCTCTTCTGCGTCCTCAATCGCCCTCGAATCGGCAGCAGGCCGGCCAGCGTCATTCCGGCGAAGGCCGCGCCGGCCAGGAATGTGCCTTGCGGACCGACCTTGTCCGACAAAATCCCGGCGATCACGCTGGCCGCCAGAAGCGCGAGGCCCGTCACGAGATAGACCGGCAGGAGGGCGTGGATCATCCCGGACGAGATGTCCATGAGCAGCGAGACGAAGCCGAGAGCCCAGACGCCGCTGGGGATTTCTCTCCATGGAGCCGTCCGTACGACCCCGGTTCCGGGCTTCGCCTCGTTCGGCATGATCAGGCGCTCGCTTCTTCGATGTCTCCGCTCACGCTCAGCCATTCCTCTTCCAAAGAGGCGAGCGTTTCGGCCGCCTCGGCGCGCATCTTCGAAAGCTCCGTGGCCTTCGCTGGATCCTTCAGGAAGGCGGTGCCGTCGCCGAGCGCCGTATCCACTTTCCCGATGACCTCGGTGAGTTTGGCCATGCGCGCCTCGATGGCTTCCAGCTTCTTGCGCAGGGGCGCGAGGGCGGCGCGTCTTTCCGCGGCGGCGCGGCGCTCGTCGATTTTCGATGCGGCAGGAGCCAGCGGCCTGTCGCTCTGCTTCTGCGGATCGAGATCCCCCGACAGCACGAGCTGACGGTAATCGTCCATGTCGCCCTCGAAGGGCTTCACGGAGCCGTTGCCGACGATCCAAAGACGTTCGGCGCAGGCTTCGATCAGGAAACGGTCGTGGCTGACGAGGATCACGGCGCCGGTATAGTCGTTGATGGCTTCCATCAGCGCGGTGCGGCTGTCGATATCGAGGTGGTTCGTCGGCTCGTCGAGGATGAGAAGGTGAGGGCCGTTGAAGGCCGCCAATCCCATGAGAAGGCGTGCCTTTTCGCCGCCCGACAAGGCCGAGACGGGCGTATCGGCCTTCGCGCCCGGAAAACCGATCTGGGCGGTGCGGGCGCGGATCTTGGCGACGGGCACCTCCGGCATGCGTTCGGCCACATGGTCATAGGCCGTCGCCTTCGGATTCAGCTCGTCGAGCTGATGCTGGGCGAAATAGGCGACATCCATGCGCGAGGGTGTGCGCATCTCGCCCTTCATCGGCTCGAGCCGGCCGCCGATGAGCTTGCAGAAGGTGGATTTGCCGTTGCCGTTGGAGCCGAGCAGCGCGATCCGGTCGTCGGGCGAGATCGTGAGGTTCAGGCGGTCGAGCACGATGCGTTCGCCATAGCCGACCGCGCCGCTCTCCACGGTGATCAGCGGGGGCGCCGCGGGACGCTCGGGACCTGGAAGGTTGAAGGGCAGCACATCGTCTTCGATGATGGTGGCGATGGGTTCGAGCTTGGCGAGCCGCTTCACGCGCGACTGGGCCTGGCGCGCCTTCGAGGCCTTGGCCTTGAAGCGGTCCACGAAGGCCTGGAGGTGCTTGCGCTCGGCCTCCTGCTTGGCCGCCGCCTTCGCGGTGAGCTCGCGCTTTTCGGCATATTGCTTGGCGAACGACGTATAGCCGCCGCGATAGATCGCGAGCTTGCCGCGGTCGAGATGCAGGATGTGATTGACGCAGGTGTCGAGCAGCTCACGGTCATGGCTGATGACGAGAACCGTATGCGGATAGCGCCCGAGATAGTCGTAGAGCCACAGCGTGCCTTCGAGATCGAGATAGTTTGTCGGCTCGTCGAGGAGCAGCAGGTCCGGCTCGGTGAACAGCACGGCGGCGAGCGCCACGCGCATGCGCCATCCGCCGGAAAAATCCGAGCAGGGCCGCTCCTGGGCCTCCGCGTCGAAGCCGAGGCCGTGCAGGATCGCGGCGGCGCGGGCGGGGGCGGAATGCGCCCCGATATCGGTGAGCCGCATCTCGATCTCGGCGCGGCGGACGCCCTCGGCCGTCTGGGCCTCGGCGAGAAGGGCGCTGCGTTCCTTGTCGGCGGCCAGCACCACGTCGATCAGGCGTTCGGGGCCGCCCGGAGCCTCCTGGGCCACGGCGCCGATCCGCATTCCGCGGGGCAGGGTGATGGCGCCGCTTTCGGTGGGCAGGTCGCCCTGAATGATCTTGAACAGGGTGGTCTTGCCCGCGCCGTTGCGGCCGACGAGCCCCACCTTGCTGCCCGTAGGCAGGTTGAACGTGGCATGGTCGAGGATCAGGCGGTCGCCGATGCGATAGGTCAGGTCATTGACGTGGAGCATGCCGCCTTTTGGCCCGCGACGATGGCGCTGGCAAGGTGCTTGGTGCCGGGAAAGCGAGCTTGGGCTTTTCGGGCGGGTTGATTTGGGATGGCCTGTCAGTAAACCGAAGAGCGATGGAGCTCTCATGCTGGCGGACAGGATGGGTTTTCGGGGCCTGGGCTCCGACATCGATTCCGCCCCAGTCGCCCGTCTCGTCGTCGATACGCGCAATTGCCCTGCAAAAGCCGGGCTTGCGAATGACCGGACCGTCAAAGCCTGATAAGCTGAGCGTCAGGCCTGGACGGTCCGAGAATGTGACATAGTTATAGCCAGGGTTCGCTGTCGGGGAAAAGGCATGGCGCGACTTGCCAATGTTCATCTGTTCAAGGGGCTGGATCTCGATCTGGCGCCCTTCGAGGCGCGTTCCAACTGGCGTCGCTTCGACCCGGACGAGGTTCTGGTCGATTTCGACGAACTCTCGACCGACGTCTACTTCCTCCTGTCGGGCGAGGTGCGCGTCCTCATGCGCACGGCCTCGGGCAAGGAGGTGATCCTCAACGAGATGAAGCCGGGCGAGGTCTTCGGCGAGCTGGCTGCCCTCGATGGAATCAAGCGCTCGGCGAATGTGACGGCGCTCACACGGGGCGAGGCCTGCGTGATGCCGGCGACAGTGTTCAAGGAACTGCTCTTCGCGAATCGCCCCATCGCAGAACGTCTCTTCTGCCTCATGGCGTCCCGCCTGCGTGAGCTCAACGCCAAGTTCATGGAGCAGACGGTGCTCGACCTGAGACACCGGCTCTACTCGGAATTGCTGCGCCTTTCGGTGCCGCGCGGCGACAAGGGCGTCGAACGGGTCATCACCCCGCCGCCCTTCCACCACATCGTCGCGGCCCGCATCGGCTGCCGCCGCGAGCAGATCACCCGGGAATTCTCGATGCTGACCCACGAAGGGCTGATCGAGCGGACGAGGGGAGCCCTGATCCTGCGCCAGCCGGACGTTCTGAAGGCCCGCGTCGCCGAGGCCATGAGGGCGGATCACTAGGTCACGGGCGCATCGTGCGAAAAAGTGGCCCCGGTTTTTCGCAGGAACGATGTGCTCTTTCGAAGTAGGAAGCATCGGAACCCAAAGTGCAATGCCACTTCCCGCGTCCGATGCTCTAGCCTCTCTTCCCCACGTCCGGTCCATAGGCTGCGAAGAATACGCGCACGGCGTTCTCCACATTGGTTATGATCTCGTCCTGCGTCGGCGGGCCGCTGACGGCAAAGAGCAGGCGCCGCAGAATGCCGGAAACACAAAGGTCGAGGAAATGCTGCGCGGCGATGCCGGTATCCTCGATTGCCAGACGCTCGGCCTGAACCTGGCGGTCGAAATAGGCTGCGAGACGGGCCGCGCCCTGGCAGGGGCCGGCTTCATAGAAGGCCTGGCCGAGGGCCGGGAACTTGTCGGCGGCCCCGATGACCATGCGGATGGAGGAAATATGCTCTGGGTTGCCGACAAGGCTCAGGTAGGTATGGCCGAGCCGCGTGAGCACGGAGCGCACGTCGGGATCCTCTGCGTCCAGCTTGAAGAGAACTTCCGCCAGACCCTGCTTCTCCTCGAGCGTCAGGGCAGAGAACAGACTTTCCTTGCTGTCGAAGTAGACGTAGAGCGTGCCCTTGGAAACGCCTGCCGCCTTCGCGATTTCGCCCATGCTGGCGCCATCGAAGCCGCTCGCCAGGAAAACCCGGCGCGCACCCTCCAGAATCTGGCGACGCTTGGCACTCTCCGGTCCTTCCTCCGTTGACGGGGAGACGCTGGGAACGGCCGCTTCGGCGCGAGCGAAATCTTTCAGGTCGCTCATGTGCGTTTTGTCACCTCCAGGCTATTGACCGAACGGTTCGGTCAAATCATATGTGGCTCACTTAGTCATTATAAGTTAATGCCGCAAGAACGGATCGAAACTTTCGGCCGGAGCGGTTTGCGTTGTCGCGAAGAGGGTTCGATGGCTTATCGGGATGAGTTCGAGAAGGGCGGACAGGGCATGTCCGGTCCCGTCATGGATCGACAGCCCGCCCAAGCTCAGGAAGCGGAACAGGCGATCGAGGCGGGGCGAGGTGCTCCGGCCCAGGATACGGCTGCGCCCGCGAAGAAAAGGTCCCGCAAGAAGCCGGTGATCGCGGTCGTGCTGCTGGGCGCCTTGGCGTTCGGCGGCTACGAGGGCTATCACTGGTGGACGGACGGCCGCTTCATGGTTTCGACCGACGACGCTTATGTTCAGGCCGATATCACCATCCTGTCGGCCAAGGTCTCCGGCTACGTCTCCTCCGTGGCCGTCACGAACAACCAGAGCGTCAAGGCAGGCGATCTGATCGCCAAGATCGACGACGGCGATTATCGCTTCGCCCTGCAGGCGGCTAAGGACAAGCTCGCCACTCAGGAGAGCGCCATCGAGCGCATCGGCCGCCAGATCGAGGCGGGCCGCGCCTCCGCGACGCAGGCCGAGGCACAGATCCTGGCAGAGCAGGCGGAGCTCGAGCGCGCCGAGAGCGATTATGCGCGCCAGCAGCAGCTCGCCCGTTCCGATTACACCAGCCGCGCCTCGCTCGAAAACGCCAAGGCTTCCCGGGACAGCGCCCAGGCGAAGGTCAAGAGCGCCGAGGCGGCGCTCGCGGCCGCCAAGGCGAATGTCGAAGTTCTCGCTGCCCAGCAGAACGAGGCTCGGCGCGTCGCCGACGAGCTGCAGACTTCGGTCGATAAGGCCCAGCGCGACCTTTCCTTCACGGAAATCCGCGCGCCGGCCGACGGCGTGGTCGGCAACAAGGCGGTCGAGGTCGGCACTTTCGTCCAGCCGGGCGCGCGCCTGGCCGCTCTGGTGCCCCTGACTAGCGTGCATGTGGACGCCAACTTCAAAGAAACCCAGCTCTCCTATCTGCAGCCCGGCCAGAAGGTGAAGATCGAGGTCGACGCCTTCCCGAACGCGAATATCGTCGGCACGGTGGAGAGCGTGTCTCCCGCTTCCGGCGCCGTGTTCAGCCTGCTGCCGCCGGAGAACGCCACCGGCAACTTCACGAAGATCGTCCAGCGCGTGCCCGTGCGGGTGACCGTGAGCCCCGAGGTCGCCCAGCAGGGTCTGCTGCGCCCCGGTCTTTCGGTCGTCGTCGACGTGGATACGCGCACATCCGCTGAGCCGCAGAAGACCGTCAACGCCACCCGATAAGATCAGAGCAAGCCGACATGGCCGCTTCCGCCGCCGTCACGACCATGAAGCCGGGCATCCCGGCCGCAAAGCCTGCGCCCGTGAGCGCGCGCAGGACCTTTGCATTCTTCTGCATGGTCTTCGGCATGTTCATGGCGATCCTGGACATCCAGATCGTCTCGGCATCGCTGTCCGAGATCCAGGCGGGTCTCTCCGCATCCTCCGACGAAATCTCCTGGGTCCAGACGAGCTATCTGATCGCCGAAGTGATCATGATCCCGCTCTCGGGCACGCTCTCACGGGTGCTCTCCACGCGCTGGATGTTCGTCATCTCGGCGGGCGGTTTCACGCTCATGAGCTTCCTGTGCGCGACTGCCAGCAACATCGACCAGATGATCGTCTACCGTGCGCTGCAGGGCTTCATCGGCGGCGGCATGATCCCGACCGTGTTCGCCTCGGCGTTCACGGTCTTCCCGCCGGAGAAGCGGCCCGTGATCTCGCCGATCATCGGCCTCGTGGCGACGCTCGCGCCCACCATCGGCCCGACCCTGGGCGGCTATCTGACGGACCTGTTCTCGTGGCATTGGCTGTTCCTCGTGAACATCGTGCCCGGCATCCTGGTCACGATCTCCACCTTCATCCTGGTCGATTTCGACGAGCCCAATCTCGATCTCTTCAAGAGCTTCGACTGGGCGGGCCTCGGCTTCATGGCGGCGTTCCTCGGCAGCCTCGAATACGTACTGGAGGAAGGCCCGACCAACGACTGGTTCCAGGACGAGCTGGTCCTCGTCCTCACCATCGTGTGCGTCGTCGGCGCGGTGGGCTTCTTCTATCGGGCGTTCACGGCCAAGCAGCCGATCGTGGATCTGCGCGCCTTCGCCGACCGAAACTTCCTGGCGGGTTCCTCCTTCAGCTTCGTCATGGGCATCGGCCTCTATGGCTTGACCTATCTCTACCCGGTCTATCTCGGTCGCGTGCGCGGCTATTCCTCCCTGCAGATCGGCGAGACCATGTTCGTGTCGGGCGCGACCATGTTCTTCATGGCGCCGGTCGCGGGCATCCTGTCGCGCAAGATGGATCCCCGCGTCATGATGGGCATCGGCTTTGCGGCCTTCGCCTTCGGGACGTGGATGATGAGCGGGCTCACCAAGGACTGGGATTTCTGGGAGCTGTTCGTGCCCCAGATCTTCCGGGGCGTGGGCCTCATGATCTGCATGGTGCCCATCAACAACATCGCCCTCGGCACGCTGCCGCCGGAGCGCATCAAGAATGCATCGGGCCTCTACAATCTCACCCGCAATCTGGGTGGCGCGGTCGGTCTCGCGCTCATCAACACGGTTCTCAACAACCGCCTGGACCTGCATCTCCAGCGGCTGCGCGAGAACGTGAACTGGGGCCGCTCGACGGCGGTCGAGACGATGAACGCCATGACCCTGAAGTACCAGTCCCTCGGTGCCGATGCCGGCATGGCGGCGATCAAGAGCCTGTCCAACATGGTCCGGCGCGAGGCGATGGTCATGTCCTTCGCGGATGTGTTCCTGCTGCTGACGGTGCTGTTCCTGGGCCTGATCCTTGCCTTGCCCTTCATCAAGAAGCCGCGCGCGGCCGCCTCGGGGGGCGGAGGGCACTAGAGCATCGGACGCGGGAAGCGGACGCACTTTTGGGATCCAATTCGATGCTCCACTCCTTCGATGGTGCATCGTTCGGAGCGCAAAAGTGGGAACCGGTTTTGCGTGAAAAGATGCTCACAACCAGAATATTGAAGCGTCCGACGTGAGTTCGATTTCACGCCGATGCTCCAGTCGAACCTCCAAAACTCCAGCCCGGCCTTTGAGCCGGGCTTTTTTTCAGCCTGATCCATTGCCTGTAAAGGCTCTCCTCGACGGCACGCTGCTCCGGCCTCATGAGCTTGGTTTGCGTCCGTCATCCGGCCCGCGTGCCATCCCTGAACCGGAGATTGTGGGCGCGCCATGAGGGAAACCTCATGCGGGGACAGCGGATTGGTGCTCCCCCCGCCATCGAGCCTCCTTTGTTCCCCGGACCACTCGCCGGTCGTCCGGTCGAGGCGAAGGACGAAGTGGCCGCTGTCCTCGACAGTCCATTCCGCCTGCCGATCGGTTTCCAGCCGAGGCGGGCGGCCCTCTCCGGGCTTGGCCCTGTCCGTGCCGCTTGCGACATCGGGCCTCTGTTCCGTGCCAGGCTTCATGGCACTCTCCACGATCGCATTCGTGGCCTACGCTTCGCGCGAAAGGCGTGCCTCGTCGATTTCGATCTCGACGCGGGTTCGGTCGCCGAGCGCTGCTTTCGTGGGCCAGATGGCGCGAACGTCCTCCGGCAGGGCATGCCGCACCTTTTCCACCTGTCCCTCGGGAAGATGCCGCGTCAGGACGGCGAAGACGGCGCGGCACGCGTCTTCCGGATCGACCGGGCGGGTGGAGCGCAGGTCTTCCCCGACGCGCTGGAGAAACTCGTCGAGCGACCGGTAATGCTCCGGCGAAGAAGCCGGATGCCACCGGTCATAGAGCAGCCCACGCACGAGAAGCGGCAATTCCGCGCCGAGATGGGCCGTAAGCTCCAAGGGAACCCGGTCGCGGAGCGCCCGCAGAACGGAGCCCAGGACATGCCAGGCGACATGCCGGTCCGTGCCGAGCGCCTTCATGATTTCCTTGAGCCAGGAATTCGTCGTGTGAAGGGTTTTGTCGAAGACTTCGAGACCAGTCGCGCTCATGGCGAACCTCCATCGTCCCAATCGCCGACGGGTCCCGGCGCCCGCCGGCGTCAACCCGCGCTGGACTTAAGGTGTGGCGCTGGAGTTGGAGTTCTGCTTTTCGGCGGAGGGCGCTGGACCCTGTGATCCCTTCGAGACGTCGCCCCGTTGCGCGGCCTTTCGAGCCGGATCGCCGCCGGCGATCGGGTCGCGCCTGGTGTCGGGGTTGCCGGGCATCTGGAAACTCCTTCCGCCGATGATCCCGGAACGATGCAGGCAAAGGGTTGTTCCCGGGCGATCGCCTTGAAAGGAGTCAAAAACTCGGCCCGGCGTCCTGACCTCTTGCGTGGCGATTCGCCCTTGTGAACCGCCCTTACTGTTCCGAAACCTGGGCCGGCGGCGTGGCTCCCGGAGCCGTCCCGGTCGCGGGCACATCGGAGGCTGCGGTCGAGGTGTCGGCACTCACGATCACCGACATGCCGGGCGCGAGGCGCTCGGCGAGAGGCTGGTTCGGATCGATGGCGATGCGAACCGGTACGCGCTGGGCCACCTTCGTGAAGTTGCCGGTGGCGTTGTCGGCCCTGAGCACGCTGAATTCCGAGCCGGCCGCCGGCGAGAAGCGCTCGATATGGCCGGTGAGCTCGGCATGCTGGAGGGCATCCACCGTGAAAGTGACGGGCTGGCCGACCTTCATTCCGGCAAGCTGCGTTTCCTTAAAATTGGCGATGACCCAGACCTTCTCCGGCACGAGGGCCATGAGCTGCGTGCCTGCCGCCACGTATTGGCCCACGCGCGCGCCGACTTCGCCGAGACGGCCGTCCTGCGGAGCGACGATGCGGGTGTTCTGAAGATCGATCTCGGCCAGATGAACCGCGGCCTCCGCGCTCTGGACCGCCGCTTCGAGCGACTGACGGTTGACGAGGGTCGAGGTCAGGTCCTGGCGCGCCACCTCCTCGGCCGCATCGGCCTGATGCAGGGCCGCCGTCGCCTGATCGAGAGAGGCGCGCGCCTGATCGGCCTGGCTCTGGGTGGTCACGCCGCGCTCCAAAAGCGGCTCGATGCGCTTCCAGTTCGCTTCCGCCGCCGTCAGGGCGGCCTTCGCGCTGTCGACCTGCGCTTTGCTCGAAGCGATGCGGGCTTCGTCCGACCGGCGCTTCTGCTCCGAATTGGCGAGCGCCGCCTGCTGGCTGGCGAGCGTCGCTTTCGCCTGCTGCAGCTTCTGCTCGAAGATCCGGTCGTCGATCTTCACCAGCACCTGTCCGGCTTTCACATGCTGGAAATCCTGCACGGCCACCTCGGCGAGATAACCCGCAAGCTGGGGGCTGATGATCGTGACCTGCCCGCGCACATAGGCGTTGTCGGTGGTCTGCACCGTGCCCGTGAAGGGTGGAAGGCGCCACGCATAGAGAACCAGAAAGACCCCGGCGATGCCAAGGATCAGGGCGGCAATGGAAGCGGCGGATCGAAACAGTTTGAGCATCGGTGTCAATCGGGACGGCTGTTAGCCGGCAGAGGGTTGAGGAGCAGGAGAAAGCCGCCTGCCGATGGAGAGGATCGCAAGGTGTATCGCCAGGATCGCCAGGGCGACGCCGGACAGGACGGAAATCACCAGGAAGACATCGTTATAGGCCAGGACATAGGCCTCCTTCGTCGCCTGCTGGCTCAGCAGCGCCAAGCCTTCCGCGTTCAGAAGCGACTTGTCCGTCAGGACGCGGCCATAGGCTCCGGACAGCTGGCTGATGCGCTGGGCGACGACGGGATTGGTCAGCGTGATGTGCTCGACCAGGGCCGCGGAGTGGAACTTCTCGCGCCAGGTGACGAAGGTACCGAGCGCCGCCGAACCAAGCGCGCCGCCGAGGCTTTGGGTCGCCAGAAACACCACGATGAAGCTGAGGATGTAGTTCGGCCCTTTCTGCAGCGCCGACACCATGCCGGCCGCCATGGCGGGCGGAAGGAAGAGCGTGCCTGCGGCCGCGATGAGCGCCTGGCTGACATACATCTCCTCGGGCCGGGTCAGATTGGTGGCCTGGCTGTCCATGTAGGCGCCGATCGTCAGGAAGCAGAGGGCGAGCATGTGGAGCAGGGGTTCGCGCCCCGGCTTGAGGAATGCCGCGCAGGCAACGCCGCCGGCCATGCCGCCGGCCAGGATGACCCAGGCGAGGGTGCCGAGCTGCTCGTTCTGCAGGCCCAGGGCCTGGAAGAAAGCGTAGGCGCCGCTGGTCTGCTCCGACAGGGCAAACCGGAACAGCAGAAGCACCCCCGCGAGGTGGAGCGTCTGCTTGCTGGTGAGCCAGCGGATGTCGAGGAACGGGCTTTCCCGGTTGAGTTCGATGAGAACGGCAACGGTCAGGGCCGCGATCGCGCAGGCGAACATGGCGCCGAGCCAGGGAGCTTCGAACCACCAGTAGAATCGCCCGACCGTCAGGCCCATGGCCGTCAGGCCGAATCCGATGGCCAGGAAGATATAGCTGACGAAGTCGAGCCAATGCAGCACCTTGGCGCGGGGAGGAGCCGTCAGCGGCAGCGTATACACGCCGGCGAAGGCCATCATGGCCAGTCCGGCCTCCAGCAGATAGAGACCGTGCCACTGGCCGATTTCCAGCAGGCCCGGTGCGACCAGGCGCGCGATGGGCGCGCCGAGTGTCGTGTTCGTCAGCGCGAGGCTGAGGCCGAGGCCGAGCTTCTTCGCCTGGGGCAGGGGCTCCAGCATGTAGAAGAAGGCGAGCGACGACATCGGGGAGGCGACGATGCCGCTGAAGAAGCGGACGATCAGCGCCGATTGCATGTCGCTGACGAAAAGATGCATCGCGGCCACGAGCACGAAGCCCAGGATGCCGAGCTCGGCGAACCGGCGCAGTCCGTACTGGTTGCGCACCTTGATGAGGATGACGGAGAGGCTGACATTCGGCGCCAGATACGCCGCGACCAGCCACATGGATTCGTTCGTCGTCGCGCCGAGGCTGCCCTGGATCTGAGGCAGGTTGGCCGTGATCAGGTTCATTCCCAGGCCCTGTGTCAGGGACAGGAGCACCGACGTGATGAAGTAGAGGGCTGCCCGATACGCCGGCATGGGAGCAGGTGCCGCCGGAGGGGTGGGCGGCGCCTGCGGCTCCTGACGCTCGGCAGGCTCCGGCGGGGGCACGGTCTCGGAGTCTTCGGTGTCAGGCAGCGAAGGACCGAACCTGCGATTGCTGGGAACCGCTGTCATGGGAGATGCACCACCATCAGCTCGCGGCTTCGATGTTCCGCGACATGGCGTGGAACACGCGGATGGCGGCCTTCAGGTCGGCATCGCTGACATCCTTCAGGATGTCGCAGCGGAAGTCTCTGACGAGACCGTTGACGTGAGCGGCCTGCTCCTGGCCCGTCGGGGTCAGGGCGATCTGCTTTGCCCGCCGGTCTCCATCGACGGGCTGACGCTCGATGAGGCCTTGCTTTTCCAGCCCGTCGAGAAGGGGAACAAGGGTCGGTCCCTCGATCTCCAGTGCATCCGCAAGCTCCGTCTGGGTCATGCAGTCTTTTTTGCCGAGGAACATCAGCGTGCGGGCACGGGGCAGGGTCAGTCCCTCGGCGCGGACCCGGGCGTCGAACAGGGTCCGCATCTTCCGGCTGACCTTCCACAGTTCCTCTGAGAACGTCGTCTTCGCCGTCATGGTTGCGCTTCGTTAGGGGGCATATTGATAGGGTGCTAATAATATGCGCACTCTATAAACTTATCTCGGTTCGATTTCAAGCTCCCGGCTGCGGCGTTGCGGTTGCCCGTACACCGCCCGGCGCGGGTCCGAGTGGTGGAAATCCGGTGTTTAAGTTGTTGTTCTTGCGCGCCGAACGTCATAGCTTGCGCGGATCTTTCCAACCAAAGGCCGAAGTACAAACATCTTGCCTCCTCCAGTCCGCCAATCCGCTTCCGTCGGCGCCGTGCGCCGCACCTTCGCTCCCTGGGCCGATCCCGATGCCAAGCCGCTGATCCGCTTCGAGAACGTGACGAAGCGCTTCGGCGACGCCGTGGCGGTGGATCACCTGACGCTGGACATCTTCGAAGGCGAATTCTTCTGTCTGCTCGGCCCCTCGGGCTGCGGCAAGACGACCCTGATGCGAATGCTCGCCGGTTTCGAGTTCCCGACCGAGGGCCTCATCACCCTGGCGGGTCAGAGCCTGGAAGGCGTGCCTCCCTATCGCCGTCCCGTGAACATGATGTTCCAGTCCTATGCGCTCTTTCCCCACATGAGCGTGGAGAAGAACATCGCCTTCGGTCTGAAGCAGGACGGATTGTCCAAATCCGAGATCTCCGACCGGGTCGGCGAGATGCTGCGCCTCGTGCAGCTGGAGAAGCTCGCCAGGCGCTACCCGAGCCAGCTGTCCGGCGGCCAGCGTCAGCGCGTCGCGCTCGCCCGCGCGCTCGCGAAACGGCCGAAGGTTCTCCTGCTCGACGAGCCGCTCGGCGCTCTCGACAAGAAGCTTCGCGAGGAGACGCAGTTCGAGCTGATGGACATCCAGCACGAGCTCGGCATGACCTTCGTGGTAGTGACGCACGACCAGGAGGAGGCGATGACCATGGCCGACCGCATCGCGGTCATGGATCACGGCCGCATCGTTCAGGTGGCGACGCCGGGCGAGATCTACGAGCAGCCCAAGACGCGCTTCATCGCGGAATTCGTCGGCGACGTGAACATCCTGGAAGGCCATGTGCAGGGACAGGAGAACGGCCTCTGGCACGTGAAATCGCCTTCCGCGGACATGCCGCTGACCATCGACGATCCCGACGAGGTGCTGCATTCCGGTCAGGCGGTCGCCATCGCGGTGCGGCCCGAGAAAATGACCGTCCGGCGCGAGAAGCCGGGCCCCGAGGCCGTGAACGTGCTCACCGGCGAAATCTGGGATATCGGCTATCTCGGCGACTGGACTGTCTACCGGATCCGCCTCGCGACCGGCGAAATCCTGCGCGTCTCCTGCGCGAACGTCTCCCGATTCGTGGAGAACCCCATCGACTGGGACGAGCAGGTCTATGTCACGTTCGCGCCGGCGGCGGCGGTCATTCTGGCGGAATAGCCATGAAAGAACGTTCCTTCACCAAGCGGCTGGCCGCAGGTCTGGTGCCCGCCGTGCCGTATCTCTGGCTCGGCGTGTTCTTCCTCGTGCCCTTCCTGATCGTGTTCAAGATCAGCCTGTCGGATCCGGCCGTCGCCCAGCCTCCCTACAAACCGATCTTCGAAT
The DNA here is from genome assembly GCF_041276405.1 of Microvirga sp. TS319. NCBI lineage: Bacteria > Pseudomonadati > Pseudomonadota > Alphaproteobacteria > Hyphomicrobiales > Methylobacteriaceae > Microvirga > Microvirga sp. TS319. The sequence continues at coordinate 2,932,316 of NZ_JBGGGT010000002.1, read as the reverse complement.
GGAGCGACATCGCGGGCTTCTTCAGCGCGCTCGATCTCGAGAATTTCGAGATGCTGACGCAGGACGATCTCTACTTCCGGGCGACGCTGTCGTCCGTCCGCATCGCCGCGATCTCGACGGTGCTGCTGCTGCTCGTCGGCTTCCCCGTCGCCTACGGGATGGCGCGAGCTCCGGAGCGGCATCGTTTGATTCTGGTAGCCCTCGTCATTCTGCCGTTCTGGACGAGCTTCCTGATCCGTATCTATGCCTGGATCGCGATCCTGAAGCCCGAGGGCCTGCTCACGCAGGCGCTCACGGGCATCGGGCTCATTTCCGAGCCCCTTGAGATCCTCAACACGGAATGGGCGGTCTATATCGGCATCGTCTACGCCTATCTGCCCTTCATGGTGCTGCCGCTCTACGCCACGCTGGAGAAGATGGACGACACGCTGCTGGAGGCGGCGCTCGACCTCGGCTCCCCGCCATGGCGCTCCTTCTGGACGATCACGGTGCCGCTCGCCATGCCCGGCATCATCGCCGGATCTCTTCTCTGCTTCATTCCGGCGGTTGGCGAGTTCGTGATTCCCGATCTGCTCGGCGGCTCGGAAACGCTCATGATCGGGCGCCAGCTCTGGAGCGAATTCTTCTCGAATCGCGACTGGCCGCTGGCCTCTTCCGTCGCCATCCTGCTCCTCATCATTCTCGTCGTGCCCATCGTGATCTATCGCGATGTCGAGGCGCGCCGCATGGAGGCGCGGCCATGACCCGGCGCCTGAGTGTCTTCAACGTCACGTCCCTGGTTCTGGGCTTCGCGTTCCTTTACCTGCCGATCCTGCTGCTCGTCGTCTATTCGTTCAACGGGTCGCGGCTCGTGACCGTGTGGGGCGGCTTCTCGACGCAATGGTACGGAGCGCTGTTCCGCAACGAAGCCCTCATGGGGGCGGCCTGGGTCACGCTCCGGATCGGGCTGTTGTCCGCCAGCATGGCGACGGTGCTCGGTACCCTCGCGGCGCTGGCTCTGACGCGTTACGGACGCTTTCCGGGGCGAACGCTCTTCACCGGCATGATCTACGCGCCCATGGTCATGCCGGAGGTCATCACAGGCCTGTCGCTCTTGCTGTTCTTCGTGGCCGTCGATCTCGATCGCGGTTTCTGGACCGTCACGCTCGCCCATACCACGCTCACCATGTGCTTCGTCACGGTCGTGGTTCAGGCGCGACTTGCGACCTTCGACCGCTCGCTCGAAGAGGCCGCGATGGATCTCGGCGCGCCTCCGCTGCGCACCTTCTTCGCCGTGACGCTGCCGTTGATCGCTCCCTCCATCGTGGCGGGCTTCCTGCTCGCCTTCACCCTGTCGCTCGATGATCTCGTGATCGCGAGCTTCAACACGGGGCCGGGCGCGACGACGCTGCCGATCAAGATCTACAGCCAGGTCCGTCTCGGTCTCTCTCCGGAGATCAATGCGGCCTCGACGATCCTGATCGGCCTTGTGACGCTCGGCGTGATTTCGGCGACCCTGATCAGCAAGCGCTCGGCCTTGCGCTCCCGGCGCGAGGCCTAGCGCATCGTGCGGACCCAGCGGGTCGCGCGAGCGCATCGTGCGAAAAAGTGGACCCGGTTTTTCGCCAGAACGATGCGCTCATTCCAAGAAGAGAGCATCGGATCGATCCCAAAAGTGCAAATCCACTTCCCGCGCCCGATGCTCTAGAGCCTTTTCCATGAACTTCGGTTCACGGAAAAGGCCTTTGTTGTTTGAGAAAGACGCCTTTTCTTCGCAAAACCGGCATCCACTTTTGCGGAAAAGGCTCTAGCGAAAAGTGAACCCGGTATTCGCTGACGCGGCCCTTCGGGTCCGCTCAAACGATGCGCTCCTCTAAGACGGGAGCATCGGATCCAATCTCAAAAGTGGATTCCACTTTTGCGTGGAAAGATGCTCGAGACCATAGATTGACGGCATCGGATGTGGGTTCGATTGCACGTCCGATGCTCAGTGAGCGGCAGCCTCCGGCGCCAGCCGGTCAGCCGGTGCGTGGATCGGGAGCAGGGGCTTCGCGGCGCCCGATCTCTCGATGAGGGAACGGGCGTCGGGCATGACGTTGATATCGTCCCATCCGCCGTCGATGTCGAATGCGAGGGCGGAGGATGGGGAAGCGGTGGATGAAACCTCCGCCTTCAGGTTGAGCGTGCGGTCCACCATCAGCACCTCGCCTTTGAGCTCCGCGGTCAGGTCGGCGGATTTGAGCTTGCCTTCCATGACTTCGCCGATGCCGTCCTGCACGACGATCTGCGCCTGGGCCTCCTTGAACGGAGTCCGTCCGCCCTTCCAGTTGAGGGAGGCGAGGAGGGGATGCTTCTCCACGCGCTTCAGGGCATCGCCCAGGGCGATGCCGACGAGCTCGCCATCGCGCACGGTGATCGTGCTGCGCCCCTGAGCCTGCCGGACCACTTCGACCGGGTTCTTGCCTCGGCCCTCGAAGGCGAACTGTCCCTGAGCCTGCCCGGTGATCCAGCGCGGCTCCCCGACGCTGCTCAGGAACGGAGCGATCTCGATTCCCGTGAAGGTGCCCTGGCTCTTGAACTCGGTGGCTCCGTCGGCGGAGGCGAGCGAAAGGCGGCCTTTCAGGCTGCCGTCGTGAAAGCCCGCGCGACTGATCGAGGCCTCGATTTCCCCGGGGCGGACGAGAACGCTCGCCGCCATGTCCTCGACGCGCAGCTTGCCCAGGTGGGCCGAGGATGCCGACAGACGCAGATCGAGATCGCTGCCGGTCACTCCGGTGAGGTCGAGGGGATCCTCGCTCCAGCCTCCCGACGAGGTGCGGGCCTGGGCGAAGGGCGCGAAGAGGTCGGTCAGATCCAGGTCGTCCGCCGCGAGGGTTCCCGTGATTACGGGGCGCTCCGTGTCGAAATGAACCGCCATGGTGCCTTCCAGCTTGTCATCGCCGAGTTTCACCGTGGCGGAGGGCCAGGACAGGCGACGGCGGTCGAAGGAGAAGTCCCCTTTGACGGAAAAGGCCCGGACGAGAGGCCCGAAGGGCAGCTTCACGCCGCTCCAGCGGGCGAAGTCCCGCACGGATCGCGCTTCAATGGCGCCTTCGCCGGTCATTCCCGGATTGACGCCGAGCTGAGCGTCGCCTTCCAGGTTCAGGCGGGCGGACTGAGCGGCAATCGCTAATCTGACTGGGCTGATGCCGCCCGAGGCGAGGCGGTCGGGATGAATGGAGGCTTCCGACAGGATCACCCGCTCGCCACGCCATGTGGCGTTGCCGTAAGCCGTCAGCGGCTCGTTCTCGCCGACCCAGCGGATCACGAGTTCCGCGACGTCGAGATCGGCGTTCTTCAGGTCGGCCCACTGGATCTTGGTGTGATTGAGGACCAAGCGCCGGGCATGCAGCGCACGAGAGCGGCTTTTGAACGCATCGCCCCAATTCAGGCCCTGAAGCGCCTGGGCGGAGGCTGTGATCCTGCTGTCGCTCAGGTCGAAATCGGACAGTTCGACCCGCCCGAACAAGAGGGGGAGGATCCGGATCTCGCCGCGCAGGGTTCCGCCTTCGGCCTTGAGCGCCTGATCGGGGAAATGCAGCGTCACGTTCTCGAACTTGACCCGCGGGATCGGCAAAACCGCGAAGGTGCTGCGGCCGCTCACCGTCAGGTCCAGTCCGTAGCGCTTCTTCATATGGTCGGAGAGGGCGGACGACAGGCCGTTCTCCCTCAGGGTCCAGGGGGCGGCCGCTGCTCCGACGAGGGCAAGGGCGAACAGCGCGATGAGGAGGGTGACGCGGCGGGACATAGCTTTGTAGTGTTTAAACCTTGTGCTCCGTCCCGCAAGGGCTGAAAAATAAGCGTTCTGTGGGCGGCGGGGCGAATAAGCAATTGATCTCATATATCCATAGGAAGGGATTGTCTAAATTGAGGCCAGATTGCACCGTATCGGCTTATATCGTTGCAATGATGCGAGGGGATAGGGATATGCCCGGGAGGAAGCATTCATGAACAAGGTTTACAGCGATGCGCGCGCCGCGCTGGCTGGTCTGGTGAAGGACGGGATGACCATCATGGCCGGCGGGTTCGGCCTGTGCGGCATTCCGGAGACTCTCATCGAGGCGATCCGGGACTCGGGGGCCAAGGACCTCACCTTCATTTCCAACAATGCCGGCATCGACGGGGTCGGACTGGGACGCCTCCTGGAGACCCGCCAGATCCGCAAGATGATCAGTTCTTACGTGGGCGAGAACAAGACCTTTGCCCAGCAGTTCCTGTCCGGCGAACTCGAGCTCGAGTTCAACCCGCAAGGTACGCTCGCCGAGCGCATCCGGGCCGGCGGCGCGGGCATCCCGGCCTTCTACACTCGGACCGGGGTCGGCACCCTGATCGCCGAGGGCAAGGAGGTACGCGAGTTCAACGGCGAGAAATACGTCATGGAGACGGGGCTGTTTGCCGACATCTCCGTGGTTCATGCCTTCAAGGGCGATACGGAAGGCAACCTCGTCTATCGCAAGACCGCCCGCAACTTCAACCCGATGATGGCCACCGCCTCGCGCATGACCGTCGCCGAGGTGGAGCATCTCGTGCCCGCCGGCGAGATCGATCCGGATTGCATCCACACGCCGGGCATCTTCGTCAAACGCCTGGTTCATGTGCAAAACCCGGTCAAACACATCGAGCAACGCACCACCCGCAAGCGCGAGGAGACCGTCTGATGCCTTGGACCCGTGACCAGATGGCGGCCCGCGCCGCGAAGGAGCTGCGCGACGGCTTTTACGTCAATCTCGGCATCGGCATTCCGACGCTGGTGTCGAACTACATTCCGCAAGGGGTCCACGTGCAGCTCCAGTCTGAGAACGGCATGCTCGGCATGGGCCCGTTCCCGTATGAGGGCGAGGAGGATGCCGACCTGATCAATGCCGGCAAGCAGACGATCACCGAGCTGCCGACGACGAGCTATTTCTCCTCGGCGGATTCCTTCGGGATGATCCGCGGCGGCCATATCGACCTGTCGATCCTCGGAGCCATGCAGGTGGCGGAGAATGGCGATCTCGCGAACTGGATGATCCCGGGCAAGATGGTCAAGGGCATGGGCGGAGCCATGGACCTGGTGGCGGGCGTCAAGCGCGTCGTCGTGGTGATGGAGCACGTGGCCAAGGCCAAGGATGGGACGGAGGAGCCGAAGCTCCTGAAGGCCTGCACCCTGCCGCTGACGGGCGCGGGCGTCGTCGATCTGGTGATCACGGATCTCGGCGTCTTTTCCATCGACAAGAAGGGCGGCACGGGCATGAGCCTGATCGAGCTCGCCGACGGCGTCACGGTCGACGAGATCAGGGCCAAGACCCAGGCCGAGTTCAAGGTCGCCCTCGCATGAGAACCGAAGCCCGCCGGAACCGGCGGGCTAGCGCATCGTGCGGACCCAGCGGGCCGCGCTAGAGCATCGGACGTGAAAAGTGGACCCGCCTTTCACGTTCGATGCTCTATGCGCCTATCGCGAAGCGGCCTTTCGGCCGCTTCTTTATCAGGAGCCCGAGGTCTCCGGAGGTTTCGGGCGCGCTTCCGCGCTGCGCACCAGCTGGATCACGGGCAACAGGCCGATGAGGACGATGACGAGCGCTGCGAGCGATCCGTCTTCGAAGCGTCCGCGCGACGCATAGGTATAGACCTGCGTGGCGAGAGTCTCCGTGTTGAGCGGCCGGAGCAGCAGGGTGGCCGGCAATTCCTTGATGCAATCCACGAAGATCAGCAGGGCCGCGCTCGCGAGCGCGGGACGCATGAGGGGAACCTGAATCCGCCAGACCATTTCCCTGCGCGATGAGCCGAGCGTGCGCGCCGCATCCTCGAGGCTCGGCGAGACGCGATCGAGGCCCGCCGAGAGCGAGCCCGTCGCAATCGACAGGAACCGCAGCACATAGGCGATGATGATGCCGCCCGCGGTGCCCATGAGAAGCAGCCCCAGCCGCTCGCCGGTGAAGCTGCGCCATGCCATGCCGATCAGGCCGTCGATCTTCACCAGCGGCGTCATGAGCCCGAGCGCGAGCACCGTGCCGGGCACCGTATAGCCCAATCCGGCCACGAACAGCGTGCTCGTCGTCAGGGAGGATTTCGAGATGCGCGCGGCGGAAACGAGCAGGGTGGCGAGCGCCAGGACCGCGAGCGTCGCGGTCACCGACAGGCCGATTGTCGTGAGCAGGTGTTCGAGAAACTCCTCGTCGAATTGCGAGACGAGGCTTCCGCGCAGAACCTCCCGCACCAGGAAGGCGAGGGGAAGAGCGAAGCCGAGGAAAACCGGAATGGCGCAGAGGACGCTCGCCAGCCACGCGCGTCCGCCCGAGAGCGGCGCCGGGTGCACGACGCGCGAGCGCTTCGCGGACGTGGCATAGCGCCGGTCCCTGCGCCCATAACGCTCGATCAGGATCAGCCCGACGACGATGGCCAGCATCACGCAGGCGATCTGCGCCGCGCCCGGGAGGCTGCCGCGATTGAGCCAAGTGTTGTAGACCGAAACGGTGAGGGTGCGGACCCCGAGATACTCGCTGGCGCCGATGTCGTTCAGGGCCTCGAGGAGCGCGAGAGACAGGCCGACCGCGAGGGCAGGGCGGGCAAGCGGCAGCGCAATGACGCGAAACAGCTTCAGGCGGCTTGCTCCGAGAACCCGCGCGACTTCCAGCATGCTCGCGCTCTGCGTCAGGAACATCGCCCGAGCGGCGATGTAGACATAAGGGTAAAGCACAGCGGACATCACGATGATGCAGCCATAGAGGGAGCGGACCTCGGGAAACCAGTATTCGGTGCGCGACTTCCAGCCCATCACGTCGCGCAGAGCCATCTGCACGAGGCCGGCGGAGTCGAAAAGCTCCACGTAAATGTAGGCCGTGATGTAGGTGGGCACCGCGAGCGGCAGGGGCAGAAGCCACACGAGGATATTGCGGCCGGGAAAGCGATGCGCGGTGACGAGCCAGGCGGAGGCGATGCCCATCGAACCCGCAACGAGAGCGATGCCGGCAAGAAGGGCGAGCGTGTCGACGACGCTCGACGGCAGCACGTTCCGAATGAGATGAGGCCAGATCTCCGCATCGCCCTGCGCGGCGATTCCGACGAGCGCAGCGATCGGCATGAGCACGAGCAGCCCCACCGCGGCGACGGCGACGGAGAGCCACCACGGGATGCGCTTGACCGCCCGCCAGGAGGCCGGGCGAAACAGGAGGCGGGATTCGGCGGTCGCTTTCAATGTGAAATGGCGCTGCCGTCGCCGGCAGCGCCTCCTGCTAGGAGAGCGGCGTCAAGGACTGCTCTCCGGTTACTGATCGAAGCCGACCTTGTCGACCATTTCGCTGGCCTTCTTGCGCAGTTTCGCAATTTCGGCAATCGGCACGTTGTCCGCCTTGAGCTCGCCGAAGGACGCGATGGTCGGGTGGATCGCGATGCCGGCCTTGATCGGATATTCGGAATTGGCTTCGGCATGAATGCGCTGCGACTCGTCGGAGACCATGTACTCCATGAATTTCACGGCATTCGCCTTGTGCGGCGCATATTTGGCGAGCGCGAGGCCAGAGACGTTCACATGGGTACCGCCGCCTTCGAAGGTCGGAAGGATCACGTTGATCGCCTCGCCCCACTTCTTCTGCTCTTCGTCGCTGCCGTTGCGCATGAGCGAGACGTAGTAGGTGTTGCCGATGCCGATGTCGCAAACGCCCGCCAGGATGTCCTTGGCCTGTTCGCGGTCGCCGCCGGAGGGTTTCCTGGCGAGGTTCGCCTTGACGCCCTTCAACCATTGCTCGGCCTTGTCCTCGCCCATGTGGGCGATGGCGGCGGCAAAGAGGCTGATATTGTAAAGGGCCTGGCCCGAACGGCTGCAGATCTTGCCCTTCCACTTGGGATCGGCGAGCTCTTCGTAAGTGAACTTGTCCTGCTTCACGCGGTCCTTCGAGGCATAGACGACGCGGGCGCGCAGGGCCATGCCGAACCAGTGGCCTTCCGGATCGCGGTAGGCCGCGGGAATGACCTTCTCCAGCGCCTCGGACTTCACGGGCTGCGTCACGCCGTAATCCTTGGCGGCCTGCAGGCGCCCGATATCGACGGTGAGGATCAGATCCGCAGGGCTGTTCTCGCCCTCGGTGCGGATGCGCTCCTCGAGGCCATTGCTGATGAAGATGGTGTTGACCTTGATGCCCGTCTCTTTGGTGAACTCGTCGAGGACGGGCTTGATGAGGCCGGGCTCACGGGTGGTGTAGATGTTCAGGGATTCCGCCGCGATGGCGGATCCGGCCATGGTGCAAAGAGCGGCGGCGCCCAGCAGGAGAGTGCGCGTGAATGTCGTCGTCAGCATTATGAAGTTCCTTCACCGGCGGCGTCGAGCAGGGGCAAGCCCAACCCGAAGATGATGCAACAATCATGGATAGTGACGTTCGGTCAAGGAAAATGTCAGTTAGAACAATAGCTTATAGGATTTCTAAACTGGACCTGATTAGAGGCATTCTAAGCTGATACGGCCTGGCGCACAGGCGCATGATCCGGCGCAGCGGCCTTCAGGCGCGCCAGTTCGGCCTCGAGCCGCTCCATGTTCTTGAACATGCGCTCGCTGGTCAGGCGCAGGAAATAGAAGCCGAATTCGGGATTCTGGAAATAGAGCTGACGCACCTCGTCGTAGGAGATGTTCAGCACTTCACCGTCCTCCATGCATTCGAGTGTCTGCGTGCGCCGGTTCTCGGGCGACATGAAGCCCATTTCGCCGACGACCTGTCCCTGCCGCAGTTCGATGTCGAGTTCCCTGAGACGATAACGCCCGGAAAGAGTGTAGAACATGCAGGCGGCGCTATCGCCCTTGGCGAACAGGATCTCGCCCGCCTTCACCTTGCGGCGGGTCATGAAGGGCTTGAGCCATTCCATCGAGAGGTCGCTCTTGGAGGCCTGTTTCACTTGGCGGATCAGGCGGATCATCTGATAGAGGCGCACCGCATTGAGCGGGAGAAGGATCAGGTTGACCGTCATGCTGGGATAAAGACGCATCGCCGACGCATAGGTGAGCGACACGGCATTCGTCGCGATCCCGATGCAGCGCAGGGGAATGATCGTCCGCATCGCACTGCCGGTGATGGCGAGAACGGCCGCCAGCCATGCCAGTGCGTCGAGCCAGGTCAAGCCGTGAAGCCAAGCCATCGGAATTCATTCCCCATTTTGTTCCGTAACGTCATATACCTACCATTCCACGACGCAAATACCACAGCCGAGCCTATCCGCATCTCGTAGTAGCTCAGTTGACCCGCTAAACCATGAAAAAAGGCCCCGTCCGGGGCCTTGACCATTGAGGCACGATCACTGGCGCGCCCTGATTCAGGGTTGCGCCGAGGGAGTGGGCGGAACGAGCCTGTCGGGCACGCTCAGGCCACGACGCTGCGGCTGTGCGCCGGCGGGAGCACGGACGGCGGCTCGCGCCGGTGCGCTGCCGCCAACTGACGGCGGCGGGGGGAGATCCATGCGCGGCAGCACGCCTTCGGGCTTCGACGAGGCCGAGCAGCCGCCGAGGGACAGGCCCGCCACCGCAAGAAGGGAAAGAATCACGATCTGACGCATGCATAAGTCCTCGATATTCGTCGCTAGCGCATCGTGCGAAAAAGGGGGGCCGATTTTTCGCCGGAACGATGCGCTCTCTCCAAAAAGGGAGCATCGGATTCAATCTCAAAAGTGCAAATCCACTTTTCACGTCCGATGCTGTAGAGCTAGGCCATACCGGCCGCAAGTCGAGTGATCAATCGCCTAAATTCCTAGGGAAGGGCTCCTCTCGCGAATGTTGAGACCTAGCTTTATGAAGAGGTCCGTTGCCGCCTGTCGAAGAGGAGATCATGGAACCCGATTGGTTGAAGGTGAGGACACGGCCGTTTGGCGGCCGAGGTATCCGGATTGTCGGCGCCGCGCTGATGCTGGCCGTCTGTAGCGGCGCGGCCGAGGCGAGATGTCAGGATTCGCCCGGTCCCGGTGTCGATTGGGCCGGGTGTTCCAAGGCGCGTCTCATGTTGAACGGAGAGGATCTGTCGGGCACGAAGTTTCAGCGGTCCCTCCTGACTCTGAGCGATTTCGCGGGCTCGAAGCTGATCGAGGCCGACCTCAGCGAGACCGAGATCAGCCGGACGCGATTCGAGAAGGCTAATCTGACGAGGGCCAATTTCACCAAGGCTCTCGGGTGGCGGGCGAATTTCGCCGAAGCCATCCTGTCCGACGCCGAGTTCGCGTCCGCGGACATGAACCGTTCCAATTTCGCGCAGGTTCAGGCCTCGGGGGCCAATTTCCAGAAGGCGGAGCTGAACCGGTCGGATTTCAGCGGCGCCAATCTGGAACGTGCCAACATGACGAAGGCCGAACTCTCGCGGGTGATCTTTCAGCAGACCAAGCTCACGGGCGTCGATTTCAGTTATTCCAATCTCTCGCGGGCGCAGCTGCAGGGAGCCGTGCTTCAGGACGTCTCCATGGTCGGGAGCTACCTGTACCTGACGCAGCTCGGCGGCGCGGACCTGTCTTCCGTGAAGGGGCTCACCCAGGCGCAGATCGATATCGCCTGTGGCGATGCGCAGACCAAGCTTCCCGCCGGACTGACGGTGCCGCAAGCCTGGCCCTGCACGGGAAACGAGGATTGAGACGCTGCGCCTTTGCAACCAAACGCCAGCTTGACCGTTGTTTTTCGTTGAGACCTATTCATTGAGACACATCGGCCCGAACCGGCAGTTTCCAGGAGCAGATCCAGGTGACGACACTCAAGGAGTTCGAGGACGCGCTACGCGAGCAGGGCATGCACATGGCGCTCGCGATTCTGGAGAAGCTGCGCGAGAGGGATCGCGGGAAACGCTCGGCCGCTCCTGCGCGCCGGATCGCGGGCCGCAAAATGACGCCCGAACTTGCCCGGCGCATCCTCGAGCTCCACGCGACGACGGAGATGACCCAGCAGGAAATCGCCTTCGAGCTGGGCGTCAACCAGGGACGCGTCAATGAGGTCATCAAGCGCGGCAAGTGGCTGGAGGATGATCCGACCTCGCCCGAAGCGGTGGCGCGTGACAAGGCCAAGGCCCGGATGAAGGACGAAGGCGGCCGCAATCGCTTATCCAGGAGCGCCGCTTCCGAGAAGCGGCCGAAGCGCAAGCCCGTTCCTCAGGCTCAGCTGAATCTCGGGGACCTGTAGGGCCAGAGCATCGAACGCAGAAGTGGTGGCCGGTTTTGCGTGAAAAGATGCGCTCGCTCCAAGAGCGGAGCATCGGATGAAAACCCAAAAGGGCAAATCCACTTCCCGCGTCCGACGCTCTCAAGTGATTCGCCCAGAAAAAACCCTGCCCGGTGGGCAGGGTGGATAGTTGTCTCCTCGCCTTCGGTTGCTAACCCGAAAACACGATTATTAGGGCATGCCGAAAAGTTAATGTCAAATTAATATGGCACAGTTTCTCTTAGTATTAGAATTTATACCTCTAATGGGGAGCATTATACAAAAGTGCTACTACCTTTGCATGTAAGATATTCGTGTGCTTGTAAATCGGTGTTGCTTTCGCGCAATAGTAATTTCTACTAGGAAACGCTTAAGTTCTTGCCGTGGATCCTCAAACAGGGGTTACGGTTATGAAAAAATGCGTATTGAGCCTTATTGCAGGAGTTGCAGGTGTCACCTTGGCTGCAGCGACTGCCTCTGCTGCAGACCTCGCCCGTCCCGCTCCTCCGGCACCGATCATCGCGGCCCCTCCGATCTTCACATGGACCGGATTCTATGCCGGTGTGAACGCGGGTTGGGGTTGGCGCAACGATAACAGCCAATCCGTGGTCATCGGCGCGGGCGCGGTGCCGGGCACGTTGTTCTTCGACAACAACAATGACGGCGGGTTCACCGGCGGTGGCCAGATCGGCTACAACTACCAGATGGGCTCGTTCGTGATCGGTCTCGAGACGGACATCCAGTGGGCCGACACCAATCAGGACGTGCGGGTCAGATTCCAGCCGGTCGGGGCTGGCGGAACCTTCATCCCCGGCGAGTTCAGGAATGACCTGTCGGATTGGTTCGGCACCGTCCGCGGTCGCGTCGGTGTCGCGTTCGACCGCGTCCTGATCTATGCCACCGGTGGTCTGGCCTATACGGACAACGACACCGGGTGGGTCGCCGGCGGCGGCGTCGAATGGGCGCTTCCGGTCAACTGGTTCGGCTCGTCTGCGGTCACCTTCGGTATCGAAGGCCTGTGGCTCGGCTTCGACAATAACGACAACAACGACTTTAACGGCTTCGTCGGGACCTTCACACCCGCCGGCGGCCCGACGGTCAATGTCTTTGCGCCGGATTTCCGGAACAACAACGACAACGACTTCTTCGTCGCGCGTGCCAAGCTCAACTTCAAGTTCGGCACTTACTGAGACGCCTTGTCGTCAAAGAATGGGCCCGGGCAATGTCCCGGGCCCTTTTTCATGCGTGGAAGCCGCTCTTTTCTTTGGTGCGGTCGCATTTTTTGCCGGGGAACGGGATCCGCTTCACCGAAAAGTGCTCTACCGCATCATGCGGACCCAGCGGGCCGCGCGAGCGCCTCGTGCGGAAAAGTGGATCCGGTTTTTCGCCAGAACGATGCGCTCTTTCCAACAAGAGAGCATCGGCCCCAAAAGTGGATTCCACTTCCCGCGTCCGATGCTCCAGCCTCTCTTACTGCTGAGGGGCAGGGCCGCGCGGACCGGGACCCATTCCTCCCGGACCCATGGGGCCGTGATGGCGCATCATCCCGCCTTGGCGCCCGTGACGGCCGCCTCGTTCCTGCCGACCGATGCCGTCGTTCAAGGCCTCCCGCAGGAGACGCGGCGCGATGCGTTTCTGATCTTCGTTGAACGAGTCCCAGAGGGGACGCAGGGCCTTCGCGACGGCCGTGGAGGCCTGCGCGCGCTCGGTCTGCATGGTACTGCGCTGCTCCAGGCGCTGCATGAAGTCTTCCGAACGGCGCTGCTCGCGGTTCTCCCGGAACTGGGTCATCCGCGCGTAGCGCTGGCCGGCGGCGTCGCGGATGGCGGTTTCCACCGGAGCCCAGAGCTTCTCCTGGTCGCCGTTGAGCTTCAGGCCGGCCTTGATCGCGGCAACGCGGGCGTCGACGAGACGGTTGAAATCATCCTGGGACAGGCGGGGGCGACCCTGCCGCCCCTGATCCTGCGCGGCGGCTGGAGGAGTCGTGGCGGCCGGAGCCTGGGCGAAGGCATAGCTTCCGACGCCGACGAGCAGAGCGGCGGCAGTGGCGAGGGTGGTGATCTTTTTCATGCGGTTATCCTCCTTGAACACCGATGAGAGGAGAATGCACCGGCCCCGCTATCATCGGCATGACCCGCGCATGAACTTTTCGTCATCTTCCGGGAAATGACGCCGATGCCGGATGGCGACGGCGTGTGGCTTCGCACCGTCGCTCGGCAGACCATCATCCAAACTGGCGGTCATCTAGAACATCGGACGTGAAAAGTGGGAACCGGCTTTGCGTGAAAAGATGCTCAAGACCACAGACTTGCAACGTCGGACGTGAGTTCGATTTCACGTCCGACGCTGTAGCCGATGATAAGAGGCGAACGCAACACTTCGCAAGGCTATACCATTTGATTTAGAAATGTTATATAGAGCGTGAATCATGCACGTGAGATGAAGGCATCGAGAGTCCGATGCCCTGCACGGCAAACGCCAACGACAGCGTAACCGGAGAAAGGAGCCGATCGTGGAAGGAGCCGCCGCGCCAGCCCTGCCGGACATGCGTGAGCCGCGCACCAGGCCTCGGGCGCTGGCTGCCGTCTCCGTGCTCGCCGCTACGGCTCTCCTGGCCCTGGCTCTTCTGGGCAACTCCGCCCTCGCGCGCAGGCCGGCCGTCAAGTCCGCTCCCGAATTGCTGCAGGAGACGGGACTCTACGCGGATTTCGCGGAGCATCGGGTGGATCCGCGTCATCTGGAATTTTCGCCGCAATATCCGCTCTGGTCGGACGGCGCGGCCAAGAAGCGCTGGATTTCGCTGCCGGCGCATGCGGCTATCAACGGCTCCAATCCGGATGCGTGGGTGTTCCCGGTCGGAACACGGTTCTGGAAGGAATTCTCCTTCGGCGGCCGCCGCATCGAGACCCGATTCATGGAGCTGCAGGAGGACGGCACCTGGCTCTACGCCACCTATGCCTGGAACGCGGATCAGGACGAGGCCCGCCTCGTTTCGGAGAAGGGCCAGGCAAGGGCCTATGATTTCGGCGGGGGACGGTCGCACTTCATTCCCGGCGTCAACGACTGCAAATCCTGTCATCAGGGGCATCCTGCGCAGGTGCTCGGTTTCAGCGCGCTCCAGTTGTCGCCCGCGCGCGATTCGAACGCCATCCACGGCGAGCCCGTGCCCGCGCCCGGCGTCGACCTGAACTACCTCGTCGACAACAAGCTGCTGAAGCGGCTCCCGCAGGCCCTGCGTGACAAGCCGCCCGTCATCCAGGGCGCGACGCCCGTCGAGCGGGCCGCGCTGGGTTATCTCCACGGCAATTGCAGCCATTGCCACAACGATGCGGGGTCCCTGAGGAATCTCGGATTTTCGCTGCGGCATGTGGAGAGCCCCGCAGCGGGAACGCCCGAACGCGCCATGGCGACGGCCGTCGGACGGCCGGTCAAAGGCCATGTCCCGGGGCAGGCGCCCGATGCGACGCTGCGCGTCGAAGCTCAAAACCCGGAGCGCAGCGTGCTGCTGCAGCGCATGAACTCGCGCAATCCGATCGTCCAGATGCCACCCGTAGCCACCGCCATGACGGACGAGGAAGCCATCCGCCTCGTCACCCAGTGGATTCGAGATCTGGAGCCCCCGGCATCGTCTGCCGGAGTGCCCAGGAAAACCGCCCAACCAGAATGAGGGAACCATGAAGTCAAGCCGTATCGTCCTGCTCGCAGCAGCCGTCGTGTTGTCGGCCCCTGTAAGCGCCTTCGCGCAGAGCAAGGCACCCGCCAAGAGTCAGCAGGTCAAGCGCGGGGAATACCTGGTGAACGCCGTGGGCTGCCATGACTGCCACACGCCGATGAAGATGGGGGCCAATGGCCCCGAGCCCGACATGACCCGGATGCTCTCGGGCCATCCTCAGGGCATGCAGGTGCCGCCGGCTCCCGCGTCCTCCGGTCCCTGGGTCGTTCATGCGGCGCCCCTGACGGCCTGGTCGGGGCCGTGGGGCATGTCCTACTCGGCCAATCTCACGCCCGATCCGGAGACTGGCGTTCTCAGGGATTTCACGGAGCAGCAGTTCATCCAGGCGATCCGCACGGGCAAGCACCAGGGTCAGGGCCGGCCGATCCTTCCGCCCATGCCGTGGCCCGCATTCAAGAACATGACGGACGGAGACCTGAAGGCGATCTTCGCCTATCTGCGCCAGATCCCGCCGGTTAAGAACAAGGTGCCGGATCCCGTCATGGCGCCTCATTAGAGCATCGAACGCGGGAAGTGGGGACCGGTTTTGCGTGAAAAGATGCTCAAAAACATAGACTGACAGCATCGGGCGCAGGTTCGATCTCACGTCCAACGCTGGAGAACCTGTACTTTCGTGAAGTGGGTCCGGTCCGCCGCCCAAAAACGCGGCAAGGTTCGGACGAGGGCCGGTCCACGCAAAGGGGAAAAGCTCTGGAGTGAGCCTGCGGAGTCTGTCCCCATTATGGCCCGACATCTCCCGGATGTCGGGCCTTTTTTGGCGCCAGAGCATCGGACGCGGGAAGTGGAACCCACTTTTGAGATTCCCTCCGATACTCTCTTCTTAGATGAGCGCATCGTTGCGAGCGGACCCGAAGGGCCACGTTCGCGAAAAACCGGATCCACTTTTCGCGAGCGCGGCCCGCCGAGTCCGCACGATGTGCTAGAGCATCGTGCGAAGAAGTGGGAACCGGTTCTTCGCGAAAAACGATGCTTCGCCAAAGAGAAAGAGCAAGCATTCTGATCCCGCCAGAATGCAATTTGCTCTAGCCGCCTGTTTCTATGCCAGCCGCTTGAGGAAGCCTGCGAAGCGCATCAGGCCTTCGGGCCAGGGGCCGTGTCCGCTCTCGGTGTTCAGGTGCCCGGCATCCCCCGCATCGACGATGGACGAGCCCCAGGCATAGGCGATGTCCTCCGCCTTCTCGTAGTCGCAATGGGGATCCGTGCGGCTTGCCACCAGCACCGAGGGAAAGGGCAGGGGATCGCGCGGGATCGGCGCGAAGGAGCGGTCGATGGCGGGCATGAAACCGGGCCGCTCCACATCCGGCATGCTCACCAGAAAGGCCCCCTTCACCTTGCCGGGGGCAAGAAGAGGAGCGGCATGGACGATCGCCAGGACACCGAGGCTGTGGCCGACGAGCACGACGGGCCGTTCGGCGCGCTGCACATCCCGAGCGATCCGCTCGGCCCATTTGTCCTTGTCGGGAGCGCCCCAGTTCTCCTGCTCGACGCGCGATGCGGTCGAGAGCTGACGCTCCCACCGGCTCTGCCAGTGGTCGATGCCGGAATTTTCATAACCGGGGACGATGAGGATATCGCAATCGGAGGTTTTCATAGGCCGGAGGTAGATGCCCCAGGACGTGTCTTCAAGCGCTCCCCGCCATTTTGGAATGAACTTGCCGATGGAACCACAGTTTTCCGCGCCTTTATGAAGGAGTGTATCGTCGTCTCGGGAATGGCGGCTCCATTGGAGTTACTCGGGTTTCCGCAAGTGGAATGAAGCCGTGCCGGGGCATGCGGAGAGTTGCAATGCCGAGGGAACCGGGATTGCCGCTCCCAGCGGCGATTCCAGCCATGGCCTCTCCACCGTCGTTGCTTCGCACGGGCGTATGCACGGTGCTTTCCTCCGCCACGACAGCCGGAAGCAATATGCATCCTCCATCCCTGTGCCCGTGGCAGGTCAGGGCTTTCATGGATACAGGCTGGAATTTTCATGACGCAGGCGCGCCCGCACAGACCTTGTGCGAGTGCCGGGGCTTCCCACAAGGCGAAGCGCGGTCAGAGCATCGGATCCGACGCCGGAGGGCCGTTCGAGCGGCCCGCCCGCGCCCGCTCACGCGCTGCGCTTCAGCTCCATTCTCTCGGCCTCCTTCAGCGCGGCTTCCCGCTCCGCGATGTAGTCGCGGGTCACGGGCACCACGTCGTTGCGCTTGGCCAGCTGGACCTGGAAGACCACCGCGTCCTGCCAGCGGAAGGCCGATTCCGACATGGCGAGGTAGCACTCCCACATCCGGCAGAAGCGCTCGTCGTAGAGCTTCAGGACCTCGTCCCGATGGGCCATGAAGCGCTCCCGCCAAGCCTGGAGTGTATAGGCGTAGTGCAGGCGCAGGATCTCGACATCCGTGACCACCAGCCCGGCGCGCTCGACGGCAGGCATCATCTCCGACAGGGTCGGCAGGTGGCCGCCCGGGAAGATGTAGCGGGCGATCCAGGGATTGGTCGGATAGGGCTTTCCGGTCCGGCCGATGGTGTGCAGCAGCATCACGCCATCGTCCTTGAGGAGCTTGCGGCAGGTCTGGAAATAATCGTCGTAGGACGCCAGCCCAACATGCTCGAACATGCCGACCGAGACGATGCGGTCGAAGTGCCCGGTCGTGGCGCGGTAATCCTCGAGCTCGAACTTCACCCGCTCCCCGATGCCCGCGGTGGCGGCGCGCTTGCGCGAGACGTCGAGCTGCTCCTCCGACAGGGTCACGCCCTTGACCGGGCCCGCGCCCGCCACCCGTGCGAGGTAGAGCGCCATGCCGCCCCAGCCGGAGCCGATATCGAGCACGCTGTGGCCCCGCTCCACCAGGAGCTTCGCGGCGATGTGCCGTTTCTTGGCGGCCTGGGCCTCTTCGAGGCTCGCGTCCGGATGATCGAAATAGGCGCAGGAATACTGCTTGTCGCTATCGAGAAAGAGGGAATAGAGCCGCCCGTCGAGGTCGTAATGGTGGGCGACGTTCCGTTTGGACCGGGTGGCGTCGTTCTCGCCGCGCCGGGTTAGCCATTGCCGGATCTTGCGCAGGCGGTGGAGGGGCAGGTCGTCGAGTTCGCCGTGGGTGTCCTGAAGCAGGAGCTGGAGAAGGCCCAGGATATCGCCCTTCTCGATGACGAGCCTGCCCTCTACGAACAATTCGCCGAGCTTCAGTTCCGGGTGGAGACAAAGGGCCGTTTCGGCCGCGCTGTCCGTGAACCGGATCGCGACTTCCGGGAGCCCGCCATCGCCAAAGGTGAACGTCTGGCCCTTGGCGGTGGTCATTCTGAGGGTGCCCCGCTTCACGGCCTGCGCAAAGGCGGCGGCGAGGATCTTCTCTGACAGCATGGATACAATCCCCCTGCCGTTGATCTTCCGACGGGGGGATTGTCGCGCGCTAGGCAAAAATGTCCAGAGGGCGAGCTATGACTTGGCGGAACCGAAGACCCGCGTGAAAATCGTGTCCACGTGCTTGAAGTGGTAGCCCAGATCGAAGCAGGCCTCGATGTCCTCGGGCTTCAGATACCGGGTCACGTCGGCATCGTTCTTGAGAAGGGTCAGGAAGTCGCCTTCGCCGCGCCAGACCGGCATGGCGTTGCGCTGGACCAGGCGATAGGCGTCCTCGCGGGAGGCGCCCTTCTGGGTGAGCGCCAGCAGAACGCGCTGCGAATGCACGAGGCCGCCGAGGCGGTCCAGGTTCTTCTGCATGTTCTCAGGGTAGACCACGAGCTTGTCGATGACACCCGTGAGCCGGGCCAGGGCGAAGTCGAGCGTGACGGTCGCATCGGGGCCGATCATGCGCTCGACGGACGAATGCGAGATGTCCCGCTCGTGCCAGAGCGCCACGTTCTCCATGGCCGGGATCGCATAGGCGCGCACCATCCGGGCAAGGCCGGTGAGGTTTTCCGTGAGCACCGGGTTGCGCTTGTGCGGCATGGCCGAGGAGCCTTTCTGGCCCGCCGAGAAATACTCCTCCGCCTCAAGGACCTCGCTGCGCTGCAGGTGGCGGACTTCCGTCGCCAGCCGCTCGATGGAGGAGGCGATCACGCCCAGTGTCGCGAAATACATGGCGTGACGGTCGCGGGGAATGACCTGGGTCGAGACCGGCTCGACCTGCAGGCCCATCCGCTCGGCCACGTATTCCTCCACGCTCGGGTCGATATTCGCAAAGGTGCCGACCGCCCCCGAGATGGCGCAGGTGGAAATCTCCCGCTGCGCCTCGATCAGGCGCAGCTTGCAGCGCTCGAATTCCGCATAGGCCTGGGCGAGCTTGAGGCCGAAGGTGGTGGGCTCCGCATGGATGCCGTGCGAGCGGCCGATGGTCGGCGTCATCTTGTGCTCGAAGGCGCGGCGCCTGATGGCGGCGAGCAGCTCGTCCATGTCGCGCAGGAGGATGTCGGTGGCCCGGGCGAGCTGCACGTTGAAGGTGGTGTCGAGCACGTCCGAGGATGTCATGCCCTGGTGGACGAAGCGGGCCTCGGGACCGACGATCTCGGCCAGATGCGTCAGGAAGGCGATGACGTCGTGCTTCACCTCGCGCTCGATGGAGTCGATGCGCTCCACGTCGAAGGTGGCCTTGGAGCCCAGCTCCCAAACCTTCTCGGCCGCTTCCTTGGGCACCACGCCGAGATTGGCGAGCGCCGTGGTGGCATGGGCCTCGATCTCGAACCAGATGCGGAACTTCGTTTCGGGCGACCAGATGGCCACCATCTCGGGACGGCTGTAACGGGGGATCATGGCTCTTCAACTTCCACGCGGGTGATGTGCCCGCGCGGTAGCACGATCCCCTGTCGATCTCAACGTGCCTTCGCGGCGGCCTCGCGAATGGCGGTAATGTTCGGGGCGTAGGCGTCGGGGCCGCCCTTGAAGACGGCGGAGCCGGCCACCAGGACGTTGGCTCCCGCTTCCGCGACCAGAGGGGCCGTCTCGGGCGTGACGCCGCCATCGATCTCGATGTCGATGTCCCGGTCGCCGACCATGGCTTTGATCCGCCGGAGCTTCGGGCAGACGGACGGGATGAAGGCCTGACCGCCGAATCCGGGATTGACCGTCATGAGGAGGATCAGGTCCACCTCGTCCAGCACCGGCTCGATCGTGGCCTCATGAGTGCCCGGGTTGAGGACGATGCCGGCCTTCTTGCCGAGTTTGCGGATGGTCTGGAGGGACCTGTGCAGGTGCGGTCCGGCCTCCGCGTGGATGCTGATGATGTCCGCTCCCGCCTTGGCGAAGGCCTCGAGATAGAGATCGACCGGGGCGATCATCAGATGAACGTCGAACACCTTCGAGGTGTGCGGCCGCAGGGCCTTCACAACGTCGGGACCGATGGTGATGTTGGGCACGAAATGGCCGTCCATCACGTCGACGTGGATCCAGTCGGCGCCAGCGGCGTCGATGGCGCGGATTTCCTCGCCGAGCTTCGAGAAGTCGGAGGCGAGAATGGAGGGGGCGATGAGAAGCGGGCGTGTCATGGCAGGCGCGGTACCATGCGTCCTCTTCGGCCGCAACGGGCTTTCGCGAATGTCATGATCCAATTGAATACCACTTGCCTGGGGAGAGGCGTTTTTGCCGCACGAATTGCGTGGACGGCCTCGATGGAACAAGGGTACAACTCCGTCTGCAACGGGGCGGAAAGCTCCGCTCTCCCCGCGAGAGGAAACAAGACAGGCAGGGCTTCATGCGTAAGGATGTGATTGTTCTTGGCGCCGGCATTGTCGGCGTGTCGATTGCCGTGCATTTGCAGAAGCGCGGCCGCTCGGTTCTCCTCGTCGACAAGCGCAAGCCCGGTGAGGAAACCTCTTTCGGCAATGCCGGCCTCATCCAGCGCGAGGGCGTATATCCTTACGGTTTTCCGCACGATTTCGGGGCGCTGCTGCGCTATGCGCTGAACAACACCATCGACGCCCACTATCACTGGAGCGCGCTTCCGAAGATCGCGCCCTTCCTGCTCCAGTACTGGATGCATTCCCGTCCCGCCCAGCACAAGGCGATCGCGCGCATGTACGCGCCGCTCATCGAGCGCAGCGTCACCGAGCACATGGCGCTGGCCGAGGAATCGGGCTCGACGCATCTGATCCGCCCGACGGGCTGGATGAAGGTCTTCCGTGACGAGAAGACCCGGGACCAGCAGTTCCGCGACGCCGAGGCCGTGAAGCGCGATTTCGGCGTGAATTTCGATGCCCTCGACACCAGGGGCGTGGCGGAGCGCGAACCGCACATCAAGGTTTCGACCAAGGGCGGCATCCATTGGACGGATCCGGCTTCGGTCAGCGATCCCCACCTGCTCACCATGGGCTATGTGGGCCTGTTCGAGCGCCTCGGCGGCGAGCTGGCGGCGGGCGACGCCAAGACCCTGGAGGAAACCCCGACCGGATGGCGCGTCCAGACCGAGAACGGCCCGGTGGAGGCGGACGCGGTGGTCATCGCCCTCGGCGCTTGGGCGGACGTGGTGACGAAGCGCCTGGGCTACGACCTGCCGCTCGCGGTCAAGCGCGGCTATCACATGCATTACCAGCCGGAAGGCAATGCGGTGCTGAACCGGCCGACCCTGGATTTCGACCGCGGCTACTTCCTGGCCCCCATGCTCAAGGGCATCCGCCTCACCACGGGCGCCGAATTCGCGGTGCGCGATGCGCCCAAGACACCGGTGCAGCTTGACCGCGCCGAGCCGATCGCCCGCGAGTTCTTCCCGCTCGGCGGGCGGGTCGATCCGGAGCCGTGGATGGGCATGCGCCCCTGCACGCCCGACATGATGCCGATCATCGGCAAGGCTCCCCGCCACAAGAACCTGTGGTTCGGCTTCGGTCACGCCCATCACGGCCTGACCCTCGGCCCGGTCACGGGCCGCCTGCTGGCCGAGATGATCACGGGCGAAACGCCGGTGGTGGATCCGAAGCCCTACCGCGTCGATCGGTTCTAGAGCCTCGGACGCGGGAAGTGGACACCACTTTTGGGTCCGATGCTCTCTTCTTGGAGGAGCGGATCGTTGCGAGCGGCCCGCTGGGTCCGCACGATGCGCTAAAGGGTTCCTGCGGTATCCCGCACGTCATGGCCGGGCTCGTCCCGGCCATCCACGTTTTGGAGGCGCAACGTCAGAAGACGTGGATCCCCGAGTCAAGCCCCGGGGATGACGAGCTGCAATCCTAATCCCCCACGAGCCCGCCGAACCTGTCCTTCCAGGCGGGCAGCGCGCCGGTAAAGGGCAGGGCGGTGGCCTCGTAGATGCTGCGGGCGATGGCGCGGGCGAGGCAGTCGCTCGCGACGGCCCCGATCTCGATGAAATCCGCCGCCTCGTCCCTCAGGGGCCTGCGCCCGGTCGCGGCCGAGAAGACCGTGTCGCCGTCGAAGAGCGCATGAGCGAAACGCAGGCCCTTGGCGAGGCCGTCATGGGAGACGACCGCGAGGCGCTTGGCCTGCGCCTTGGTGAGGAGAGCATCCGTGGCCACGAGCGCAATGGTCGTCGAGAGGGGCGGGGGCGTCTGCCGGACGCGGCCTTTCCAGTCGAGCCTTCGCATCTCGGGCGTGATCCTGGAAGGAAAGCCCAGCCCTCCGAACTCCCGGTCCTCTTCGTAGGCCCCCGCCCAGAAATGCGGCCCGTCGCCGATCAGGGTCGAGGCCAGGGCATTGACGATGACGAGCGCGCCGACCGTATGTCCCGCCTCCGTCACGGCGCTGGCTGAGCCGAGACCTCCCTTCAGGTCGACGGTCGTGGCGCCGTATCCACCACCGGCCGTGCCGAGGGAGAAGTCGAGATCCGCAGCCCGGGCGGCCTCGTAGCCGAGCTCGCGATAGGGCGGGAAACGGCCCCAATCCTTGTTGCCGCCATTGAGCAGGTCGAAGGTGATCGCCTGCGGGACGAGAGGCACGAGCGCGGAGCCGACCGCGAAGCCGATGCCCTTTTCTCGCAGGAACGCCTGCACGCCGCCGGCCGCATCGAGGCCGAAGGCGGACCCGCCCGACAGGACGATGGCGTTGACGCCGGCCACGGCCTTGTCGGGTTCGAGCAGATCCGTCTCCCGCGTTCCCGGAGCGCCGCCGTTGACGGCGTAGGACGCCACGACGGCCTCGTCGAACAGCACGGCCGTGACGCCCGAGGCGAGGGCCGCGTCATGGGTGTTGCCGACCCGAAGGCCCGCGACGTCGGTGATGAGATTGCGTAAATCCGTCATTCCCCAAGGCAACTCCAAAACGCGCGGCTTCACAAGCAGGCGAGCTCTGCATCCACCGGCTTTCTCCTCTGTCCGGAAAGGGCTAGAAGGCGTCATGCTCAGCGTGTCCTTTCCTGCCGCGGCCCTCGGCGGCCTCATCAGCTTTCTCAGCCCGTGCGTTCTGCCGCTGGTGCCGCCCTATCTGTCGTTCCTCGCAGGCACCACCTTCGACCAGCTCCACGCGGGCGACGACAGGGCGGTCCGCCGCCGCGCGATCCTGGCCGCCCTGCTGTTCGTCGCAGGGTTTGCAACCGTGTTCGTGCTCCTGGGCGCGACCGCATCCGCGCTGGGGCAGGTGATCCGGCAATATCTCGACGTGCTGAGCACCGTCGCGGGGATCGCCATCATCGTGATGGGCCTGCACTTCCTCGGGGTTTTCAGGATCGGCCTGTTCTACCGGGAGGCGCGGTTCTCGGTCGAGAAGCCGGTGGGCCTCTGGGGCGCCTATGTGATGGGCCTCGCCTTCGCGTTCGGCTGGACGCCCTGCATCGGGCCGGTTCTGGCCGCCATCCTGGCGGTGGCCGGATCTGAGAACAGCGTCTCCTACGGCGCCATGCTGCTCGCCGCCTATTCGGCTGGCCTCGGCATTCCCTTCCTCCTCGCGGCCTTCGCCATGAAGCCCTTCGTGGCCCTTCTCAAGCGCATGCGATCCCGGTTCGGGCTCGTGGAAAAGGTCATGGGCATCCTGATGATCCTCACCGGGATCGCCTTCCTGACCGGCTGGATCACGAATATGTCGTTCTGGCTCCTCGAAACATTCCCGGTCCTGGGCACCTTGGGTTAGCGCTTCGGACGGGAACAGCGGGATCCACTTTTTCGCACGGTGCGCCCGTGGTTCCCAAGACGTGGATGGCCGCAACTCGTGCGACCATGACGGGCGAGCCCTGACGAACGAGGCCGGTATGGGAGAGGCCGTCACAGGAAACGGGTCGCGCTCCTGGCGACGAAGAGCGCACATGGAATGATCCAGACCAAGGAGATCATTCATGACCTTCCAGATGCGCGGCCTCGAGGCCGAGACTTTCGCTCCGCTCTTCCGGCTCAGCGACGATGAGCTTCAGGCCATTGGCGCGCAGCGCGTCCATGCGGACGAGGCCGACGCCTATCCCTGCCGCATCTCATTGACGCGGGTGGCCGTGGGCGAGGAGCTGATCCTCCTGAATCATGTCCACCAGCCCGATCCCTCCTCGCCCTATCGCGCCAGCGGGCCGATCTTCGTCAGTCGCTCGGGCGCGACCGGGCATTACCGGGGTGAGCTGGCTCCGATTCTGCGGAACAGTCTCTTGTCCCTGCGCGCCTATGACAGGGCGCACCTGATCGTCGATGCCGAGGTGGCGGAGGGAGATGCGGTTATAAGGGTGATCGAACGCTTCCTGGCCGATCCGCAGGTCGCCCATGTGGATGCCCATTTCGCGCGCCGCGGCTGCTTCGCGGCCCGGATCGAGCGCGCCTGAATTCAGGCCGTGACCGTGTGCCCGGCAGCAGTGAGGGCCTCGACGGCACCGTCCAGGTCGCTTGCTTTCACCAGCACGTAATCGGTGCTGAACGTGGAGGAGGCGAAGATGCCGATGCCCGATCGTGCGAGAGGGGCGAGGACGGAGGCGAGGATTCCGGCGGTGCTGAAGTCGAAGACCTGCAGGATGCGAAAGCACCGCCACCCTGAATCGATCTCGGCGTGGCTGGGAGCCTGGTCGAGAGGGCAGACCAGGGTCGTTTCCTCGACCGCCTGGATAAGCAGGGAGAAGGAGCCGGGCTGAGGGGAAGGGGCGGCGGCACCCGCCGGCAGGCGGCAGACCGCATAAGGGCTCTCGAGAAGGTGCAGGGTCAGGGCGGGCATGATCGGTTCCGTGCCAGAGCATCGAACGCAAAAGTGGGCACCGGTTTTGCGTGAAGAGATGCTCCAAAACATAAACTGACAGCATCGAACGCAAAAGTGGGCACCGGTTTTGCGTGAAAAGATGCGCGAGCCAAAGTGTTAGAGCATCGAATGCAAAAATGGGCAGTGCTTCCCATGAAAAAACCCGCCCTGTCGCCAGGGCGGGTCCGTTCGATCGGCGCGAAGCCGACCGATCAAACGATTGATTACATGCCGACTTCGTTGCCGGTGTAATCGATCTTGCCGTCGGCGCCCTTCTTCCAGACGTACATGACGTAGTCCGGACGGGTGATGTCGCCCTTCTTGTCGAAGGTGAGATCGCCGATCACAGTCTTGAAGGGCTTGCCGGCCTTGAGGGCGTCGGCGACCTTCTTGCCGTCGGTGCTGCCGGCCTGCTTGGCGGCCTCGGCCAGAACTTGGGTCGCAGCGTAGGAGTACAGGGTGTAGGCTTCGGGCTCGTAGTTCTTCGCGCGGAACTTCGCGACGACGTCCTTAGCGGCCGCGTTCTTGCGCGGATCGGGAGCGAAGGTCATCAGGGTGCCTTCGGCGCCCGGACCGGCGATGGAGGTGAACTCCGCCGACACGATGCCGTCACCCGACATGAGCGGGGCGTTCAGGCCCTGGTCGCGCATCTGGCGGATGATGAGGCCGGCTTCCGTGTGGAGGCCGCCGTAATAGACGACGTCGACGCCGGCCTGCTTCAGCTTCGAGACGAGAGCCGAATAGTCCTTCTCGCCCGGGTTGATGCCTTCATAGACGACTTCCTTCAGGCCCTTGGCGTTCATGGCCTTCATCGTCTCGTCGGCGAGGCCCTTGCCGTAGGGGGTCTTGTCGTGGATGACCGCGACCTTCTTGCCCTTGAAGTGGTCGGCGAGGTAGGCGCCGGCGACGCCGCCCTGCTGGTCGTCGCGACCGCAGGTGCGGAAGGTGTTCCACAGGCCGCGTTCGGTAAAGGTCGGGTTGGTCGAAGCGGGCGAAACCTGGACGATGCCGGCTTCCTCATAGACCGAGGAGGCGGGGATCGAGACGCCGGAGTTGAAGTGGCCGACGACGAACTTCACGCCTTCGGCCGCGAACTTGTTCGCCACCGACACGCCCTGCTTCGGATCGGACACGTCGTCGCCGACGACGAGTTCCAGCTTCTGGCCATTGATGCCGCCAGCGGCGTTGATGTCCGCCACAGCCTGCTCGACGCCGTTCTTCAGCTGGGCGCCGAAGGTCGCGTTCGGGCCGGTGATGGGACCAGCGACGCCGATCTTGATCTGCGCGCTGGCCGCGCTGGAGAAGGCGAGGCCAAGACCAAGCGCTACGCTGGTCAACAGCAGTTTTTTCATGAGGTCACTCCTCTGGGTGGTTTTATTAGGCCCCTCTTCCTCGTGGGGCCGGTTTGACGGGAAACCCGTCATCCAAGGTAACATCATGCCGTTTTTTGAACCGTTGTCACCTGGGAATCTTTTGCGCTTAGCCCTTTGTCGCAGAAGCCTTTTCCCGCCAGGAAAAGGGGCCGCTCCGCTCGTAGAGCCAGCGGTACTGGGTGGTCATCATGCGGGCGCGGCGGTACTGGAAACCGAGCGCGCCGATGATCAGCAGCACGATCGTGTCCACCGCGTAGTAGTGGACCGACAGCAGCGTCCCGCCGAACAGGGCGAAGTGAATGAAGCGCACCGCCGCCCCGAGGATGAACAGGTACAGAAGGAGCGTCCAGAACGGGCGCCAAGTCAGGGCGATGGCCCGCCCGGTCATCCAGGCCGCCCAGCCGCCCATCAGCACGGTGATGAGGAGAAAGAGCCCAAACGAAGGCTCTTCGTAGAGAATGCCCTGCATCAGTGATGCCCTCCTTCGAGATAGGCCGCCCGGACCTGCGGATCTTCCAAAAGCTCCCTGCCGGTGCCGCTCATGGTGATGTTGCCCGTCACCATCACGTAGCCGCGGTGAGCGAGCCTCAGGGCGTGATAGGCGTTCTGCTCCACCAGGAAGACGGTCATCCCGTCCTTCTCGTTGAGTTCCTTGATGATCGTGAAGATCTGCTTCACGATCAGGGGGGCGAGGCCCAGGGACGGCTCGTCCAGCAGCAGCAGCTTGGGACGGCTCATGAGCGCGCGGGCGATGGCCAGCATCTGCTGCTCGCCGCCGGACAGCGTGCCGCCGCGCTGCTGCAGGCGCTCCTTCAGGCGCGGGAACAGGGTGCAGACCCGCTCCAGGTCCTGATCGAAATGGGCGAAGCCGTTGATCGAGGCTCCCATCTGCAGGTTCTCGAAGACCGTCATGCGCGGGAAGATGCGCCGCCCTTCGGGGGATTGGGCGATCGAGAGCCGGGCGATCTCGTGGGTCGGCATCCTGGTGATGTCGCGGCCCCCATAGGTGATCGTGCCTTCCCGCGCCCGCGGGTTGCCGAAGATCGTCATCATCAGGGTCGACTTGCCGGCCCCGTTGGCGCCGATCAGCGTGACGATCTCGCCTTCATGGACGTCCATGTCCACGCCCTTGAGGGCGATGATGTTGCCGTAATAGGTCTTGATGCCGCGCACGCTCAGGAGCGGCTGACGGCCCGCGTCGAGCGCGGTCTGTTGAATGCTTGCTCCAGCGGTCATGCGCCGATCTCCGCTACGACTTGCTGCATCTCTTCCTCATCGGCCACGCCCAGATAGGCGGCGATGACCTTGGGATCGTTGCGCACCTCGGCCGGCAGGCCGTCCGAGATCTTGGTGCCGTAATCGAGCACCACCACGTGATCCGAAATCTCCATGACGACGGACATGTCGTGTTCGATCAGGAGGATCGAGGTGCCGTGATCCTTCCGGATCGAGAGCAGGAGTTCGTTCAGTTCCAGCGACTCGCGCGGATTGAGGCCCGCCGCCGGCTCGTCGAGGCAGAGCAGGAGCGGGTCCGTGCACATGGCGCGGGCGATCTCCAGACGGCGCTGATCGCCGTAGGGCAGGTCGCCGGCCGGATCGTCGGCCCGGTGCATGAGCCGGGTCTTCTCCAGCCAGAACTTCGCCTTCTCGATCGCCTCCCGTTCGGCCTTGCGATAGCCGCCGATCCCGAGAACGCCCAGGAAGGTGAAACCCGAAGCGATCATCAGCGGGTTGTGCTGCGCCACCAGCAGGTTCTCGAGCACGGTCATGCCGGAGAACAGGCGGATGTTCTGGAAGGTGCGGGCCACCTTGGCCTTCCAGTTGATGTCGAAGCCTGGAAGCCTCTCCAGCAACAGGTGGGAGCCGTCGGGCTTGCGCAGCGCGAGCATGCCTTCGGTCGGCTTGTAGAAGCCGGTGATGCAGTTGAAGACCGTCGTCTTGCCGGCGCCGTTGGGGCCGATGAGCGCGGTGATGTCGCCGCGCCCGGCCTGGAACGAGAGGTCGTTGATGGCGACGAGGCCGCCGAAGCGCATCGTGAGATGCTGCACGTCGAGGATGGGATCCTGGTGCCAGCGCATTAGCCGTGTCCTTCCTTCACGAGCGAGCCGGAAATGGCCTTGCGCTCTTTCAAGATCACCGAGGGTTCACGTTCCGAAATCAGTCCGCGCGGACGCCAGACCATCATGGCCACCATGCCGGCGCCGAAGATCAGCAGGCGGTACTCGTTCGGATCGAAGCCCTCGCCGAACACGGCCTTCAGGAAGGTCAGATTACGCAGAACCTCGGGGCCGCCGACGAGCACGATGGCCGCGATGGCGACGCCGATCTGGGAGCCCATGCCGCCCATGACCACGATGGCCAGAATGATCGCCGATTCCAGGAAGTTGAAGCTTTCCGGGGAGACGAAGCCCTGACGAACCGCGAAGAACGATCCCGCGAAGCCGCCGAACATGGCCCCGATGGCAAACGCCGTCAGCTTGGTGTTGGTGGTGTTGATGCCGAGCGAGCGACAGGCGATCTCATCCTCGCGCAAGGCTTCCCAGGCGCGTCCCACGGGCAGCTTGCGCAGGCGCATGGTGACGAAGTTCGTCAAAAGCGCGAGCGCCAGGATCAGGTAGTAGGAGAAAATGATCCTGTGCATGCCGTTGAATTCGAGCCCGAAGGTCGCCGCGAAGCCGCCTTCGCCTGCGGTGAACGGGATGCCGAAGAAGCTCGCGCGCGGGATCGAGGAAATGCCCGCGGCCCCGTTGGTGAGGTCCACCCAGTTGATGAGAACGAGCCGGATGATCTCACCGAAGGCCAGCGTCACGATGGCAAGATAGTCGCCGCGCAGGCGCAGCACCGGGAAGCCCAGGATCATGCCCCAGAACGCGGCCAGGATCCCGGCGAGCGGCAGGCAGATCCAGAACGACAGCCCGAAGGTCGTCGACAGGAGAGCGTAGGAATAGGCGCCGACCGCGTAGAAGGCGACATAGCCTAGGTCGAGCAGGCCCGCGAGGCCCACCACGATGTTGAGGCCCCAGCCGAGCATCACATAGGTGAGGATCAGGATGCCGAGGTCGATCCAGTAGCGGGATTCGTTCAGCCCGCCCTGGACGAGATAGATCAGGATCGGGAAGGCGATCGCCACGCCGAGGAAGAACGGAATGGCGAATTTCGAGACGTGCTGGAACGCGCTCGGCTGGGCGTGAACGAGTTCCGTCGCCTGTTTGGGGCTGGGCGTGGCCTGCCGGTAGGCGCGCGACGCCGTGAAGGCGTGGACCAGAAGGCGCATGCCAAACACGATGGCCGTGATCGTCAGGGCCAGACCCCAGCGGGAGACCAGGAACAGGTCGGCTCCGCTCTGCTCCGTCTTGAAGGACAGGATCGGAATGCACAGGCCGAAGGTGATCAGGGCCGTCTTGAAGGCGTCCTTGAGGGCGGCCTTCAGGTCGAAGGTTCTCGTGACGGCCTGCGTCTGGGACGAGGTGGTGATGGAAGGAGCGTTCATGTTCGCGGCTCCTTAAACCTTCTCGACCTCAGGCCGTCCGAGAATGCCGGAGGGCATGAAGATCAAGACGATGGCCAGGATCGAGAAGGCGGCCACATCCTTGTACTCGATCGAAAAGTAAGCCGACCAGAAGGTCTCGATGAGACCGATGATCAGCCCGCCGAGAACGGCGCCCGGCAGCGAGCCGATTCCGCCCAGAACGGCCGCGGTAAAGGCCTTGACGCCCGGCACGAAGCCGTCGGCGAAGCTCACGACGCCATAATACAGAAGATACATGGTGCCAGCGACCGCCGCCAGCGACGCACCGATCACGAAGGTGAGCGAAATCGTGCGGTCGACGTTGATGCCGAGGAGGGCGGCCATCTTGCGGTCCTGCTCGCAGGCTCGCTGAGCGCGGCCCAGCGACGTCTTCTGGACCACGTACCAGAAGATCGAGAGCAGGACGGCGGTCGCCGCCATGATGATGATCTGCTTGTAGGAGATGGCTACGTTGTACCCGCTCTCCCCCTGGAATAGGACGATCACGTCGCGGATCATGGGCGGAGTCGGCTTGTTGCGCGCGCCCTGGGCGACTTGAACGAAGTTGGAGAGGAAGATCGAGACGCCGATGGCCGAGATCAGCGGCGCGAGGCGGAACGAGCCGCGGAGGGGCCGATAGGCGACCCGCTCGATGGCCCAGCCCCACAGGGAGGTGAGCACCATCGCGATGATGAGCACGAGAAAGAGCGCCAGCGCGACTGACGAGATCCCGAGCCATGTCGTCAGGATCAGGAAGAAGATGAGCGCGATGAATGCGGAAAGCATGAAGACGTCGCCGTGGGCGAAGTTCACCATGCCGATGATACCGAAGACCATCGTATAGCCGATGGCGATGAGGCCGTAGATCGACCCCAGCGTCAGCCCATTGATGAGCTGCTGCACAAAAATTTCCATGTCCTACCCTTAGCCCTCTGGAAGCGGGTCTTTGCTTGGGAACACGTCTCAGCAAAGCACGATGCGGGTGCGAGGCCAAGCC
Source organism: Microvirga sp. TS319 (assembly GCF_041276405.1). Taxonomy (NCBI): domain Bacteria; kingdom Pseudomonadati; phylum Pseudomonadota; class Alphaproteobacteria; order Hyphomicrobiales; family Methylobacteriaceae; genus Microvirga; species Microvirga sp. TS319. The sequence continues at coordinate 2,901,502 of NZ_JBGGGT010000002.1, read as the reverse complement.
GGACGTTTGCTTAAGCGCGTCTCTAGCAAACGCTTTTTCGTTCGACAACGCAGAGTTATGGATCGGATCTACAACTTTGATGGAATACGCGGCAGCGATTGACCTAACGGGAGGCAGGGCGCAAAGGGTGGCTTTTAAAGCCTTTCCGCGAGCCCCATATGGTCCGGTACGGCCTTGTGCTCCGCTCGAAAGAGTGGGAGAGGTTTCCTGGAATAAAATGTTGAAGACTCCTGCTCCCCCCCTCGCCGAAACCGGTGCACATGGCGTCGATCCCGTCCTCTTCCGTGAGGGCATGAGCCGCGTTGCCGCAGCCGTTCACGTGGTCACCACCGACGGGCCCTCGGGCCCGGCCGGGTTCACCGCGACCGCCGTCACGCCGGTCACCGACAGTCCCGCTTCGCTTCTGGTCTGCGTGAACACGGCGGCCCGCTCGGCGCAGGCGCTTCTCACCAACCGGGCCTTCTGCGTGAACGTCCTGGCCGCGTCGGATCAGGATCTGGCGGATGTCTTCGCCGGACGCACCGAGCTGCACGGCCCGGCCCGCTTCTCGAAGGGCGAGTGGGGCAAGCTCGTCACCGGCGCGCCCGCCCTTGCCACCAGTCTCGTCTCCTTCGATTGCCGCCTGTGCGACGCCCGGGTGGTCGCCACGCATCACGTCATCATCGGCGAGATCGTGAGCGTCCGGCTGGGCGAGACGAAGCCGGCGCTCGCCTATCAGGGGCGGCTCTATCACGGGCTGTGAGCCCGCTCCTCAGGATCCGCGCGCCGGTCCCGGCGCAAATGGGCTCCAGCCGGTGATCTGCACGAGGCCGTCGCTCGCCGCCACCACCATGTGCCTGCGGTGCCTGTGGACGAGGGTTCCCGGTCTGTAGGGGTGTTCCTCGCGCCAGCCCGCGGCCTCCCAGACATAGACGTAGCGGGAATCGACCTGACCGAAGGCCTCGATGGACCCGAAGGCCCGGATGGTGCGCAGCACGTCCTCGACGCTCCCCGTCCAGTCGATCGTCCGTTCGGCTTGGGTGATCCTCGGCCAATAGGTGCCCGGACCCTGCGGGCGCGCCTCCCGCCAAAGCCCGGGAAGGTCCTCGGCCACCTGCGCGGCGATCTCCTTCGCGGCGATCTGGCATTTGGCCAGGAGCGTGTCGTGGGTTTCCCGCGGGCTCAGGGCGAAGCGCTTCTGAGTGAGGATCGCACCGGTGTCGAAGGCGGGCGCGAGAGCGTGGGCCGTGACGCCCCATTCGGGAAGCCCGTCGAGAATCGCCTTGAAGAGAGGGTAGGGACCCCGCCCATCGGGAAGCGGCGAGGGATGGAAGTTGAGCGCGTAGGGGAGGTGCTGTTCCCAGCCCTTCACGAGCCACGGATAGCCCGCCACGATCAGGGCATCGCAGCCCATCGCCTTCAGCCCCGCTATGTCGGAGGGGGCGATGCGCGACATCTGGACCGGGATGCGCAAGGCTCTGGCGCGGGAGACGGTGGTCTCGTTGAAATCGTAGATGCCGTCGCAGGGCCGGCTGAACAGTTTCAGGGGCCTCCAGCCCCTGCCGATCAGGGTTTCGAAAACGTCCCCGAGAAAATCGATTCCCGCAAAGGCGAAGCGCATTCCGGGTCATCTCCTCTCCGATCGGGCCTCATGGAGGCAGGTTCGTGTGTTCATGCAAGTCGTAATCGTCAAGCGGGTTCCGGCCGGATAGCATTGACTCCAGGATAATGGAAATGCATTCTATTTTCATGGAAGAAGCCCCCAGCATCAACGCGCATCTCGCCGAACGGCTCCGTGGATTGAGAACCGAGCAAGGCCTGACGCTCGATGCTCTGGCCGAGCGCACGGGCGTCAGCCGCTCCATGATCTCGCTCATCGAGCGCGAGGAGAGCAGCCCGACGGCGGCGGTTCTCGACAAGCTCGCTGCGGGCCTGGGCGTCACTCTCGCGTCCCTGTTCGCCGAGAGGGCGAGCGCCGTCGCCGCGCCGCTGGCGCGCCGGGCCGACCAGCGCGTCTGGCGCGATCCGGACAGCGGATATCTGCGGCGCAACCTGTCGCCTCCGGGCTTTCCGTCTCTCTTGGAACTCGCCGAGGTGATCCTGCCCGCCGGAGCGCGCGTGGCCTACGACACCGGCCGCCGCACGGTCGGCGTCAGCCAGCAGATCTGGATCGTCGAAGGCGAGATCGAGGTCGGGCTCGGCGACGAAACCTACCGGCTTTTCGGCGGCGACTGCCTGTGCATGGACATCGAGCAGCCGACCATCTTCCGCAATCCGTCCGGGGAGCAGGCCCGTTATCTTGTGGCATTGACCGCCGGGGCCAAACCCCCGATCCGGTGAGGGAGTTTTCATGAGCGAAACCGTCGCGATCCGTATCCTGTCGCCGCGCGAGGCGACCCTGCAGCTCGGGGCATTGTCCGATGTTCTGATCGATTGCGTGGAGGGCGGCGCGTCCGTCAGCTTCATGCTGCCGATGACGCGGGACAAGGCCGGGGCCTTCTGGGGCCGGGTGGTTGAAGGCGTCGCCGCGGGGGAGCGCATCCTGCTCGTGGCGGAGGACGGCGCAGACATCGTGGGCACCGTGCAGGTGATCCTCGATCAGCCGGAAAATCAGCCTCATCGGGCGGACATCGCCAAGATGCTGGTGCGTCGCAGGGCCCGGAAGCGGGGCGTCGGCGCGGCTCTCATGCGGGCCGCCGAAGACGCGGCCAGGATGGCGGGCAAGTCGGTGCTCGTGCTGGATACCGTGACCGGAAGCGACGGGGAGCGCCTTTATACCCGTCTCGGCTGGCAGCGCGTCGGCGTCATCCCGAACTATGCCCTGTGGCCGCAAGGGGGGCTGTGCGACACGACCTATTTCCACAAGCAGATCGCGCCTGCCCGACCCTAGCGCATCGCGCGGCCCGCCGGGTCCGCTTGCAACGCTGCGCTCATCTATGAAGGGAGCATCGGATGCGATCCCAAAAGTGGTTTCCACTTTTCACGTCCGATGCTCTCGGCCGGGCATTCTTCGGCGTCTTGCGGGAACTGGAGTTTGCGAGCAAGGTTGAGCCTTGAGCATAGGGCGGGACATGGCCCTCTGATCGGGTGCCTGCCTGCCTCCTCAAGGAGAGAAGGAGTTCGCATGGCATCCAAGGACTTCATCCGACAAATGGAAGGCTACGGGCTGACGACTGCCCAGATTCTCTACCGGATTCCGGACCATCCGGCGCTCCTCCAGACTTATATCTGGCAGGACTACGATCTGGCTCCCCGCTTCCCCGTTCTCATCGACTTCCTGGATTTCTGGAAGCGGGAGCTGGCCGGTCCCCTTCACTCGGTGACGATCACCCATGCGCAGCTGATCCGCCCAGCCGAGTTCAGGGCCGTTTCAGGGGAGATCAACATTCACTAGCGCATCGTGCGGACCCGGCGGGCCGCGCACCTTAGCGCATCGTGCGGCCCTTCGGGTCCGCTCAAACGATGCGCTCTTTCCAAGAAGGGAGCATCCTGCGCAGATAGGGGGCTGAGGGTTTTCGCCGACGGGACTGCCGGATCGCCTCCGGATCCCGTCCTTTCCTCGAGAGCGCGCATAGGACGGTGCCCAAAAGTGCATTTCACTTTCGGGCCCGATGCGATAGAGAGGCTCGTCGCCTCGAACTGGCCAGGGCTCCTTGTTTTCCAACGCTCGAACATCGCAAATCCTGCTTGCCCTTGCATCCCAGCCGGGTGATCGCCTGACCGTACGGGACATCATGGCCGTCCTGCAGGACCGGGCCTTCGCGCTGCTCATCGTCCTGCTCGGCCTGCCGAACTGCCTGCCGATGCCGCCGCCGATCCCGCTGGTCTGCGGCTTGCTCCTGGCCCTGGTCGCCATCCAGATCGTGTTCGGCCGCGACGCTCCCTGGCTCCCCGGGACGCTGATGAATCGCTCTCTGGCCCGCGCGGACGTGGAGCGGGCCGTAGGCCGGGCCATGCCGGCCTTCCGAAGGCTGGAGCGCTTCTCGCGCCCGCGCATGACCTTCCTCGACACGCCGCTCGCCATGCGCGTCATGGGGGTGATTATCCTGGTGCTGGCCCTGGGGCTCCTCTTCGCTCCCCCCTTCGTGGGCCAGATCCCGCTCGGCCTGGCCGTCTGCCTCGTGGGCCTGGGCCTCGTGGAGCGGGACGGCCTGGTCATCATCGGCGGGCTGATCATCGGCTCCATCGGCATGGTGCTGAGCCTGGGCTTCGTCTACGCCATCTTCACGGGGCTCGACACGTTTCTCTAGAGCATCGGGCCCAAAAGTGGATTTGCACTTTTGGGATCGGATTCGATGCTCCCTTCTTGGAGAGAGCGCATCGTTCCTGCGAAAAACCGGGGCCACTTTTCGCACGATGCGCTAGAGCCTTTTCCGCAAAAGTGGATGCCGGTTTTGCGAAGAAAAGGCGTCTTTCTCAAACAACAAATGCCTTTTCCGTGAACCGAAGTTCATGGAAAAGGCTCTAGAAACGGCCCTTCCGCTTTCCGGAACTCAGATCAGGCGCAGCCCCTTCAGGCTCGCGTGTCCCTCGCGGCTGACGATGATGTGATCGTGAACCGTGATGCCCAGGGGCTTCGCCACCTCGATGATCTCCCGCGTCATCTTGACGTCGGCGGCGGACGGGGTGGGATCTCCCGAGGGATGATTATGGACGAGAATCAGGGCGGAGGCGGAGAGTTCGAGGGCCCGTTTCACCACCTCGCGGGGATAGACGGGCGTATGATCCACGGTTCCGGATTGCTGTACCTCGTCGGCGATCAACGCATTGCGCTTGTCGAGGAAGAGCAGGCGGAACTGCTCCTTGTCCATGAAGGCCATGGCCGTCCGGCAGTAATCGAGCACCGATGCCCAGGAGGACAGGACCGTCCGCTTCGCCACCTCGCCCTTGGCGAGGCGCCGGGCCGAGGCCTCGACGATCTTCAGGTCGGCGACGACCTTCTCGCTGATGCCCTCGACCTCCAGAAGCCGCGCAGGGACGGCTGCCAGAACCTCGGCGAAGGTGCCGAAGCGCCGGATGAGGTCCTTGGCCAGCGGCTTCACGTCCCGGCGGGGAATGGAGCGGAAGAGCACGAGCTCCAGGAGTTCGTAATCCGGCAGGGAATCCCCGCCCATTTCCATGAAACGGGCGCGCAGGCGGTCGCGATGGCCGTGATAATGGGGAGTGTCGTCGCCGCTCATGCTGGCATGAATCTTCGCTCTCGGACAAAGGAACGAAGAAGCTTTAGCTCAGCGGCGGAAAAGATACAAAGTAGCTTTTTCCGCCCCGCCCTCAGGCGAGATTGTACGGCGGCTTGTCCAGCCCCTTGGGCGAGTAGGTGAAGACCTCCACCCCGGTTTCCGTCACGCCCACCATGTGCTCGAACTGCGCCGAGAGGGAGCGGTCGCGGGTCACGGCGGTCCAGCCGTCGGAGAGCACTTTCACCTGCGGACGGCCCAGATTGATCATGGGCTCGATCGTGAAGAACATGCCGGGTTCCAGCACCACGTTGTAGGCCGGCTCCACATAATGAAGGATCGTCGGGGAGGCGTGGAAGGTCTTGCCGATACCGTGGCCGCAGAAATCCCGCACGACGGAGCAGCGCTCGTCTTCCGCATAGGCCTGGATGGCGGCCCCGATGTCGTTGGTGGTGGCGCCGGGCTTCACGGCCGCGATCCCGCGCAGCAGGCACTCATAGGTGATCTCGCAGAGGCGCTGCGCCCGGCGGGGCACCTCGCCCACGTAGTACATGCGGCTCGAATCACCGTGCCACCCGTCCAGGATCAGGGTGACGTCGATATTCATGATGTCGCCATCCCGCAACGGCTTGTCGTTGGGGATGCCGTGGCAGACGACGTGGTTGATCGAGGTGCAGATCGTCTTGGTATAGCCGCGATAGTGCAGGCAGGCCGGGTAGGCGCCGTTGTCGCGGATGAAGTCGAAGGCGAGCCGGTCGAGATATTCGGTCGTCACGCCGGGCTGCACGTGCGAGCCGAGCATGTCCAGGCATTCGGCCACCATTCGTCCGGCGCGCCGCATTCCCTCGAAATCCTCAGATCCATGAAGCGGAATATCGCCTGAGCGCCTGCGCTCGGCAATCTCGGTCTCGGTCATTCTCGATCCTTGCTTTCAAGCCAGAATGTAAGGATCATCTCGCCCGGCGCAAGCAAGGATCCTGCTTCGATGGCTTGCGAATAAGCCTCAGGGGTGTCATGAGCAACCCTGTTCATCCGGTTTGGGCTTTGGATACTTCCGTAATGAATGACCCCCGTCCCTTCGGGACATTTGCGCCTTTGGGCCTCACCCGTTGGGTGATCGATCGCACGCGCGGTCTGCCGGGCGGCTGGGTGGGGCGGCGCATCGCCATGATGCTGCGCCGGGTGGTCATGCGGTCCCTCAAGGACCGGCCCCTCGATCTGGAGACCTTCGGGGTGCGCATGCGGCTCGTTCCCCACAAGAACGTCTGCGAGCGGCGGATTCTCTTCACCCCGCAGCTTTTCGACCTCGAGGAAATCAAACACATCGCCGCCCTCGACAGGCAGGGCTTCACCTTCGTGGATGTCGGCTCGAATGTGGGCTGGTATTCGCTCCTCGTGGCCCGGAAGGTGGACGCGTCATCCCGGATCCTGGCCGTCGAGCCGCAGCCCGAGATCTTCGACCGGCTCATCCACAATATCCGCCTGAACCCCTTCGGAACGGTCAAGGCGGTCGCCTGCGCCATCGCCGACAAGACCGGCGAGCTGACGCTCTTCCTCGACCCCCTGAACAAGGGGGAGGCGAGCCTCAAGATCGTGAATTCGAGCCAGACGGACGCGATTCGGGTGCCCGCCGTGACCCTGCTCGATCTCGTGAGGCAGGAAGGATTCGCCCATCTCGACGCGGTCAAGCTCGACGTGGAGGGAGCCGAGGACCTGATCCTCGATCCCTTCTTCCGCGACGCTCCGGCCTCGCTCCATCCCGCGCTCCTCATCATTCCCGACGTGCCGGACCGCTGGCAGGTGGATGTGCCGCAGCTGCTGAAGGAAAAGGGCTATCGGAAGATCCTTCAGACCCGCATGAACCTCGTTTTCGAGCGGGCGTAAGGTCGCCGTCGTCCTGTCGCCATCCCCGCCCTCTTTGTCATCCCTGCGCAGGCGGCGCTCTCCTGCGCGGCCCCGGGGCGACTGCGGGGAAACGGACTCCGGGATGAGCGCCGGCGCTACCGCGGCGTGACGATCTCCACCGGCCGGTCGATCACGACTTCCTCCGGCGTGATCCGGCAGACATAGGCGTAGGACTCGACACCCGACGCGAGGGCGTGGCGAAAGGCCTTGTCGTAGGCCGGGTCGATGTCGCGGGCCACGTCGAAGCGGGCGGCATCCATCTGGATCACGTAGACGAGGGCGGCCCTGGCTCCGGCCGCGACCATATCGGCCAGCTCATAGAGATGCTTGGCGCTGCGGGCCGCCACGCAATCCGGGAACTCCGCGAAGCCCGCCTCCCGCATCAGGTGGCAGTTCTTGACTTCGAGATAGCAGGGGGGCTGCCCGTCCGTCTCCAGGAGAAAATCGACCCGGCTGTTCCGGCCGTATTTCACCTCCGGCCGGACCCGGTCGTATTGGGCGAACGGGGCGAGACGGCCCTCGCGCAGGGCCTCCGCCACGAGCAGGTTGGGGCGGGAGGTGTTGATGCCGATGAGCTGAAGGGGTCCGCCGCCGGCGGCGACCTCGACGAATTCCCAGTTGTACTTGAGCTTGCGGGCCGGGTTGGAGGCCCTGGAGAGGAACACCCGGCTGCCGGGCTCCTTGAGACCCATCATCGCGCCCGGATTGGCGCAATGGGCCGTCACCACCTCGCCGGTCTCGAGTTCCACATCGGCCAGAAATCGCTTGTAGCGCTCGATGAGGCGGCCTTCGAGCAGGGTTTCCTGAAAACGCATTGACATCCATCGTTGCTGAAGAAGATCCCCGTAGCAGGGGAGAAGCGCCGTCTTCAACTGAACCCTTGCTTGAGAATTGCCGTTTCTGAAGTTAAAGGCCCTCAAAAGGGATCGATGCACATGGCCGTCTCCGTCACAGCCGCCCTCCTCATCATCGGCGATGAGATCCTCACGGGCCGCACCAAGGATAAGAACATCGGTTATATTGCCGAGTACCTGACCGGGATCGGCATCGACCTGCGCGAGGTCCGCATCGTTCCGGATGTGGAGGAGGAGATCGTCTCGGCGGTGAACGCTCTGCGGAGCCGCTATAGCTATCTCTTCACCACGGGCGGCATCGGCCCGACCCATGACGACATCACGGCCGATTCCATGGCCAGGGCCTTCGGCGTCGGCATCGGCCACGATCCGCGCGCCGTCGCCATGCTGCAGGAGCGCTATGCGCCGGGCGAGCTGAACGAGGCGAGGATGCGCATGGCCCGCATCCCCGACGGAGCCGATCTCATCGAGAACCCGATTTCCAAGGCCCCGGGCTTCCGGATCGGCAATGTGTACGTCATGGCGGGCGTGCCCGCGATCATGCAGGCCATGCTCGACATCGTCGCGCCGACGCTTCAGGCCGGGGCCCGCATGATCATCGAAACCATCGAGGCCGAGGGCCTGGCCGAGGGCCTCTATGCCGAAGGCCTGAGCCGGATCGCGGCCGCGCATCCGGACCTCTCCATCGGCTCCTATCCCTCGTTCTCCGCGAGCGGCTTTCGCAACCAGATCGTCGTGCGGGGCAAGGAACCCGCCGCCGTTGCCTCCGCCACCGCCGCCATTCACGATCTGCTCGGCCGTCTGAAAGGCGACCGGGCTCCCCTGTAACCCGACTTCATCACGACAGCCACACGAGCGAACCGATGTCTCCCACCTCACCGAAAGCCTTCCCCGTTTCCTGGGACCAGTTTCACCGCGATTGCCGCGCGCTCGCCTGGCGCCTCGCCTCGGCCGGTCCGTTCGAGGCGATCATCTGCATCACCCGCGGCGGCCTCGTGCCGGCCGCCATCGTAGCCCGCGAGCTGGATCTGCGCCTGATCGAGAGCGTCTGCATCGCCAGCTATCACGACTACAAGAACCAGGGCGAGCTGAGGGTGCTCAAGGACATCGCGCCCTCCGTCAAGGCGATCGGCGACGGCCAAGGGAAGGGCGTGCTCGTGATCGACGACCTCACCGATACCGGCAAGACCGCCAAGATCGTTCGCGACATGCTGCCGAACGCCCATTTCGCGGCCGTCTACGCCAAGCCGGCCGGGCGCCCGCTGATCGACACCTTCGTGACGGAGGTCAGCCAGGACACCTGGATCTATTTCCCCTGGGACATGGGCCTCGCCTATCAGGCGCCGATCCGCGAAGGTTCCGCAGGCTGAGGCAGAGAAGGAGCGCCCGTGGCGGAATTCGACATCGCGCGGACGCGCAAAAGCCTGTTCGGAGCGTTGCTCGATGCCCGCGACCGGTTCGGGCGGAACAAGGTCGCTCTGGAGGATCTGGAGCGGCAGCCCGTCACCTTCGGGCGGCTCGCCCTCGGGTCGCTGGTTCTCGGACGCAAGCTCGCGGGCCTGACGGAGCCCCGGGAAACGATCGGCGTGCTGCTGCCGAACGTCCAGGCCATCGTGGTGACGCTGTTCGGCCTGAACGCCTTCGGGCGCGTTCCGGCCTTCCTGAACTTCACGTCCGGTCTCAAGAACCTGAAGGCCGCCTGCGAAATCGCCGGGATCAGGACCATCGTCACGTCCCGCCGCTTCGTGGAGCAGGGCAAGCTCGACGAGATCGTCGCGTCGCTGGGCGAGGGGAGGCGGATCCTCTGGCTCGAGGACGTGCGCGCCACGCTGACGAGCTTCGACAAGCTGCGGGGTGTCTGGGATTCATGGAGGGCGCGCGGGGTTCACTCCCGGGCGCAGGTCGCCCCGGACGATCCGGCCGTCGTGCTGTTCACGTCGGGCACCGAAGGGGTCCCTAAGGGCGTGGTGCTGTCGAACGCCAATCTGGTGGCGAACGCCTATCAGGTCAAAGCGCTGGCGGGCGACATCCTGACCCCGGACGACGTGTTCTTCGATCCGCTGCCGATCTTCCATTCCTTCGGTCTGACGGCGGGGCTCCTGACGGCAATCCTCAACGGCATGAAATCGGTGCTCTATCCGAGCCCTCTCCATTACCGGCAGATTCCGAAGCTCGTCGCCGGCACGCGCGCGACCTTCATGTTGGGAACAGACACCTTCCTCCAGGGCTATGCCCGCGCGGCGGGCGAGAACGACCTTTCGAGCGTCCGCTACGTGATCTCCGGGGCCGAACGGGTCAAGGACGAGACGCGCGCGCTCTGGGCCAAGCACGGTGCCGTCATTCTCGAGGGATACGGCGCGACCGAATGCTCGCCGGTGATCAGCGTCAGCCTGCCGGGCCGCAATCGCCCGGGTTCAGTCGGGCCGCTCCTGCCGGGAATCGAAAGCCGTCTCGATCCGGTCGAGGGCATCCATGAAGGCGGCCGCCTTCATGTGCGCGGCCCGAACGTGATGAGGGGGTATCTCGATCCTGCCGTCCCCGGACAGATCGTTCCGCCTCCCGGCGGCTGGCACGACACGGGCGACATCGTCACGCTGGACGACGGCATCGTCACCATCCGCGGCCGGGCGAAGCGCTTCGCCAAGATCGGCGGCGAGATGGTGTCCCTCGCGGCCATCGAGGCGATGATCCAGGCCCTTTGGCCCGACTTCAACCATGTGGTCGTCTCCCTGCCGGACCCCCGCAAAGGCGAGCAGCTCGTGCTGGTGACCGACAAGCCCGATGCCGATCGTGACGTGCTGCTGGCCCATGCCCGCGGGCAGGGCTTCCCCGAGCTCTGGATCCCGAAAGCGATCCTGGTCTCCGCCATTCCCGTCCTGGGTTCCGGCAAGACCGATTACCCCGCCACGGTGGAGATGGCGCGCCGCCTGCAGGCCATGCTCTGAGGTATCGGTCCTAGGACCGATCTCCCAGAGAACGTAACAAAGCCGCCGCTTTCGCGTTATCCCGTCACCAGGGCTGCCCAGGGGCAGCGCAACACGGATGGGTGGCACGATGAAACGGCTCGCGTTCGCTTTGGCCTTCTTCGCCCTGGCCTCGGGCGTGCACGCACAGCAGCGTCTATCGACGCTCAATCTCACCTGCGGCCAGGCCCAGCAGGTCATCCGTTCGAGAGGCGCCGCCGTGCTGAGCACCGGCACCTATACCTATGATCGCTTCGTCGTCGACCGGAGCTTCTGCCAGTTCGACGAGTTTCTCGAACTCGCATGGGTGCCGACCCGAGACACGCCGCAATGCCCGATCGGGTATCGATGCAAGACCCAGAGCAATTGGTTCGACGACTAGCGTATCGGACGTGAAATCGAACTCACGTCCGACGCTGTAAGTCTATGGTCTTAAGCATCTTTTCACGCAAAACCAGTTCCCGCTTTTGCGTCCGATGCTCTAGCGCATCGCGCGACAAGCGGACCCGGATTTCGCAAGAACGATGCGCTCTTTCGAAGAAGGGGTATCGGATGGATCCCAAAAGTGCAGATCCACTTGCCGCGTCCGATACTCTTGGCCGGGTCCCGCAGCGCCGGGTTCCGCAGCCTCGCCTGGAACGGGTGGGGCCTCTACCGTGCCGTCGGCGGTTCGAAGGCGCTCCGATATGTGGAGAATATGACACACCGAGCGAGAAACCTTCGAGGTACCTCGAAAATTGCCTATCTATTGTGCATTGTGGATACTTACTAGGCAAAACCGGCACGGCGGATTGTTGCCTGAGGCCGCGAGCTGAGTATTGTCGCGATTGCATATGGGTCCTGGGACTCAGACGTTTTGAAGTTCGGAGATCAATCATGAAGCTCGCAAAGAGCCTTCTCCTCGGATCGGTTGCTGGTTTCGCCGCGGTTGCAGGGGCTCAGGCTGCTGACCTTCCCGTCGCGAAGGCCGCGCCTGTCGAATACGTTCGCGTCTGCTCCACCTATGGCGCGGGCTTCTTCTACATCCCCGGCACGGAAACCTGCCTCCGCGTCGGCGGCCGCGTCCGCGCTGACTACATCTATGTCGAGCCGAGCGACCGCGCCGACGATGCGATCGGCTTCCGCGCCCGTGGCCGCATCCAGCTCGACGCTCGTACCGCTACGGCCTACGGCCTGCTGCGCACGTTCGTCCGCTTCGAGATCACCCGCAACACCGGCGCCTTCAACAGCGTTCCCGGCATTGTCACCACGTCGCCTGACGTCGACCAGGCGTTCGTGCAATTCGGCGGCCTGACCGCCGGTCGCGCCCAGACCTTCTTCGACAACGGCGACATCGACTCCCAGGCCTTCGGCACGCTCCGCTGGTCGGATCAGCCGAACGTCAACATGCTGGCCTACACCTTCACGTTCGGCAACGGCTTCGCGGCCACCCTGTCGCTCGAAGAAGGCCGCTTCACGGATCGCTTCCCTCTCGCCGGCACCATCCCCGGTGAAGGCGCCGGCTTCGTGGCCGGTCAGCGCGCTCCCGACGTCGTCGGAAACCTGACCTATACCGGCACCTGGGGATCGGCGACCGTGGCTGGCGCTCTTCACCAGCTCCGCGGCATGCCGATCCTGGCGACGGTCGGCGGCGTTCTCACCACTGTCACTCCTGATACCGAGTATGGCTTCGCCGTGACCGGTCAGCTCAATCTGGAACTGCCCATGCTCGCTCCGGGCGACGCGCTGTGGATTGCCGCGACCTACGCGAACGGTGCTCCCGGCTATGTCGGTTATGGCGATGGCGAGGGCGTTGCGGATGCCGGCTATGACGTCAACGGGAATATCGACAAGACCCGTGCATGGTCGGTCGCCGGCGGTCTGCGTCACTATTGGACCCCCGAGATCCGCCAGAACCTGTTCGGTTCGTACGCTCGCGTCGAGCTGGGCGCCGGCATTCCCGGCAGCGACTTCACCGAGTGGCGCGCAGGCTCGAACGTGATCTGGTCGCCGGTTGCAGGCCTCGACCTCGGCGTCGAGGTGCTCTACGCCAACGTCAACCCGCGCGCTCCCGGCGAGCGTACGTCCGACGCTTGGGAAGGCCGTCTGCGCGTGCAGCGCGACTTCTGATCGGCTCATTCCACCTGTTGAAAGGAAACCCCGGCGAACGCCGGGGTTTTCGTTTTTCTGGAAAGGAAACCGCGCAGCAGACTACAGCACCGGACGTGGAATCGAACGCACAACCGGCGCTGTAAGCCACCGCTTTCGAGCATCTTTTCACGCAAAACCGATTCCCACATTTCAGGTCCGATGCTCTAGCGCAGCGCGCGAAAATGTGGCCCCCGTTCTTCGCGAAGAACCGGTTCCCACTTCTTCGCGCGCTGCTCTATATGTCTCCTCGAACGGTACGGGCGGCGTTCCGTACCCCATGGCAACCGGGAGGGAATTGATGCAGTGGCAGAGGAACCGGCGTTCGGAAGCTCGCCTCGTCGTGGCGGTCCTTGGGAGCATCATCGGCACAGCCCTCGCAGGCTGTTCGACCTCGGCCGATGTCTCCTACGGTTCCTATCAGTTTGGACCGGGCTACCAATCCGGTCGTGTCTATGAAAGCCGCGTCTACGGAGATACACAGCAAGGATTCGGGGCCGAGAACTGCCGTACGGTGATGCACCGGCAGGCCGATGCGTTCGGAAGGCTATCCTCTGCGGAAGAGACCGTTTGCGACTAGCGTATCGTGCGAGAAAGTGGCCCCGGTTTTTCGTCCAAACGATGCGCTCCTTCCAAGAAGGGAGCAGCGAATTGGATCCCAAAAGTGGGAGCCCTTTCGCGTGTAAGGATTCTCAAAACCAGAATGTCAAAGCATCGGAGGAAAGCATCGGAGGTAGGTGCGATTCCACGTCCGATGCTGCAGCGCATGATGTAAAAAGGAAGGTCCTGTTTCCGCCGAAGCGGCCCACCCAATCCGCACAGTGCGCCTGCGCATCGTTACGAAGAACCCGGCCTGCTTCTCGGATGCGAACGACGCGCCGCCTGACGGCCTGAGCATCGCCCTGCGCGATCCGGAGGGCGGCGCCCGGGACCCAATCGAGGCAGTCCGGACAAGACGATTCCTCCGAGACGTGATGAGCCACCTCGTCCCCTGGAGAGGGGCATGGCGCCCGGGCGAGCGCTCGCACGGTGAGGGAACGAACGCCCACCGTGGCAGTTGGCATAGCGTCAATGCTTCGTCAGGAGAACATCATCATGAACAACATCATTTGGCTGATCGGCGCTATCGTGGTCGTCCTTGCAATTCTCTCCTTCCTGGGGCTGCGCTAGAGCATCGAACGTGAAAAGTGGACCTGCACTTTTGGGATTGAATCCGATGCTCCCTTCTTAGATCAGCGCATCGTTTAAGCGGACCCGAAGGGCCACGTTCGTGAAAACCGGGTCCACTTTTCGCTAGCGCGGCCCGCCGGGTCCGCACGACGCGCGAAAAGTGGGCTGCATTATCTGGGAGGCACCCGACGTACCAATCCCCGGACTGCACGTCGTGGAGGGCGGTCAACGGGAGCTGTTTCCCCTTGCATGGAATCGGCTCTTTCCTATGGCCCGCGCGCATTTCTGACGGTGAACCGGAGCCACTTCACCTAAAGATGCGGCAGGTCAACTATTCATCGATGCGGTCCCTTCGGGGCCGCACCATGCGCTCAGGCGCCGCTCGTTTGCTGGAAGGGCAGCCCAGGGCTGCCCTGCAGCCTTTCCTGCACCAGGGGGGGCATTGCTCGGAATTGTCCTACCTCACTCGATGAGGGCCAGGATCGTGGCGGCGATGTTCACGAGCGCCAACGCTCCGACGAGAGTTGGTATGACCGGAATCCGCAATTGTGGCTGCCGGTCTTCGTCCTCCACATGTCCGACATGAGACGAAAGACGAGAGCGCTGGTTCACCATTGCTCATCTCCACAAACAGCTCTCCGGGAGAGCGTTCGTACCTTGAGCCTGCTCGCGCGGAAGGGAGGTGCGTTTTCGCACCTCGCAGCCCAATTTCCTTGATTTCAGGCTATTCGCGCATCGTGCGGACCCGGCGGGCCGCGCTAGCGAAAAGTGGTCCCGGTTTGTCGCAAGACCGATGCGCTAATGCCGTGTCGCGGTTTTCTGAATCTGCAGAAGCTGCCCCTCGATCGCGCGCATGCGGGTCATCAGGCGATCCAGCTCCCTGAGAAGAACCTGTTCGTCCTGCCTGGCTTTCTCGATGAGGTCTTCGGACGAGCCATGGCGGATTCGCTGAAGGGCATCGGCCAACTGCATGTCCAGGAGCCGCATGGTCCGCTCCAGGTCCAGGAATTCCTGATGTAGCTGGCTCTCCTTGAACACCATTGAATCCCGTATGCGAAGCAGGCCCTTGAGCTAAAACTACATGGGTCGGCCCGGTTCCTCCAGGCATAAAAGACGCAAAGGAAGCACTTTTCTCGACGGCCAAGCTGAAACAGTTCACTCTCCTTACCGTTCTGTGATCAATGGCCTGCAGCGCGGGGATCTCATCAACGGCCCCGCCTGGGGTCTTGTGTGCTGCTTCCATGAGTGATGCGTAGGACCGTGAAGCTGCAATCAACTGTAGCCGGACGGTTGCGTTGCGCGGCCCCGCGGCCGTCAGGTTTCGCAATCGTCCGCGATTTGGGCAAATGAGACGCCAGGTGCTGCGGTTGCCGAAGGAGAGGGCGGGTAGATGGAGATGCCGCATGGGACAGAATGTTGAGGCACGCCGCATTGCATTGATCGTCGAGGATGATTTTGAGGTCAGGGGACTGGCGGCCGCTCTCCTGGAAGAGACCGATCTGCGGGTCGTGGAGACGTCCAGTGCCGAAGAGGCTCTGGACTTCCTTCGTGGACACGCGGAGGAGGTGGCCTTCCTGTTCGCGGACGTTCGACTGCCGTGCCTCATGTCCGGGGTCGATCTGGCCCGGACCGTGCGCATCAAGTGGCCCTGGGTCCGCACCGTCCTGACATCGGGCCTTTCTCCGGAAGACGGCCTGGGCGACATGCCACGGGATGTGCGCTTCATGCCGAAGCCCTGGCGAGCCCTGGAAGTTCTGATGGAGGCCGAGAGGGCCGCGGCGCAAGGCTATCGCCATCATTGACGCGGATGTGCGGCCCGTTCCTCTTTCTGCATTCCCGGTTCAGGGAACCTTGGCGCTTGCTGGGAATTGGCGTCAGCAGAAAGGAACTCACCGATGCCGCACACGAATGTTGCCACTGGAACCTTCCCGTCCCGCAAGGAGGCCAGCCAGGCGGTTCAACGCCTTGTCTCCAGCGGGTTTGCCCGCAACAGCATCGAACTTCACCGTCATGAGGACGACGACGGCTACGATCTCGAGATTCGGACCCGGCCGGAAAACGTCCGTCGCGCCAAGCGGCTCATCAATGCCTCTTCGCCCTTGTCCGCCGTGAATATGGGGCGCGCCGCCTCCGGAGCCGTGCAGAGCGCACGAGCGCATCCCCTCGTCATGCTGGGGGCCGGACTTCTCGCAGGCTTCGTTCTCTACAATCTGATTCCACGCTCCGCCTCGCAGGAATCCCCGCAACGCAGGCAACCGGCTACACGCTCGGGACGCAACACGCGCGGCGCCCACCGTTGAGGCAGGTGTTCGTTAAGGCAGGTGTTGGGGGAGGAGAAGGCGCTCAAAATTCCTCGTCGTCCGGCCCAGGCTCCGGCGGAGTGGTGCGAGCTTCCAGCTTCTCCAGTAGAACTTTGATGCTGTCCGGAGCGGGCTCTTTCAAGATTCCCTGGTAATCGGCTTGGAGGCGACGCCCGATTTGCTTCAGCAATTCGTTCTGGCCAGCCGCCGTCAGTCGATTGGAGCCGACGCTCCAAGCCGCGTGCTTGTTCGCGGAAAAGGGCGGTCCATCGGCTTGGTGGAACCGCTTCGGCATTCATACCTCCTCCATTGACCTGTCCTGAGCCTAAGAACGGGGCAGGCCGCTTTCGGTTTCAGTTAAGTTTCTGGAGAAAATTAACTTTTTGACTACTCGGAGGTAGTTGGTCATCTGAAGAGACAAGACTCCTAGAGCATCGGACGTGGGCAGCAGGCTTGCACGTCTCACCTCCGATGCCTCTCTTCTTGGAAAGAGCGCATCGTTCTTGCGAGAAACCGGGGCCACTTTTTCGCACGATGAGCCAGAGCATCGGACGTGACACCGAACCCACATCCGATGCTGTACGTCTCGGTTTTTGAGCATCGAACGCAAAGCCGGTTCCCACTTCCGATGCTCCAGCGGCGACGAAGTGCGGCCGCCTCCTGAAAGCGGCGGAAGGCGACTGCCGGTCGCATTGGTTTCGCGCAGTCTCTCGTTCACAAGCTCGACTTTGCCGATGACGGCGGGGGCAGTGTGAAATGCGTGAAGTCTTGGGGGTCTATCTGTGCGGGGTCATTCTGGTTCTGGCCGTCTGCACCACAATCGACGGTGACGAGCGGGTCGGATTCGATCACATCATTATCGCCGCCTTCGGGTGGCCGATCTTCACATCGATTCTCGCGCTGAAAGCCTGGAGCAGCCGCTGAGCGGCCGGCTGCGCCCTCGGCTTGCCTCGCTGTCCTCTCGGCCATGCTCGCACGGCTCTTCGGACGGCACAGCACCACACCGATGGAACGGCTCGCGGCGCGGGCGGCCGCTCTTGGGCGGGGCGAGAGTGGGGTTTACTTGAAGACGCCTTCGCGGGAGATGGCGAAGATCGGCAATGCCCTGGCCGCTGCTTCCTCGAGCCTGCGCGAACGCGAGCAGGCGCGCGACTGGGCCAAGACGGCTCTGCGCGAGAGCCGCGAGCGCTTCCGGTTCGTCTTCGAAGCCGGAGGCGGGGTCGGCAACTGGATTGGGATGTCGTCGACAACCGGATCTATGCCAACGAAGCCTTTGCCATGTTCTTCGGCCTCGATCCAAAGCGTGCTGCGGAAGGGGACCGCGGTCGGATTCCATTGCCGGCCATTCTCCGCCACGGGCCTTGTCGAGGGCTTCCGGCACGCCCTGAACGGTAACCGGAGGTGATAAGAAAAGAGCGCCCGGTGGGGCGCTCGAGTTGCGATCCGTAGGGGCAAATAAAGGATCGTTCCTCCTAGGTATTGATTCTTTCCAAAAATGCCATCCTGCCTTGCAGGTTCATAAGCATTACCTCCAAGGGTCCTATCCTTAAGTGGTGCTTCGCACTTTTTCAGTGTTGATCGCACGAAGTCGGATCAGCTAGTGCTTAGCTTGCCGTCAGGGGCATCTCCGTCAGAAGAGCCGCGCTTCGTATCTTAATAAAAATAAACGAACGCGGCTCTTATTATTCTCGATAGGCATCGTTATTAAAAGAATAGCCGCGATCAGAATTTGGGCTGATCGCGGCTATTGCCGTGCATATGGAAAATTACGGCAGGTCTCGATGAATAATTACTATATGCTTACAAAGATCAACAGCTTCACGAATAGAATCTGTTTACGGAGGCCTCGTGAGTCGGGCAATTAGACCAAACGGCCTATGACCGAAAACGCATCTTGGAATGCGCTCTCGATTTCAAGGAGGTGTGGAGACACGGCATGTAATCCGTCCGGTCCGCCGATGCCCCTCATCCAAAATCGTCGGAGGCTATCGGAGCCGCGCGAACCGGAATCGGACGGCTAGGAATAAACGGCATATCGCGACGGCCGTCGAATCTGGTGCGGACGGCGGGGGTCGAACCCGCACGGGCAGTGCCCGAGGGATTTTAAGTCCCTTGCGTCTACCGGTTTCGCCACGTCCGCGCTGTGATGAGGGTTATCGGTCTCGGGCCTGCAGCGCAAGTCCGCTGCATGTCACGAAAGCTCATTCGGGTGTGCGGAAGCCGTAGATCCAGTCGTAGCGGTTCGACATGCTCTCGGGTCCGATCAATTGCATGATCTTGTCCCGGCCGAATGCGACGAGGGCGCCGGAATGATAGATTCGTCCGTTCCGGCGGCCTTCGGCCTGAATGCGGCTTACCCGCTCGAGACGCTGGCTCTCATAGGCGGACATGGCCTGAGGGATGTCTCCAGGATGACGGGCCAGGACGGCCGAGAGCGTCGCCGCGTCCTCGATGGCGAGCGCCGCGCCCTGCGCCAGAAACGGCAGAACCGGGTGAGCGGCGTCGCCGATCAGGGCCATGCGGCCCTGCGCCAGACGCTTGATGGGATGCCGGAACAGGGACCAGCGCAGCCATTCCTGCGGCCTGCCTAGAAGCTCGCGCAGGGCGGGAGCCGCCCTGGTATAGTGAGAGAGCAGTTCGTCCGGACGTCCCGGGGCGGCCCAGCCCTCGACAGGGTCCCGGGCTCTCTCGATGGCAACCACGTTGATCAGGTTGCCGCTGAAGATCGGGTAGTGAACGACATGGCCCTTGGCGCCGAGCCAAAGGCCGGTCTCATTGCGGGCCAGCTCCGGCGGAGCGAGCTTGCGCTCGAAGGTCGCGCGCCAGGCCACATAGCCGTGGAACGTCGGAAGGGCTCTATCGCCGATGACCTGGCGGACCTTGGACCAGATCCCGTCCGCGCCGATCACGGCATCCGCCCTCAGCGTCTCCCGCGTCCCGTTGGAGGAGGTCCAGGCGAGTTCCACGCCTTCTGGGCCGTCCCGGACCTCCTCGACCTTCCGCCCGGTCATGATGCGGATCGAGGATTCCGACCGTACGGCGTCGAGCAGGATCGTCTGCAGATCGGCCCGGTGAATGACCCAATAGGGAGCGCCGTAGCGCTGCAGCACATAGGCGCCGAGGGCAACCTCTCCGATGGGCTGACCGGACGAAATGCCGCGCACGACCACGCGCTCGGGCACCGTGGCGACCCGGCGCAGGGCAGGGGCGAGCCCCAGCTTGATCAGGATCCGGCTGGCATTGGGCGAGAGCTGAAGCCCCGCGCCGACCTCGCTGAACCCCGTGCGGCGCTCGATCAGCGTCACCGAATGGCCCTGGCGGGCGAAGCTCAAGGCGGCCGTCAGGCCGCCGATTCCCGCGCCGACGATGGCGATGGAGAGGTGGGGCACCTTAACGTGAAGACGGATCGGTTGCGAAATCCGGCTCCCAGACGCATTCGGCCGGGCGGGCCTCGTCGGCCTTCAGGGACGGGTCGTACTTGAACAGGGTCGAGCAATAGGAGCAGATCGTCTCGGTATCGTAACCCATGTCGATGAAGATATGGGGATGATCGAACGGCGGCGTGGCTCCGATGCACATGAACTCCTTGGAGCCCACATGAATGACGGGAACGCCCGGATCGTTGTGAAAATGGGGTGTGCCTTTGTCAGCCATTGCCCTTGCCTGAAACGGTGAAATTTTCGCGCACCATAATGGCCGAACGGCCATGCGCCTAGAGCAAAAATAACCCTTGTTCCGCCTGCCGCCCCAGGCCTGGAGGCCAGGCCCCTCACCGTCATGCCTGCGCTGGGATAAGGGGGCCCGAAAGGTCCGGCCAAGGTGGGGGGCGTCACCGGATGTTCCAAGGCGACCCTATTGGAGAGGGCGGGTGCTGAGAGCATCGGGCGCGGGAAGTGGACTTGCCCACTTGGGGTTCCATCCGATGCTCCCTTCTTGGAAAGAGCGTATCGCTCTTGCGAAAAACCGGGTCCACTTTTTCGCGCGATGCGCTAGGTTGCGCCGCAACCGATCCCAGCTTTCCGGTCTGTCCATGCGCTATTTCAATTCCGACGGCGTGAGCATCGCCTATATCGACGTTCCTCCTCATGAGGGCCAAGGCGAGCCGGTTCTGCTCATTCACGGCTTCGCCTCGAACCATGCCGTGAACTGGGTCAACACCTTGTGGGTGAAGACGCTGACGCGCGAGGGCTACCGCGTGATCGCGCTCGACAATCGCGGACATGGCGAGAGCGAGAAGCTCTACGATCCAGAAAGCTATCACTCCTATCGCATGGCGGAGGATGGATGCCGCCTGCTCGATCATCTCGGCATCGAGCGCGCGGACGTGATGGGCTATTCCATGGGCGCGCGCATTACGGCCCATATGGCGCTGGCGTCTCCCGGGCGCATGCGTTCCGCGATTCTCGGAGGGCTTGGCATCCATCTCGTCGAGGGCGTCGGTCTTCCGCTCGGCATCGCCGATGCCATGGAAGTGCGCTCGCTCGACGAGTTGACCGATCCCATGCAGCGCATGTTCCGTGCCTTCGCGGAACAGACCGGAAGCGACCTGAAGGCGCTTGCCGCCTGCATTCGCGGATCCCGTCAGGCCCTGACGAAAGAGGAGGTGGCCTCGATCTCGTTGCCGACGCTCGTCGCGGTCGGCACCAATGACGACGTCGCGGGGTCGGGTCCGGAACTCGTGAAGCTGATGCCGAACGCAATCGCGCTCGACATCCCCGGGCGCGACCACAATCTTGCGGTCGGCGACAAGGTTCACAAGCAGGGCGTACTGGAATTTCTCGCCAAACGTCCCTGAGTGCTGCGCTCTCCCGATCGAGAGGGCCGGATGTCAAACCTCCGGCGCCCGATGCGCCGTCGTGAATCGGCGACCTGTTTCGTTGATTTCGCGTCCGCTTCCTCCATGTTCGCTCCGGCAGGAGGCATGGATGACAAGACTCGATAGCGTGATCAGGCGCCTGACGGCACAGCGCGATCTGTTGGACTGGGCCGCACGCGAAATTTCCGCGCAGGGGCTCGTGCTCGAACTCGGCCTCGGCAACGGACGCACATACGATCACTTGCGGACCCGTCTGCCCGGGCGCGAGATCTACGTGTTCGAGCGTTCGCCCGCCGCCCATCCCGATTGCATTCCTCCGGACGGGCACCTGATCGTCGGCAACATCTTCGAGACCCTGCCCCTGTTCACGGAGCGCTTCGGGGCAGGCTCCGCCGCGCTGATTCACAGCGACATCGGAACCGGCGACGAAGAGGCCAACAGAAGCCTTGCGAAACGCCTGTCGCCGCTTATCGAAACGCTTCTCCAGCCGGGTGGCCTACTCCTCGCGGACCGCGCCTTCGACCTTCCCTCATGCACGGACATCTCGTCCCGGACCGGCATCGCAGAAGGCCGCTACTTCGTCTGCCGGCGCTGAAACTCACCGCCCGGTGAAGACGGGCCTGCGTTTCTCGAGAAAGGCTTTGCGTCCTTCCACGGCGTCCGCGCTGTCGAAGCAACGATCGGCGAGCCCGGCCGGATCGATGTCGGGATGCGCAAGGCCCACGGCTGCGTCGATGGCGGCCTTCGCGGCGCGGATCGTCAGGGGCGCATTGGCCGCAATGTCGTGCGCAAGCGCAAGCGCGGTCTCCTCCAGCGCGCCGTCGGGCACGATTCTCTGAACGATGCCGAGGCGTTGCGCTTCTTCGGCCCCGATGCGGCGCGCCGTATAGAACAGGTCCTTGGCTGCCGGTGCGCCGACTGCGGCCGTCACCAGCTTCACGGCTCCCGGGGGATAGCCGATGCCGAGCCGTGCGGCGGGCACGCCGAATGTGGCGTTCTCGGAGGCGATGCGCAGATCGCAGGAGAGAGCGAGCCCGAACCCGCCCCCGAGGCAGAAGCGCCGGATCATGGCGATCACCGGCTTCGCGCAATGGGCCACGGCCCAGAAGGCCGCCTCGTTGTCGGCCTCATAACGCCGCCCGCCTTCGGCATCCGCCCGCACGGTCTCGAATTCCGCGATATCGGCGCCCGAGGCAAAGGAGCCTTTTCCACCCCCGCGCAGGATGATCACGCGCACGCGCTTGTCCCGCTCCAGATCCGCGATAAGGCCCGGCAGGGCCTGCCACATGCCGAGATCGAGGGCGTTGTGCTTCGCCGGATTGTCGACCGAGAGCGTCGCAACGGGACCGTCGACGGATGCATGGAGCTTGGAGCTGCTAGGCGAAAAAGAGGCGTTCATGGCATCCCGGGATCTATGGTAAGGGGCGGGGACTTCTTATGTATGCCCTTTGAAAGGGCGAGCCGGCAGGAGATTATCATGACACAGACCCGCTTGAAGTCCGGGGGCCCGGATTTCCTCGCCGGCAAGGTCGACCCGATCTGGAGCCGCCTCCGTTCCGAGGCCGAGGCGATCGTCCAGAGCGAGCCCGTCCTGGCGGGATTCGTGCTGAGCGCCGTCCTGCATCAGCCGAGCCTGGAAGCGGCGGTGATCCATCGCGTCGCCTCGCGCCTCGGCCATGCGGCCTTGCCGGCCGATATCATCGAACAGGTGTTTCTCGAGGCCGTGGAGCAGGACAAAGGCATTGGCCAGGGTTTCCGCGCCGACATCAGCGCCGTGCTTGATCGCGACCCCGTCGTGACCCGGGCCATCGAGCCCGTGCTCTATTTCAAGGGCTTCCACGCCATTCAGACACATCGCCTCGCCCATTGGCTGTGGAACCGCGGGCGGCAGGATCTGGCGCTCTATCTCCAGAGCCGGTCCTCCGACACGTTCCAGACGGACATCCATCCGGCGGCCCGGATCGGGCGCGGCATCTTCCTCGATCACGCCACCGGCCTCGTCGTCGGCGCGACCGCCGTTATCGAGGACAACGTCTCGATGCTCCAGGACGTGACCCTCGGCGGCACCGGCAAGGAGCGCGGCGACCGCCATCCGAAGATCCGGCACGGCGTGCTGATCGGAGCCGGAGCCAAGATCCTGGGCAATATCGAGGTCGGCCATTGCGCGAGAATCGCCGCGGGTTCCGTGGTTCTCAAGCCGGTGCCGCACAACGCGACCGTCGCCGGCGTTCCGGCCAAGGTGGTCGGAACGGCCGGATGCGACGAGCCCGCCCGGGCCATGGATCATCTGATCTCGGAAGCTGACGGGATCTGACGGGGAGAAAAGGGGGAGCACGGACCCAACCCCGCTTGCTCGCGTTGCCACGGCATGGCAATGGCTGAGGCCGGACATATTCAGAAAGGACCTGTAGTGGACAAAACGGAGATGGCGAAAGTCGAGCGCTACCTGCGCCAGACCTTTGCGAACCACTCGATCCGGGTGGTCGGTCGCCCGAAGAAGACCGACTCGGCGGAAGTTTACATCGGTGAGGAATTCGTCGGCGTGCTCTTCGTCGACGACGAGGACGGGGACCGCTCGTTCAACTTCACGATGGCGATCCTCGATACGGATCTCGAAGACTAGAGCATCGGACGTGAAAAGTGGACCCACTTTTGGGATCCAATCCGATGCTCCACGCCTTCAGTGGCGCGTCGTTGCAAGCGGACCCGAAGGGCCGCGTCAGCGAATACCGGATCCACTTTTCGCGAGCGCGGCCCTCTGGGTCCGCACGATGCGCTAGGGTACTCCTCACGGCAGAGCTCTCGCAGGTTCTGCCGCTTTCATGTCCGGAACCAGCGATGCCGATCTACAGCCTCGACGATGTTGCGCCCATTCTTCCCGAAGAGGGCAGGCTCTGGGTCGCCCCGGATGCCCATGTGATCGGCAAGGTGCGGCTGGGGCCCGATGTGGGCATCTGGTTCGGGGCCGTTCTGCGCGGCGACAACGAATTGATCGACATCGGCGAAGGCAGCAACATCCAGGAAAGGGCCGTGCTCCATACGGACATGGGGGCGCCGCTCAGCGTCGGTTCCGGCTGCACCATCGGCCACGGCGCGATCCTGCATGGCTGCACCATCGGGGAGAATTCCCTGATCGGCATGGGGGCCACGGTGCTCAATTATGCGCGGATCGGCAGGAACTGCCTCGTGGGCGCCAATTCGCTCGTGACGGAAGGCAAGGCATTTCCGGACAATTCCCTCATCGTCGGCGCCCCGGCCAGGGTGGTCCGTGTGCTCGACGAGGACATGATCGAGACACTGCGCTGGTCGGCGCAGATTTATGTCGCGAACTGGAAACGCTTTTCAAAAGGAATGAGGCGGATCGACTGACCCGCCTCCGATTGATTTGGACGATACGGACCGGCGCCCTAGAGCAAATTGCATTCTGCCGGGATCAGAATGCTTGCTCTTTCTCTTTGGCGAAGCATCGCTTTTCGCGAAGAACCGGTTCCCACTTCTTCGCACGATGCTCTAGGCGCCGGCTTCGTTTTAGCGGTTCGCGGTCGTGGTCGGCGAGGTGGCGATGCCGCCCAGCGAGACCCAGCCCACCTGATATTGGCTCTCGCGCTTGATGTACACGTAGCCGGTGCGGGTCCATGGGAGGACCGACGACGTCTTGTTGTCGAGCACGTAATCGCCGCGATTGGTGCGTACCAGCAGCACCGCATGGCCTTCGCCGAGCTCGTCGATCACGACGGTCATGCGCATGGCGCGGCGGGGCAGGCCGCTCTCGGCGAGAATGCGGCGCTTCAGAAGCTGGAAGTCTTCGCAGTCGCCGCGGCCGTCCTCGGCGAAATCCCAGACGTCCACGACGCCCCAGTGATCCGCATCCGTGACGGCCTGGATCGTGGAGTTCACGCGCTGGTTGACCGAAACGATGGTCTTCCAGATCTGCGGGGTCAGCTCGATCACTTCCGGCTCCGCCACATCGACGGCGCATTCGGTGGGATTGCTGTCGCAGAACTTCGTCCAGGCCTGAAGGGGCTTTGCCGAGCCCATGCTCACGAGCGGGTTGCTCGAGGTGGGAAGGGACGCAAGGGTCTGAGCCTGGGCTGCCTGTCCTGCGAAGGTCAGGAGGGTCGAGACGAAAGCTGCTGTGATGACAGTGCGTGAGACGGAAAACGTCCCGGTCAGACCGTTGAAAAAGCCGTTTTTGAAAGAAGCCTGCCGCATGCCCCACCAGCCGGTTAATGTTCTTTTAACCAAACTGACATGGTTGGATTACGGGCTCAAGCAGAAAGTAAAAGGTGAGTTAACGCGTCGCGCCCTAAAACGGTTCCTTCATGGTTAACAAAAAAGTGGAGTGCCGGGCGGCAAGAGGAAAAGCTTCCTCAACGGAGCGTAGCGTCGAGCTCGGGCACCGGACGCGGGAAGTGGGATCCACTTCCGGGATCCATCCGATGCTCCCTTCTTGGAGAGAGCGCATCGTTCTTGCGAAAAACCGGGACCACTTTTCCGCACGATGCGCTAAGCGCTTGGTTTTGCTTGCGCTGCAGGCCACATAGAAGGCTTAGAGCATCGAACGCGGGAAGTGGGAACCGGTTTTGCGTGGAAAGATGCTCAAAACCAAACTGTCAAAGCATCGGATGTGGGTTCGATTTCACGTCCGATGCTGTACGTGAAACGTCACCGCGGCTGACTGCCCCGATTCCTTCATGCTGCCAGCTCAAGAAAAAGTTGTCCATGCCCCTGCCTCAGCCCCGTGCGCGCGAGCCGATTTTCAACCTTCCGTCGGTCGTGACCGCCAGCATTGTCGCTCTCGTGGCGATCCATGCCTTGCGCATGTTCCTCCTTTCGGAGGAGACCGATTTTCAGGTGGTGATCGACTGGGCCGTGATACCCGCCCGCTGGGCCGTCGCCTATGGCGGGGTGGAGGGCCAGGAGATCGTCCGGATGCTGCAGGACGGCGCCCCGGCGGATGCCATGGGGCCGATCGCGGCTTACGCCCAATACGTCCTCGGCGACAGCGAGGGACGTCCCTGGACCGCGCTGACCTATACGCTGCTCCACGGGTCCTGGGCCCATGTGCTCATCAACAGCATCTGGCTCGCGGCTTTCGGCACGCCCATCGCCCGGCGATGCGGGGCCGGCCGGTTCTACCTGCTCTCGGCGCTGGCGGCGGTTGGCGGGGCCGTGCTCTACGCGGCGATGAACCCGATGCAGGTCTTTCCGCTGATCGGCGCCTCGGGGGCGGTGTCCGGCCTCATGGCGGCCGCTTCGTGGTTCATGTTCGCGCCGGCGGCATGGCTGTGGGAGGGGCGGCTCTCCGAACCGCACGAGAGACCCCGCCAGGGTCTGGCCGACCTCATCCGCAACCGGTCCTTCCTGATCTTTCTCGGCGTGTGGTTCGCCACCAATTACCTGTTCGCCTTTGCTCAGCCGATCGGGATCGGAGAGGGCACCATCGCCTGGGAGGCTCATGTGGGTGGCTTCCTGGTGGGCCTTGTCGTTTTTCCATGGCTCGACCCGCTGCCGGCGCGCCGAAATCGTCTTTCGGCTTGAAAGCGCCCTTTTCCGCCCAATCATCCTTTTGGCTGATGGCGGGCATGTCTCCAGCCTGGGAGGCTTTCCCGCCAGCTTGGCGGTCGCGAGGGCCGATGGTCCTTGCCTCCGCGTAACGGGAGGAAAAGCATGAATGTCGATCAGATCCTTTTGCTGAAAGGACGCAATGTCGTCTCCATCGAAGCGGACCGCTCCTTGGGCGAAGCGGCGCGGCTTCTCTCCGAGCGGAGGATCGGCGCTGTCGTGGTGGTGGACGGCCGGCAGCCCGTTTCCGGCATTCTCTCGGAGCGCGATATCGTCCGCGCGATCGCCGCGCAGGGCGCGCGGGCTCTCGACGAACCCGTGTCGCGCTTCATGACCGGAGAGGTCGTGACCTGCACGTGCCTGCACTCCGTCAACGAGCTGATGGAGCTGATGACGCAGCAGAAATTCCGGCATGTGCCCGTCGTCGAGGGCGGGCAGCTTGTCGGCATCATCTCCATCGGAGACGTGGTGAAGCAGCACGTCGAGGCGGTCGAGGCGGAAAGTCAGGCGATCAAGGAATACATCGCGACCGCCTGATCAGGCGCCTTGCGATTCCTGGATGAGCTCCAGGATATCCGGCAGGGCGCGCTCGGTGGCCTGCCGTCCGAGACCGATGCATTCCTGCGCGCGGTGGAACTCGAACAGGCCCATCTTGGCGAGCTTCGGCGCGATCATGACGTCCGGCGGGTCGCCCGCGAGGCGCGAGCGCGCGATCCGGTCCTGGGTGATGTTGAAGGCATCGACCATGACGGTCGCCATGCCCGGCGCGTTGGGCTTCCGGGACCGGTCCGCGCGCGTTCCCGAGAAGAGGGCCCATCTGCGCGGCGCCTCCTCGATGACCTCTTCGATCTCCTTCTCGTCGCTCGTATCCGCATCGTAGGACTGGATCACCGTTCCCCGGACGCGCACTTCGCCGTTGAGGTTCACGCAGATCACGAGATCCGCCCCGAGGGCGCGCGCCGCCGTGATGGGGATCGGGTTCACCAGGGCTCCGTCCATGAGCCACCGGCCGCCCACGAGGACGGGGTCGAACACGCCGGGAAGGGCGTAGGAGGCCCGCATGGCCTGGACGAGCGGTCCCCGAGTCAGCCAGATCTCGTGCCCGCTCGTGAGTTCGGTGGCGATGGTGCAGAACCGGATCGGCAGCGTCTCGACGCGCCGGTCGGTGAGGTCCTGGTCCAGGAGGCGCTGCAGGCGCCCGCCCGCGATCAGGCCCGCTCCGCTGAAATGGAAATCGAGCAGCCCCATGACGCGTCGCTTCGTGAGAGACAGGGCGAAAGCCTCGAGCTCGTCGAGCTTGCCGGCCGCGTAGCAGCCGCCGACGACCGCCCCGATGGAGCATCCGGCGATCACGTCCGGAACGATTCCGGCGTCGTCGAGAGCCCGCAGCACACCGATATGGGACCAGCCCCTGGCTGCGCCGCCCCCGAGAGCCAGGCCGATCCTGACCTTGGTGCGCGGCATACGCTCCACGGGCGGCCTGACCTCCACGTCGCTCCCGCTGCCCCCACCGGCGTTACGCCGGGCTATTCCATCCCACAACATCGCTCAACTCCAAGGCCGCTTTGCCCGATCATGCGCCG
The DNA here is from genome assembly GCF_041276405.1 of Microvirga sp. TS319. Classification (NCBI taxonomy): domain Bacteria; kingdom Pseudomonadati; phylum Pseudomonadota; class Alphaproteobacteria; order Hyphomicrobiales; family Methylobacteriaceae; genus Microvirga; species Microvirga sp. TS319. Next base: position 2,873,063 of record NZ_JBGGGT010000002.1, on the reverse strand, counting down.
AGCTCGTGAAAAGCGCATGAATGCTGCCCTTAAGTTTCACTTAGGTCGCGTTGCCGAAAACTGAACAGCCGAAGGGCGCAGGGCCCGCTGCGACAAGATGATGATGGTGATGGAAAAGACGATCAGAACGCCCAGCATAGCGCGCAGTCCGAACAGGTCGCCGCCGAAGCCGATGAGCGGTGGACCCGTGAGATAGCCGCCATAGCCGAGCGTGGCGACCATCGCCACGCCCACGCTCGGCGGGATTCCTTCCATCTGCGCGGCGGTGCTGAAGAGCACCGGCACGACATTGGCGAGGCCGAAGCCCACCAGGGCGAACCCGACCGTGGCCGGGACCGGCTGCGGCACCAGGATCGCGAGGGACAGGCCGGCGGCGGCGAGCAGGCCGCCGAGCTGCACCGTTCGCGTGCGACCCAGGGCGCGCACCACGGCATCCCCGAGGAAGCGGCATATGGTCATCGTCAGGGAGAAGGCTGCGAAACCCGTCACTGCGGCCTGAAGGTCCGCGCCCGTGACGGTCTGAAGGTAGATGGCGGTCCAATCGACCATCGCGCCCTCGACGACGAAGCAGAACATGGCCAGCACGGCGACGAGGACGACGGGCCCCCGTGGCAGGGCGAAGCCGTGGCCTTCGCCACCGTGCGTCGGTTTCGCCTCGCTCATCATTCCGAAGGCCGTGGCGGCGAAGAGCGCGGCCATGCCGAGGCAGGCGACGAGCAATGTTCCGGAGATCGAGAGGCCGAGCGCGATCAGAAGCCCCGAAATGGCCGCCCCCGCCAAGCCGCCGAGGCTGAAAAAGGCATGGAACGAGGACATGATCGCCGATCCCCAGGCCTTTTCGACCACCGTGGCGTTGGTGTTCATGGAAATATCCATGGTGCCGTTGCAGCCTCCGGCCAGGAGAGCGGCGGCAATGAAGAGGGGAAGCGAGGGCGCCAGTCCGATCAGCAGGAGGGTGAGCGTGAACGCGAAGGCCGACGCGAGGGTCGCAGCCCGGCTCCCGACGATCGTGACGGCCCAACCGACGATGGGCATGAGGGCGACCGCCCCGATGGAGAAGGCGAGCAGGCCGAGGCTGAGCTGTCCGTCCGACAGGCCGAGCGCCGCCTTGAACCGGGGCAGCTGCGCCGCCCAGATGCCAATGCCGAAACCGTTACCGAAGAAGGCAGCGCTGGCGGCCGCGCGGGCTGGAATGAGTTCGCGTCGTGTCATTCCTGGGCTTTTAGCGGGTATCGGGTGATTTGAAACCCGCCGAAAGCCTTGGGCGAGGCCTTCAATCCTGCAGGGCTGGCCTATGGCTGGGTGCCTGGCGCATCGGATCCAAAGTGGAATCCACTTTTTCGCACGATGCGCTAGGCCCGAACCAGCACGGGTTTCCCGTCCGCCGTTTCCACCTTGCGGTAGAAGCAGGAGTGGCGGCCGGTATGACAGCAGCCGCCGTCGCCCGCGACCTGCACCTTGAGCCAGAGGGCGTCCTGGTCGCAATCGACCCGCATCTCGACCACGGTCTGAACCTGCCCGCTGGTGGCGCCCTTGTGCCAGAGCTCGCCGCGCGAGCGCGACCAGTACCAGGCCTCGCCGGTCCCGAGGGTCCTGGCGAGCGCCTCTGCGTTCATGTGCGCGACCATCAGCAGTTCTCCCGTCTCCGCATCCGTCGTGACGCAGGTGACGAGCCCGTCCGCGTTGAAGCGGGGCGTGAGGGCGGCTCCCTCCTCGAGGTCGGCCTTCGGGCCTGGAGCCGGGAACGAGCTGGGTGAGGACGCGCACATGGCAAAAGTCTCTTTAGGGCTGAGGAGATTGCCTCAAGCCTTACCGTGCCGCACGAGCGTGAGGAAGCGGACCTGCTCCGCGGGATCGTCCTTGAAGGCGCCCGTGAACTGCGTCGTGAGCGTCATGGCCCCGGCCTTCTGCACCCCGCGCATGGACATGCACATATGCTCGGCCTCGATCATCACGGCCACGCCACGCGGTTCGAGGGCCTGCTCCATGGCGGTCGCGATCTGCGACGTCATGGTCTCCTGGGTCTGGAGGCGACGGGCATAGACCTCGACGAGGCGCGCGAGCTTGGACAGGCCGACCACACCCTTTGTGGGATAATAGGCGATGTGCGCCATGCCGTAGAACGGCACCATGTGGTGCTCGCAATGCGAGTAGAAGGGGATGTCGCGCACGAGAACGATATCGTCGTAGCCTTCGACCTCGGCAAAGATCTTGTTCAGAACATCCTTGGGATCGTCGTCGTAGCCCGCGTAGAATTCCTTGAATGCCTTCGCGACGCGTTTGGGGGTCTCGAGGAGGCCCTCCCGCTGCGGATCGTCCCCGGCCCAGCGGATCAGGGTGCGAACAGCCGCTTCGGCCTCTTCGCGGGTAGGCCGTTCCTTGGGCTTGTCGGCGACTGGATTCAGGCGCGGGGACAAGGACTTAACCACATCACTCACGTGGAGCCTCTTTCTCACTCTAGAACTTTATGGAAGCGAGGTGTGCTTCCGGCGTTTCCATTTCCGTCTTCCGTCCTGGAGCCAACACGCAGCCCTATCGCGGAGTTCGGTCATGATCTCTATATAGGTAGACAGGAAGAGCGGAGCACATTCCCATCAGGAACTCAATAGACCGGAATGCTGAATGATATCTATAGCCGCCGCATCCTGGAGCTTGCGGCAAATATTCCACATCTCGGGCGGCTGCCCGAGCCGGATGGGTCCGCGACGGCTCATTCCAGGCTGTGCGGCTCGACCGTGACCGTCGATCTGAAGCTCGATGGGGACGTCGTGACGGCCTTCGCCCATGACGTGAAGGCCTGTGCGCTCGGCCAGGCCTCCTCCGCCATCATGGGGCGGCATGTGATCGGCTCGACCGCCGGCGAGCTGCGGCAGGTGCGGGAGGCGGCCACCCGGCTCCTCAAGGCGGGCGGCGAGACGCCGCAGGGCAAGTGGGAGGACCTGAAGGTCCTCGAGCCTCTGCGCGACTACAAGGCCCGCCATGCGTCGATTCTTCTCACCTTCGACGCGGTGGTCGATGCCCTCGACCGGATCGAGGCGCGCCGTTCCCGGGGCGAGGATTGATGCCCAATCCCGTCCAGCAGGCGGCCCATTGGGCGATCCGGGGCTATCAGCTCAGCCTCTCGGGCCTCGTCGGCCGTCAGTGCCGCCATTTGCCGTCTTGCTCGGAATATACCGACGAGGCGATCCAGCGGCATGGCTTCTGGCCCGGGGGCTGGATGGGTTTCGCCCGCATCTGCCGCTGCGGCCCCTTCGGCACCCGGGGCATCGACAATGTTCCCGAAACATTGCCCGAAGGCTCCGGCTGGTATAAGCCGTGGACCTATGGTCGCTGGCGGGGCGTGAACGCGCCGGAAAATCCCTCTGCGATCACCTGCGAGGCAGCCGAACCTGACGGCGACTGATCCCGCCCCTGTCCAACAATCCGTCGGCCCCCGCTTACCTGCTCCGTTGGCAGGAGTGAGCCAGGAGATAATTTGACGATGATCACCCTGACATTTCCCGATGGCGCCCAGCGCCAATATGCCCCCGGCACCACTGGCCGCGAGATCGTGGAAGGCATTGCCAAGTCGCTCGCCAAGCGCACCGTCGCGATGGCTCTCGACGGCACCGTGACGGATCTCGCCGATCCGATCGCGAAGGACGCCAGGATCGAATTCCTCAATCGTGAGGATCCCCGTTCGCTCGAGCTGATCCGGCACGATTGCGCGCACGTGCTCGCGGAGGCCGTACAGGAGCTTTTCCCGGGGACGCAGGTGACCATCGGTCCCGTGATCGAGAACGGGTTCTACTACGATTTCGCCCGCAACGAGCCGTTCACGCCGGAGGATTTCCCGGCCATCGAGGCGAAGATGCGCGAGATCATCGCGCGCGACAAACCCTTCACGAAGGAGGTCTGGAGCCGCGACAAGGCCAAGCAGGTCTTCAAGGAGAAAGGCGAGGCCTACAAGGTCGAGCTCGTCGACGCGATCCCGGAAGGCCAGGACCTCAAGATCTACTTCCAGGGCGATTGGTTCGATCTCTGCCGTGGTCCGCACATGACCTCCACGGGCAAGATCGGCAATGCCTTCAAGCTCATGAAGGTGGCCGGCGCCTATTGGCGCGGCGACTCGAAGAACGCGATGCTCACCCGCATCTACGCGACCGCCTGGGTGAACCAGGAGGACCTCGACAACTACATCCGGCAACTCGAGGAGGCAGAGAAGCGCGATCACCGCCGCCTGGGCCGCGAGATGGACCTGTTCCACTTCCAGGAGGAGGGGCCGGGCGTCGTCTTCTGGCACCCGAAGGGCTGGACGGTGTTCCAGGAGCTGATCTCCTACATGCGCCGCCGCCTGAAGGGCGAATACAAGGAGGTCAACGCGCCGCAGATCCTCGACAAGGCCCTGTGGGAGACCTCCGGGCACTGGGGCTGGTATCGCGAGAACATGTTCGCCACGCAGACCGAGGACGACCGGGTCTTCGCGATCAAGCCCATGAACTGCCCGGGCCACGTGCAGATCTTCAAGCATGGACTGAAGTCCTACCGCGACCTGCCGCTGCGCCTCGCCGAGTTCGGCAACGTGCACCGCTACGAGCCGTCGGGCGCGCTCCACGGCCTCATGCGGGTGCGCGGCTTCACGCAGGACGATGCGCATATCTTCTGCACGGAGGATCAGCTCGCCGCCGAGTGCCTGAAGATCAACGACCTGATTCTCTCGACCTATGCCGATTTCGGCTTCGACGAGATCGTCGTGAAGCTCTCGACACGTCCTGAGAAGCGTGTCGGCACGGACGAGATGTGGGACCACGCCGAGGAGGTGATGACCCGCGTTCTGAAGCAGATCGAGGAGCAGTCGGGCGGACGCATCAAGACCGCGATCAACCCGGGCGAAGGCGCCTTCTACGGACCCAAATTCGAGTATGTCCTGCGCGACGCCATCGGCCGCGACTGGCAATGCGGCACCACGCAGGTCGACTTCAACCTGCCGGAGCGGTTCGGCGCGTTTTATGTCGACGCGGACGGCCAGAAGAAGACGCCCGTCATGGTGCATCGCGCGATCTGCGGTTCGATGGAGCGCTTTACCGGCATCCTGATCGAGCACTTCGCCGGTCACTTCCCGCTCTGGCTCGCGCCCGTGCAGGCGGTCGTCGCCACCATCACGTCCGAGGGCGACGAATACGCCATGGAAGTGGTGCGGGCGGCGGAGGCCATGGGCCTGCGGGTCGAGCCCGATCTTCGTAACGAGAAGATCAACTACAAGGTCCGCGAGCACTCGCTGGTGAAGGTGCCGGTGCTTCTCGTGGTCGGCAAGAAGGAGGCCGCCGAGCGCACGGTGTCGATCCGCCGGCTCGGCAGCCCCAATCAGCAGACCATGACGCTCGACGATGCCTTGAGAGCGCTCGCCATGGAGGCGATCACGCCAGACCGCAGACGGGCCGCCGAGGCCGTCGCGGAGCCCGATGCGCATGCCACCCTCGACGGCCATCACGTGGTCGCACGCACCGTGGCATAACATTGATTAGTACAAGCGAAGGCGGCGCCTCCCCAAGGGAGGCGCCGCCTTTTTCATGCCTGGGGTCACGTCGTCTGCCGCTGGCGCCCGCTCTTGCGTCCGCCCGGAGCCGTGCCGGCCGTCGTTCCCGCCGTGCCGCTGCCGGGATTGTGGCTCATCGCGGCGGCATCGCCTGATTCCGTGCCCGTCCTGTGCTCGCCCTGCCGCTGGCCGGCGCGCAGGTTGTTCTGCACATGCGTGACGCCCGAGACGGATTCGGCGATGTCCTCGGCCCAGCGCTTCTCGTTCCGGTCCCGCACGGTGCCGGTAAGGGTGACCTCCCGGTTCTGCACCGTGACCTCGATTTCCGATGCATCGAGGCGCGCATCGTCGCTGAGGCGCTCGTTCACGTCCTCGCGGATGCGGTCATCCGAGCGCTGGTAGTTGCGGGGTCCGCGCCCGCGATGGTCCTCGCGGCGCACTTCGCCCCGGCTCGCGGTGGCGTCGTTGTCGAAGCGCGTGTTGCCGGGGCCGACGCCGTAATTGCTGTGGTCGCGCCGCTCGTTCACGAGGCTCCAGGCGCGCTCGCGATCCTGCATGCGGCGGTCCTCATCGCTGCTGTCGTCGCCGGGACGTGCGCGCTCGCCCGTGATGGTGGAGGCGCCGTAGCGCTTCGGACGATAGCCGCGCCCGGCGGAGCCGCGACCCGCATACTCGTCGCCGTAGTTCTGGTAGCCCTCGCCGCCGAACCCGCCGCGCATCCGCGCATCGCGCATGCCTTCCTCGCCGGGATAGCCGAAGCTGCCGAAGGCGGCGCGCACATCGTCCTCGTCGCGGTACCGGAATTCGACGCCGCCGCGCCGTCTGTCGCGCTCCGGATATCGGGTGCCGGCATCATGGTAATCGTGAGGACGGTGGCGCCAGTCGTCGTCCCCGTGTCTCAGGCGTTGATCGAGCTCCCGCCGCTCGTCGCTGCTCAATCGCGCCTGGCCGCCCTGACGGGTCTGATCGGCGCGGGCCGAGGTCGGAGTGCCCGTGCGGTCGGGTTCGGACGGGGTGGAGATGCGGTTCAGGGCGCGGGAAGCGTCGCCCTCGCTGTCGGTTGCGAGGTCGCCCAGCGCGACGATGCCGACGAGGTGCTTGTCGTGATCGACGACGGGCAGGCGGCGGATCTGGTGCTCGCTCATCAGCTGCACGATGTGGCCGACATCATCGTCGTCGAAGCACCACCAGACGTTATCCGACATGACGTCGCGCACGCGTGTCGTATCGGGCGGAAGACCCGCCGCCGTCGCCCGGACGGTGATGTCCCTGTCCGTGATCATGCCGCGCAGGCGGCGCCCATCGCAGACGGGCAGCACGCCGACATTCATCTCGTCCATCAGCCGGGCGGCTTCCTGGACGGTTCTGTCGGGCGAGACCACGCGCACGTTGCGGGTCATGATGTCTGAAATTCTCATGAGCTTCATCCCTCGCAGGGTCACGCCCCGGCACCGGATCCGGAAGGGGAATCCACGATGCACGGGAGGTGCGGGCGCATGCCCGGCGCGACCGAATTGGTGTCCGGTCAATGCCGCGAGAGTGAAAAAGGTTCAGGGATTGTCGGTGACGAGGACCTCGATGTCCCGGTCGAGCCCGCTCTCGACCTTGAAGTCCTTCGTGTGGACCTTGCCTTCATGGCGGGCGATCAGGACGTACTCGCCTTCCGCCAAGGTCACGGAGGGGAATGCGCCGATGGCTTCCCGGATGACGTCGCCGCCGGGGGTCAGGACGCTGAACGCGGTTCCCGCGAATGCCTCGCCCCCTTCGGAGGCCACGAGCTTGAGCGTCACCGTGGCGGCGCGGTGATTGAGTGTCGCTTCCGTCACCTTTCCGGTTTCCACCTTCAGGTCGCTGCGCATGATGGCGTTGGCGTCCCCATAGGTCGACACCACGTGATAGGTGCCCTCGGGCAGGCGGATGACCTCGTCGGGCTTGGCATTGGCGATCACGAGGCGGCCTTCGGAGTTCTGTGCCTCCGGCACATAGACCGAGAAGGTCACGCGGCTGGCGGGGATCGGGGTGTCGCCGACCGCGCCCTTCAGCTTGAGCGCTCCCGCGCTGACCACGAGACGCTCGTTCAGATTGCCGGCCTGCACGCTGATGTGCTTGGAGGCGCTGGCGAAGCCGTAGGCCACATGCACGATGTAGTTGCCCGGAGACAGGGTAAAGCTCGGGACAGGACTGTTGGAGCGGGCGACGATATTCGGTTGAGAGGTATCGCCCCGATCCTCGAAGACACGCCAGACGAGACCCGAGCGGATCGGCTCGTTGGTCTCGGAAAAGACTGCCCGCGTATTGACCGCCACCTGCTTCGCCACGACCGAAGGGGGAGGGCTCTGGGAGAGAGAGGGCACGCCGGGAACGGCCGGCCCGAACGGCTGCGGCAAGGTTTGGGGCTGGGGCAAGGTTTGAGCCGAGGCGGCCGAAACCGTCAGCCCCATCAGAAGGCTCACAAAGGAGAGGCGGGAGTTCAGGAACGTCATCATCGAAATAGGTTCAAAAATCCCGCTATCGCACGGGAGCCGCGATGGCGGTCTGGATCGGCGCTTCCTCGGTTTCCACGAGATCGGAAGCCGCGGCAACCAAATTCTCGATGGACAGGGGACGGAAGGAGAATTCCACGCGGTGCGTCCCGGCCGGGACTTCCACGCCCCGGAACAGCAGGTTGGCGCGCAGCACCGGGCGGCGCTCTCCGTCGACGCGCGCCTCCCAGCCCGGATAGTAGATGTCGTGCAGCACGAGCACGCCATGCTCCGCGCTCTCGACGTCGAGCGTTACCGAGTTGCGTCGGTAGCTGACGATCTTGACCTTGTCCACGGGCTTCTCGGCGCCGGGACGGACCGGAGCATAATGGGCCTTGAGCAGGCGCATGCTCGCCTGGTCGATCAGGACCTCCGTCTCGCGGTCGAAATCGGGCAGCTCGTCGGCCCCTATGAACTCTTCCGAGTCCACGGCCTGGACATGATGGGCCACATAGGCGCGCCGGCCGCTGGTGTTGAGGCGGTAGATCCACATCTTGCCCGTTCCGTAGACGACCTCCGCGTCCGCCAGATGAGGGAAATGGCGGGGAAGCTTCTGGACCGGACGGTCCAGGACGAGGTAGTCGAGCCCGAGCAGGCCCGCCAGTTCGCATTCATAGCCCCGGAACGAGGCGGGGAATTGGCGCAGGTTCGGATCCTCGGCATTCTCCCCGGGGCCGATGGCCCGCTCGTAATCGGCGAGGCGCAAGGGGTTGTAGCCGATGATGTCCTCGATCTCGAGCACCATGGAAGCGTTCTGCCAGGAGCCCGCCAAGCCGAGAATTTCCACGCGCGGGTACTCTCCCTCGTTGTGTCGCTCCGCCAGTTCGCGCTTGAGGATCTGCAATCCCTGAAGCTGTTCCGGCGGCAGCTTGGCGAACACCGTGTACCGCTCCGCAGGCTCGGCATTGAGCGCCGAGGCGGCGTGACGGCCGACCAGTTCCGCGCCCGTCAGAACGATGAGAGCGAGCACCAGGGCTTCGCGGCGGTGTGGACTGGCGCCGAACCTCGCGACGAGCGCCATGACGAGCGCCGCCGCGAGCAGTCCGCCTCCCGCCTCGGTCAGGGACGAGAGAACATGGCCGCCCTCGATGGAAAAGGCGATGCCGCTGGCGATGGCGGCCATCACCAGTGCGAATGCCAGAGCCGTCAGGGCGATGCGGCCCTGGCCGAGCACGGCATTACTCCAGCTCGGCATGCCCTCGGCCGCGTAGCGATGAACGAGGTAGCCCGACGAGAAGGCGAGCACGATATTGATGAGGAAGGTGGCGTCCGCCGGGCGGCGATAGAGGTTCACGCCCGGCAGATGATCGAAGATCATCTCGAAGCCGGGAGTGTACCGGCCGAGCGCGTAGAACAGCGCCAGCAGGCCCAGGATCAGGAAGAACCGGAACTCCCGGGCGAAGAGCCTGCCGCCCGCTATGCCGTGCCAGAGAAGGAACAGGGCCGGGATCGTGCCGATGAAGAGATAGTTCGTCGCCCTGTCCGTCCAGGTCCCTTCGGCCAGGCTGTGCCAGTCCGGCCCCCAGTAATCGTAGGTCCAGCGCAGGGAGCCGAAAATGTTGCCGAACAGGACCGTCGCCAGGCTCTCCGGCGGCAGGGACCCCATGGCGGCGACGCCGAAGCCGAAGGAGGGCCTCGTCGAGGTGGCGAGAAACTGCATGGTCAGGATGACCGGAACCGCCAGAAGCGCAGCGCCGATCAGGCCCATGACGATAAGGAGGCCGAAACGCGAGCGCAGATAGGCGAGCCGACGGGGAGCCGACCAGATGCGATGGACGGCCACTCCGATCAGGGTAAGGGCGCAGAGGAAGGCCACCTGATCGCGGCCGATCACCATCAGGATGGCCGAGACCGCAAAGAGCACGCCATAGCGATAGGACCGCCGGTCCATGGCCTCTTCGAGAAGCCAGAGAGCCAGGGGGAAATAGCCGTAGCTGAGGATGATGCCCGTATGCTGCAGCCGAGCGCTGGCCGAGCCGCCGAGCATGAACACGATGGCCGCCACCACGGCACCGGACCAATGCCATCCGCGCCGCCGGAAAAGAGGAATGAAGGCCAGGGCGCCGGGGAGGAAATGGGCGAAGATCACGAGGTCGAACAGCTGCATGGAGGGCTCGGGCACGAGCCATCCGAACAGCAGCATGGTCGGGGTGAACAGCAGCGATTGAGGGTCGGCCGCCGAGGGGTGGCCGCCGAAATGGTATGGATTCCAGAGGGGCAGTTCGCCGTTGGAGAGCGCGGCTCCGAGATAGCGCAGCGTCGGGTAGAACTGGTTCTTGGAATCCCAGGGAACGACGGAGCCGGTCAGGGGCCAGATGGCGGCCGCCAGGGCCCAGACCGCGAGAATGAGACCAAGGGCCAGAAAGGTCTGGCGCCTGGACCATTCCAGGGTCGGTATGGAAGTGTGAGATCCGGGTACGGATGTCTGCATGTTTTACAAGCGGCGCTGCGCGTAAGCGGCAGTTCCATCCTCAGCCAGCTTCCCTGAGCTGCCGCAGGACGGAAACCGGCTTGGCGTATCGTCGCACTCCCCCTATACATCCGTTGCCGATTGTTGGCTGTGCAACGGATCGCGTCTCGGAACGCCCGTGTTCTCAACAGCAGCAAGGCGGCGAGACCAAGGCAGGCCCACACCGTCCGCCCTATCCTTCACGGACATTCGCAAGCATTGTTCCACAATATTCAGCTTGGATGAAGATCCCATGAATGAAAGCCTTTCCCGTCTGTTGAGCCGCCGTTCCGTTCCGCCGCGCTGGCTGGGGGAGCCGGGGCCGAGCGCTCAGGAGATCGAGGCCATGTTGACCGCGGCGGCGCGGGTGCCGGACCATGGCAAGCTGGTGCCCTGGCGCTTCATCCTGATCGAAGGGGACGCCCGGCAGCGGATGGGCGACCTTCTCGCGCAGGCTTTCCAGGCAGACAATCCGGACGCCGATCCGGAGAAGATTGCCGCCGAGCGGGAGAGGTTCGCCAAGGCGCCGCTCGTGGTCGGGGTGGTGTCCCGGGCAGCGCCTCATGCGAAGATCCCCGAATGGGAGCAGGTTCTCTCCGCCGGTGCCGTGTGCATGAATCTCCTGAACGCGGCGACGGCTCTGGGCTATGGCGCGTCCTGGCTGTCGGGCTGGGCCTGCTTCGACCGACGGGTGCTCGATGCGCTGGGCCTCGCCCCCACGGAGCGCATGGCTGGGTACGTCCATATCGGAACGGCCAAGGAAAAGCCCACGGATCGCGATCGCCCGAACCTCGCCGATATCGTAACCCGGTTCTAAGCGCATGCATTACGAAACCGCCGGCAACGCCCATGGCCTGCCGCACGATCCCTTCAAGGCCATCGTGTCGCCCCGTCCCGTCGGCTGGATCACGGCGATGAGCGGGAAGGGCGAGATCAACCTCTCGCCCTATTCCTTCTTCAACGCGGTGTCCGAGCGCCCACCGATGGTCATGTTCTCGTCGGCGGGAAGGAAGGATGCGCTCACCTTCATCGAGGAGACGAAGGAGTTCGTCTGCAATCTCGCGGCTTTCGACCTGCGCGAGCAGGTGAATGCGACCTCGAAGGTTCTGCCGCGCGGGGAAAGCGAGCTCGATCATGCGGGGCTCACGGCCGCGCCCTCCCGCCTCGTGCGGCCCCCACGCGTGGCCGAGGCCCCGGCGGCCCTCGAATGCAGGTGGCTGCAGACCGTGCCGCTGGTGCCGCTCGGAGGGGGCGAGCCGTCCTACTTCATGGTGATCGGCCAAGTGGTCGGGGTCTATATCGACGACCGCTACATCGTGGACGGACTGGTCGATACGGCGGCCATGCATCCCATCGCCCGGGCGGGCTACCGCGACTATTTCGTCGCCACGCCGGAGACGAAGTTCTCGATGACGCGGCCGGGCGGCTAGCGCGTCGTGCGATGCGCTGTTCTTTCGTGAGAGCATCGCATTGATCCCGGAAGCGCAGATCCACTTCCCGCGTCCGATGCTCTCTTCCTGGAAAGAGCGCATCGTTCTGGCGAAAAACCGGATCCACTTTTCCGCACGATGCGCTAGGCTTCTGTATCCATGCTCGGGGCGCCCCTTGCTTCGGGCATGCGCCTCCAGGCATCCCGGGTCAGCCGAAAGCACAGATAGGGCGCAGCGGTGCCGGACAGGTCCAACGTCGCCTCGGCAACAAACTCCGCGCCGAGCTTGGCCGTCGCTTTCTGAGAGCGAACGTTGTCGGGGCCGATGTGGAACCACACCTCGGGATAGGTTTCGAAAGCGTGGTCGAGCATCAGGCGCTTCAGCTCGAAATTCACTTCACCGCCCCAATAGGCATGGTTCAGGAAGGTAAAGCCGATCGCGATGTCGTCCGGCCGGTCCGGAGACGTGTAGTAGCGCGAGCAGCCGATGATCTTTCCGGATGGGCGATCGATGATGGCCAGCGTGCTTCGCGTCCCGATGAGGAATTCGAAGTATTTCTCGAAGACGTCCCTCCGATGGCGGTCCTTCGCGGGATGGCCCGCCCAGACCTCCGGATGGGCCGCTGCCGCGAACAGCCCGTCGAAGTCGTCCCGTCTCAACGGCCTGAGTTCCAGCACAGGCGAGACGAGCCTCGGCTGCGCGTCGAAACCCGTTGCTCCCGCCGTTGACGTCTTCATTGTCGACCCCTCCCGCATTGTCTGGTTTTAGCGCATCGTGCGAAAAAGTGGCCCCGGTTTTTCGCAAGAACGATGCGCTCGCCTAGGAAGGGAGCATCGTGCGAAAAAGTGGCTCCGGTTTTTCGCCAGAACGATGCGCTCGTCTAAGAAGGGAGCGTCCCGGCCCGCTTCAAGAGCCGCTCCGCGCGCAGGAGATGCGGGCGGTCGAGCATCTCGCCGTTCACGCCGACGACGCCCGAGCCCGGATTGGCCCTGAAGGCGTCGATCACGGCCTGCGCGCGCGCCACCGCTTCCGGCGACGGCGTGAAGGCCTCGTTGATCACGGGCACCTGTGCCGGGTGGATCGCCATCTTGGCCACGAAACCGTCGCGGCGGGCCGCGCGGCATTCCTCCGCCAAACCCGCCATGTCGCGGAAGTTGGTAAAGACCGAATCGACGGCGTCGACGCCTGCGGCGGCCGCGCCGAAAAGGGTCAGCGAGCGGGCGAGACGGTAGGGATCGGTGTACGCGCCGCTTTCGTCGCGATTGGTTTCCGCTCCGAGGTCGGCGGACAAATCCTCGCCGCCCCAGGTCAGCCCCATGAGGCGATGGCTCGCGCCGCCGAACGTGCCGAGCGCGAAGACGCCCGCGGCGTTTTCCGTCGCGATGGCGAGGATGCGGGTGGCCCCGTCGCCCAGCCCAAACTCGGCCTCGCGCACGGCGAGCTTCGCGCCGAGATGCGCCACGTCCGAGCCGCCCACGGCCTTCGGCAGGACGATGCCGTCAGGCGCGGCCTTCATGACATGGTCGAGATCGGCGTCGATCATGCCGGTGGTGAGGCCGTTCACGCGCACGTAGAGGCGGGGACGGCGGCTATCCGAACGATGCTCCGCGACGAACTCGGCCGTGACGCGCCGTGCCTCGTCCTTGGCGTCGAGGGCGACGGAATCCTCAAGGTCGACCAGGAGGGCATCGGCGCCCGATCCGAGTGCCTTGCCGAGCTTTCTGTAACTGTCGCCGGGAACGAAGAGAAGCGAGCGCATCAGGCGCTCCTCCTGCGCATGAAGGCCTGGCGGCGGCACTCGGCCACGAGAGTGCCGTCCTGCTTGTAGGCGCGATGAATGAACTCGACGATTCCTGCGTTCGGGCGCGATTTCGACGTGCGCTTGTCGGCGATTTCGGTCGTCGCGCTGACGGTGTCGCCCTCGAAGAGGGGGGCGGGAAACTTCACGTCCGTCATGCCCAGATTGGCGATCGTCGTGCCCACGGTCGTGTCGTTGACGGAGATCCCGATCATCAATCCGAGCGTGAACAGGGAGTTCATGAGCGGTTGGCCCCACTCCGTCTCGGTCGCGCAGAAATGCGCGTCGATGTGGAGCGGCTGCGGGTTCAGCGTCATGTTGGAGAACAGCATGTTGTCCATCTGTGTCACCGTCCGGGTCAGACGGTGCTTGATGATGGCGCCGACCACGAAATCCTCGTAATAGAGGCCGCCGCGCGGGTGCCTGTTTTCATCGTTCATCATGCCATCCTCTTTTAGCCGGAAAGGGCAGGGTGATCACGCTCGTCGACATCAATAGCCGAACTGCTCCCGCAGAATGCGTTCGTCCAGGCTGTGTCCGGGATCGTGCAGCATCACGAGATCGACGCTCCTGTCCATGGAGACATGCACGCGAGAGACGTTGCGGTACTCAGTGTGGTCGGCCACCGCGCTCACAGGGCGGTTTTCGGCCTCCAGAACTTCGATCTCGATCTTGGCGTAGTCCGGCAGCAGCGCGCCGCGCCAGCGGCGCGGGCGGAATGCGGAGATCGGAGTCAATGCGAGCAGGGGCGAGTTCAGGGGCAGGATCGGGCCGCCCACGGAGAGGTTATAGGCTGTCGATCCGGCCGGCGTGGCGACCAGAATGCCATCGGCGATGAGCTCCAGAATCCGCACCTTGCCGTCGATGCTGATGCGCAGCTTGGAAGCCTGGTAGGTCTGCCGGAACATCGCGACTTCGTTGATGGCGCGGGCCGTGTGAGCCACGCCGTGCACATCCCAGGTCACCATGAGAAGCGGGTGAACGACGCTGCGCTCGGCATTCTCCAGGCGATCGAACAACTCGTCCTCCCGGAATTCGTTCATCAGGAAGCCGACAGTGCCCTTGTTCATGCCGTAGATGGGCTTGGACGAGCCCATGGTGGCATGGAGCGTCTGCAGCATCAGCCCGTCGCCGCCCAGAGCCACGATCACGTCCGCCTCCTCGGGGACGACGTTCTCGTAGCTGCCCGCCAGAGCCGCGAGCGCGCTCCGCGCTTCCGGTGCCGAGCTGGCCACGAATGCAATCTTGTTGAAACGACGGGCCATGCCCAGATACCCTCGCTGCTCGTGAAAAGGGCTACGAGGCACAGGCATACCATGGAACGCCCACTTCTCGTCTATACGACGTTTCCGGATGTGGATACCGGGCTCGCGATCGGGGAAAGCCTCGTGCGCGACGGCCTGGTCGCCTGCATCAACATGCTGCCGGGAATGCGCTCGGTCTACGCCTGGAAGGGTGCCGTCGAGCGGGGAGAGGAGGCCGTGGGGATCCTCAAGACCCGCACCGGCCTGCGGGATCGGGTTCATGAGGCCCTGAAGGACCGGCATCCCTACGAGACGCCGGTCATCTTCTTCATCGAGCCTGCGGGGGCCGACGCGGCCACCCTCGGCTGGCTTCTGGCCGAGACGGCGGGCGGCTGAAGCCACCCGCGCGGCGGATCAGACCGCCGGGCTCCACTGAACCGGCACGAAGCGATAGCCGTTCCCTTCCTTGGCGATATGGCCGGTCGACGGGAAGGGGGCGTGATAGAATGCGACCTGCGCGCGCTCGGAAGCCGCCATGTCGAGCATGCGGTGGCGTGTGGCGCGAGCCTGATCCGCATCCATGTCGAAGACGGCGGACCAGTCCGGATGGCGCACGAACAGGGCCGGGTGATTCGTGATGTCCGACATGATCATCAGCCGCCCGGAGCCCGAGGACAGAATATACGCGGTGTGACCCGGCGTATGGCCAGGAGCGGCGACGCTCGTGAGGCCCGGCACGATCTCCTTGTCCATGCCGTAGCGTTTGACGCTTTCCGCGATGGGGCCGAAGACCCGGCGCACGCCCTGGAAGGCGCCCTTCATGCCCTCCGGGGCCTGGTTCATGCGGGTATCGTCCATCCAGAAGGCCCATTCCGGCTCGGGCACCATCACCTCGGCGTTGGGGAATACCGCCGTGCCGTCCTTCAGACGGAGGCCGTTGATGTGATCGCCGTGGAAATGGCTGATCACGACCGTATCCACCTGGGAGGGATCGAAGCCCGCGGCGCGGAAGTTCTCCATCCAGCGGCCGGAGGTCGGGGCGCCCATGTCGCCGTTGCCCGTGTCGATCAGGGTCAGCCGTCCGCCCCGGTTCAGGACGAGTGTGTTGAAGGTGATCGGCAGGGCATCGCCTGGCAGGAAGGCTTCCTGCATAGCGGCCTGAACGTCCTTGAGCTCCGCATTCTTGACGAACCCTTCGAGCGGGCGTTGCGCGAAGCCGTCATTGACGGCCGTCACCTCGATGTCGCCGACCTTGTAACGATAAAAGCCGGGGGCCTGACGCGGACCCGTCGTGGGAGTGGAGGGCGGAGTGGCGGGCGTGGCGGTGTTGGTCTGGGCCAAGGCGATGGATCCTCCGATCGGAGCGGCGGCAAGAGCAGTGCCGGCCAGAATGGTGCGGCGCGTGATGGTCATGGAGTCGGGTCCTCTCGACAGAGACCCTTTAAGCGTAGAACGGCCAAGGTTCCGGGCAAGAGAACGGTTCTTCACAACTCGGCGAGCGGGCAAGGGTTCCTGCAGCCTCCCGAGGGTGGGTCCAGGCCCCTCAGGGAAGCCTGGAGGTAAGATGATGCAGGGCGATGCCGCTCGTGGTGGCGACGTTCAGCGAATCGAAGCCGCCGCTCATCGGAATGGAGACGGTGCGCGTCCGATCCAGGAGATCGGGCGGAAGGCCCGGGCCTTCGGCGCCCAGCAGCAGCGCCGTCCGGCACGAGGGCTTCACCTGGGAGAGAATCTCCTTGCCGGAGGGAGAGAGGGCGAGAATCTCGAAGGAGGCCGATTGGAGGGCCCGCACCATCGCATCGGCCGAGGCCGCGCGGGCGAAGGGCACCACGAGGGCGCCGCCGACGGACACGCGAATCGCCTTCCGGTAAAGCGGATCGCAGCTTTCCGGGTCGAGCAGAACGCCCTGCGCTCCGAAGGCGGCGGCATTGCGGAAAATGCCCCCGACATTGTCGTGATTGGCCAATCCGACGAGGCCGACGACGAGCGCGTCCGGCGGCATCCCGGCCAGGAAATTCTCGATGGAGGGAAGCGGCTCGCGACGCGCGACGGCCAGGACCCCGCGATGAATCGGAAAGCCCACGATGGCGTCCATGACCTGACGGCCGGCCGTATAGACCGGCACGGTCTCAGGCAGGCCCTCGACCGCGTCGCCTAAGCTCTCGAGCCGGTTCTCGGCGAGCAGCAGGGATTCGATCACGAAGCGCCGCTGCTTCAGCAGCACGCGCAGGACCACCTCGCCCTCGGCGATGAAACGGTGCTGCCGCCCTACCAGATCCCGTTCGCGCACGGCGCGATACGGTTCGATCCGAGGATCGTCCGGATCGGAAATGGCAATCGGCATCGGTCGTCCTTTCCGTGCTGTATCGCTCGCGCGGCGCGCATGAGAATTGGGGCCGCGAGAATTGGGGCAAGGAGCGGACCTGCCGAGGTTTGGGCAGATCCTTCGCGGTGCATCTGTGTGGTGGAAGGAAAATGGTGCCGGTGGAGAGGATCGAACTCCCGACCTTCGGTTTACAAAACCGCTGCACTACCGCTGTGCTACACCGGCTCTGGTGTCGTCCGTGAGGTAGCAGCAGCCTGCCCGGGACGCAAGTTCCATCACGTGGGAAAAATTAAGTGTTCCAGCGCACCGCAACCATCCCCGGATTGTGGAATTGTCTGGGAAAGGATGGCTAAGGAGACGGTGCTGTGAAACGTCTAAGTGCTTCATTTGAAAGCGGTAAGTCTCTTCTTGAGAGCAGGATTGTATTCGCCGCTGCTCTCGGGATCGCGGTTGGGTTTGCCTTGGCGCCTCTGCCTGCGGAAGCTGCGCGCGCGTCACGCGAGGCCCCTGTCGCCCAATCCGTGAAGGCCAAAGGGGCGACCGTGGCCGCCAAGGATATCGAGGAGACCGGTTCCCTCCAGACGGGGTCGGTCGACACCTCGACCTGCGATCGTTCCCGCAAGCGGCTCTTCGTCAAGGGCGAAGGCTGGATCGTGCGGCGGGTCACGACCTGCTACTGACCGCCGATCGTGAGCACCGCAGATACGAAAAGCCCCGCCTGAGGCGGGGCTTTCCATTCTTGAGCCGTTCAGGCGCGCTTACCGGGCGCCCTCATAGGTCATGATGTCGCGGTCCTTCGTTTCCGGCACCAGGAGCAGGCCGACCACGAAGGTCACCAGGGCGATCACGATCGGATACCACAGGCCGTAATAGATATCGCCGGTCGCCGCCACCATCGCGAAGGCGGTCGGAGGCAGCAGGCCGCCGAACCAGCCGTTGGCGATGTGGTAGGGCAGCGACATTGCGGTGTAGCGGATGCGGGTCGGGAAGAATTCGACCAGGGCCGCCGCGATGGGGCCGTACACCATCGTGACGTAGATCACGAAGATGGTCAGAATGCCGATCGCCTTGAGAGCCTGGGTGTTGCCGAGAGCTTCGAAGAAGCCGCCGACCTTCACGATGCTCGGGTCGCCGGCCTTGGGATATCCGACCTCGGCGGCGGCGCTCGTGAAGGCCGCGATGCTGCCGGGAACGTCCGCGGCCACCGGGGCTTCCTTGCCGTTGAAGGTCACCTTCATGGGCGTTCCGGCGGCCGCCGGAACGAGCTCGTACTTGATGGCGGCGCGGGCGAGAGCCACGCGTGCGACATCGCAGGGAGCCGTGAAGCTGCGGATGCCCACCGGGTCGAACACCGAGCCGCAGGTGGCGGGATCGGCCACGACCTGGACCTTCGCGGTCTCCAGAGCCTGCTCGAGATTCGGGCTGACGACGCTGGTGAGGCTGTGGAAGAGCGGGAAGTAGGTGATCGCCGCGAGGAGGCAGCCGCCGAGGATGACCGGCTTGCGGCCGATCTTGTCCGAGAGGGCGCCGAAGATCACGAAGCCCGCGGTGCCGATGATCAGCGACCACGCGATGAGCACGTTCGAGGTGAGCAGGTCGACCTTGAGGATACTCTGGATGAAGAACAGGGCGTAGAACTGGCCCGTGTACCACACCACGGCCTGACCGATGGCAAGGCCGATAAGGGCGATGAGCACCATCTTCATGTTGCGCCACTGGCCGAAAGCCTCCTTCAGCGGAGCCTTCGACTGGGTGCCTTCCTCCTTCATCTTCTTGAAGGCAGGCGATTCCTGCATCTGCATCCGGATCCAGACCGAGATGCCGAGAAGCACGACGGAGAGGAGGAACGGAATGCGCCAGCCCGCGATGGCAAAGCCTTCGCCGGTCTGGAAGCCCTTCTCGCCCATCCAGGTGCGAAGCACGAGAATGACCACGAGCGAGAGGAGGAGGCCGAAGGTGGCCGTGATCTGGATGAAGCTGGTGTAGAAGCCGCGCCGCCCGACGGGGGCGTGCTCGGCCACGTACACGGCCGCGCCACCGTATTCGCCGCCGAGGGCGAGGCCCTGGAGCATGCGGAGCGCGATCAGGACCACCGGCGCGACCCAGCCGATCTGGCTGTAGCTGGGCAGAAGGCCGACGAAGAAGGTCGAGCAGCCCATGATCAGAATGGTGACGAGGAAGGTGTATTTGCGGCCGACGAGGTCGCCGATCCGGCCGAACACAATGGCCCCGAAGGGGCGCACCAGGAATCCCGCCGCGAAGGCGAGGAGCGCGAAGACGTTACGGGTCGTCACGTCGAACGCGGAGAAGAACTGCGCGCCGATGATGGTGGCGAGAGATCCGTAGAGATAGAAGTCGTACCATTCGAAGACGGTACCGAGCGAGGAGGCGAGAATCACCTTCCGCTCTTCGCGCGTCATCGGCCGGCTTGCGGCGGCCGAACGCGCTGTGGTGGCTGCTGTTGCCATAGCGTTCCCTTCCATTTTTGGTCAGCCCGGTGGTCCGGGTCTGTCGCATCAAGCCGAGGGCTGCTCGGTTGAGCTGAGGCGTCGTGGCCATGGTGGATGGCCAGGAATCCCATGGAAGATGAGGCTAGCGCCGCCGCGACTCTCCACAATTGCCAATTCGTATTTTCGACTTCCGTCTAAGAATTCCGAATTGAATTAGAAAGAATAGATATTTCAGATACTTGTATTATACCGGTGCGGATCACGAGGTTTTCGAAACCGCTTTCGTTACTGCGAAAAGCGAGATGGCAGCGGCATTGGAGACATTGAGGCTCTTGATTTCCCCGGGCATGTCGAGCCGGCCGATCGCATCGCAACATTCACGGGTTCTCTGGCGCAGGCCTTTCCCCTCCGAGCCGAGGACGAGAACCAGGGGCAACCTGAGCTGTAGCTCGTCGATATTGGCCCCACCCTCCGAATCGAGGCCGATTCGCTGGAAGCCGCGTTCTCCCAGGGCCGTCAGGGTATCGCCCAGGTTCTTCACGATCATGAAGGGAACATGCTCCAGGCCGCCGGAGGCGGACTTGGCCAGCACGCCGGTGGCGGCCGGGCTGTGGCGGGCGGTCGTGATGATGGCCTCCACGTTGAAGGCGGCCGCCGTGCGGACAATGGCGCCCACATTGTGGGGATCGGTGATCTGATCGAGGGCCAGAACCACACGCTGGCCGCTCAAGGTCTCCACGGACGGCGAGGGCAGGGGATCCGCCTCCGCATAGAGGCCCTGGTGGACCGCATCGGGCTCAAGGAGGCGATTGATCTCGTCCGGGCGCACCATTTCGGGCTCCAGGGGCAGGGGCGCTCCCAATTCCTCCTGCAGGCGGCGCAGCGAATTCTCGGTGGCCAGGAGCCGACGAATTTTGCGCCGGTTGTTGCGCAGCGCCTCGACGACCGGATGCCAGCCGTACAGAACCGTCGTGTCGATCTCATGGGCGGGCCGCCAGCTCTGGGCGTCCCGACGACCCTGCTTCTTGCCCTGCGGGCGCTGGAAACGGGGCTTGCGGGAATTGAAGGGGCGGTCGCTCATGGGTCTCGATCTCGTCTGATGGAGGCACGCCCATACCACAGGCGGAGCGCAGACACGATCTCTCTCACAAAGATTGCTCTTTGCTGTTGACACCAGGCATCCAGGTCACCATAAGAGCGCCACCGAGCGGCCCCACCCTGTGGGACGCTTCGGGTGAAGACCTCGGCGCGCTGCGTCAGGGTTGGCAAGGGGGAATGTCCCGAGCGGCAAAGGGGGCGGACTGTAAATCCGCTGGCTATGCCTTCGTAGGTTCGAGTCCTACTTCCCCCACCATCCAACCGGCAGAGCACGCGGGTGTAGCTCAATGGTAGAGCAGCAGCCTTCCAAGCTGAATACGAGGGTTCGATTCCCTTCACCCGCTCCAACTCTTCTTCCCTTCGAGATCAAGGTATTCTGAGGCGGCCATCAGGGCCAGGCGGAGCATTCGTTTCGGGCGGTGCAACCTCGATACAATGGGCCAGAGCTTCGGACGTGAGAAGTGGAATCCCCTTTGGGATTCCGTCCGATGCCCCCTCGTGGAGCATCGAATGCAAAAGCGGGTACCGGGTTTGCGGGAAAAGATGCTCAAGACCACAGGCTGACAGCACCGCATGTGCGTTCGATGTCACGTCCGATGCTGGAGCCGGGGGGGGCATATTCCGTTGCGAGGCAGGTCACCGAGGTGAGTTGCCATGAAGCAAGGCAGGAGCGCGACGGGAACCAAGGGCCGTATCGATCCGGACATGGATGGCCTCAACGCAACCCCGTTCGGCTTTGCCCCCATGGATTGAAGATCAGGACACTGGGGCAGGCGGGATGAGACGGTCAGGCAATAGCCGACAAGGAACCTATGCAATACGGCAATGAGCCGTTCGTCGCCTCTCCGTTGCCGAGCAGCGACAGCGAACAATGCTCGAACCGGCGCTGAACAGGCAGCGCCGTCACCGGCGAAGGGGCAAGACTTGAACCGGAAGCGATCGGCAACAGGCAAGATCCGGCTTTGCTCAGGTGCAGGGTCCCTATCCGGCGATTTATGCACCCGATGCCCCTGGGGCGGCACCTGAGCCGGTCGCGATCAACCTGTTCATGCCCGATCCGCGCCGCTTCACCCCGTGGGGGAAGGCTTCGGCTCCTGGGGCAAGTCGGCTGGCGCTATGCTTATGGCGATGTCGCGCCCCGGGCGCTGCTCGCCCTCAGCGGTGGCGCGCCGGCCTTCACAACGGCCGGCACGCCGATCGGCCGGAATGCGCTGGTGGCGGAAGCTGGTCTCGACTAGCGCATCGTGCGGACCCGGCGGGCCGCGCTAGCGAAAACCGGGTCCACTTTTCACGTCCGATGCTCTAGCAGATCGCTCCGGACATGCTGCTCGGTGCCGCCTATGCGGGCCAGATCGGATTGCAGGCGCAGAAGCACGCCCTCAAGGGCAACTTCATGTGGAAGTTCTGAGCGCTTCGGCAACGGATAACGAAGAGCGGCGGCTCGTCCTTGTCATCAGGACAGACCGTTTCATCAACGTTTCCGATGGTTGTCGGTCGAGTGGGCGGTGCCTCAGAAGTTGTTCGGCTTCAAGGCCGATATCACTGTTGCTTCCCCATGATCCGCGTCCGACGCTCCAGAGGTCAGCTTGGATACCTGATCGAGACCTTGCCGGAGTGATACGTTCCATGGGTTGTCGTGGAAAGCTGCGTTCGCCTGCATGCCCTGGTCTGTGATTTGAACAGAAACGGCTCTACCATCGGAAGGCATCTCTGGGCGGCCTACACACCACCGAGGAAGAGACAAATGGACGGTGTCGCTATTGTCGGAAGAGGCATCATCGGGACTTCGTGGGCTCTCGTGTTTGCCCGGGCGGGACTCGGCGTCTCGATCTGGGACAGAGCTGGCCTCGGTGAAGCAAAGATCATTTCGGACTTGCAGGCATCGGCGACAAGCCTGATCGGCACGAACTGCGCAGTGCCTCCGGAGGCGTTTGATCGCATACGGGTCCATCGTGAACTGAGGAACGTTCTGCGTGGGGCACGCTACGTGCAAGAGTCGGCTCCGGAAGTCCTCGCACTCAAGCGTGAGCTGCTTCGTCAGATCGCCGATGCGGCGGATCCAGGAACCATTATTGCAAGCAGCACGTCCGGCCTTCGTCCCTCGGAGCTCGCCGATGGTGTGGCAGCGAGGGAGCGTTTCCTCGTCGTTCACCCCCTGACGCCACCACATCTCCTGCCGCTGACGGAAGTCGTCCCGAGCCCGTTCACGTCGGAAGAGGTGGTCGAGCACGCCTGCGCGTTCATGACGGAAGTCGGCCAGACGCCGGTCCGGCTGCTCCGTGAAACGCCGGGTTTCGTCGCAAACAGGGTCCTGGGTGCCATGCTCAATGAGTTCTTCCACCTTGTGCGGGAGGAGGTCATCCGGCCGCAGGATGTGGACACGATCATCACACAGGGGTTTGGACTGCGCTGGGCGTGCATGGGGCCGTTCGCCGCCATGGACCTCAATGCTCCCGGCGGTATTGCCGATTATCTTTCACGTTATGGCGGCATCTTTGAAAAGGTCGCAAAGGAGCGAAACGCGAGCGGTGCCCTGGATGACGCTTTGATCAAGACGCTGGCTGAGGCCATGAGGGCTGAACACTCGCTTGACGCGAATCCCGCACGAGCGGCCCTGCGTGATCGCTCCATCGCGCATGTCCGAGAGGTCCGGACTGTCGTGCCTTGAATGTCTAGCGCATCGTGCGAAAAGTGGACCTGCCGGGTCCGCACGATGCGCTAAGCCTATGTTTCGAGCAGCTTTTCACGCAAAACCGGTTCCCACTTTTGCGTCCGATGCTCTAGTCTCTCGTGACTCTCCAGACCGTGTTCGACAGGTCGTCGGCAATGATCACGGCGCCGCGCGGATCCACCGTCACCCCGACGGGCCGTCCCCGTGTGTTGCCGTCGTCGACGAGGAAGCCGGAGACGACGTCCACCGGCTCACCGGCGGGCCGGCCGTCGCGGAACGGCACGAAGATCACCTTGTAGCCCACGGGCACGCTGCGGTTCCAACTGCCATGCTGTCCGACGAACACACCCTCGGCGAAGTCCGCGCCCATGGCCGGGGTCGAGAATGCCAGGCCGAGCGCCGCCACATGCGATCCCAGGCTGTAGTCCGGACGGATCGCCGCGGCGACCTTCTCCGGATCCTGCGGTTGGGCGCGCGGATCGACGTTCTGGCCCCAATAGCTATAGGGCCAGCCGTAGAAGCCGCCTTCCCGCACGGAGGTCAGGTAGTCCGGAACGAGGTTGGGGCCGATCTCGTCCCGTTCGTTCACCACTGCCCAAAGCTGGCCCGTTCCCGGCTGGACGGCGAGAGCGGTGGGGTTGCGAAGGCCGGTGGCATAAGGCTTGTGCATTCCCGTCTGGACATCGATCTGCCAGACCATCGCCCGATCTTCCTCGGCGTCCATCCCGCGCTCGGTGATGTTGCTGTTGGAGCCGATGCCGACATAGAGAAAGCGTCCATCGGCGCTGGCGGTCATCGCCTTCGTCCAGTGATGATTGATCACTGCGGGCAGATCCGTCACCTTGGTCGGCGGCCCGCTCGCCTGGGTCTGTCCGTCCCGATAGTCGAAGCGCACCAGCGCATCCTGGTTGGCGACGTAAATGGCGCCGTTGACGAACGCGAGGCCGTAGGGTGCATTGAGGTTGTCGGCGAAGACGCCCTGCATCTCGTAGGTGCCGTCGCCATCGGCATCGCGCAGCAGCGTCAACCGATCGCCACCTTTCACGGAACTCTTACCGAGACTCTTGATGAAGCCCGCGATCACGTCCTTCGGGCGCAGGGTCGGCGCGTTGCCGCCGGACCCCTCCGCAACCAGGATGTCGCCGTTGGGGAGGACCAGGGTCTGACGCGGGATCTTGAGGTCCGTGGCGATGGGCTGGATCTTGAAGCCCTGCGGCACCTTCGGAAGATCGTTGCCCCAGTTGGCCGGCCGAGGGATCTTCATGGAGGGCAAGAGGCCGCGCTGCGGTTCGGGCAGAGTCGGATTAGGGCCGTATTGCTCCGGCCCGGGGTCGCCATTACAGGCGGCCAGGGTGATGGCGAGGGCTCCGATCAGGAGGAACGGGCGGATCATGCGACCTCTCCGGTTCTGAATCCGGAATAGCCGATCCAGGCCGCGACAAGGGCCAGGAGGGCGGTGGCCGCGGACAGGTAGAGGCCCTCCGGCATGGTCGCCCAGGCATCCTTCGCATGGACTAGGGCGTTGACGAGCCCGAGCACCCACATGGCGAGCAGCACAACGAAATAGGCGATCGCTCGCCCCTTGCGGGCTGTCGCTCGGCGAAAGAGATCGACCAGCGCCCAGAGCACGGCGAAGGCGCCGACCAGCAGCCCGCCGGCAATAAGCCAGGACGAGAAATTCGCCCACTGCACATGGAAGCTCGACCGGTAGGCAAGATCGCTAAGCAGCGCAGCGAGGAAGAGCGGAAATGGAAATGCGAGAAGGATGGCGTGAAGGGGATGGAGCGGCCTCAGAGGACCTGGGCTTGATACGGCAACCACATCGCCTCCTCTCATTCTGGGCTCGGCGCGCGACCTGCGTCCGGCACTGGCGTCGAGGAGGCAATGCATCAGGGGACGACAGGTTCGATAACAATTCGGATACCTCTGACCGCATCCACGCGAGCGAACATCGGATCAGCCCGAAAGGGGATCACCGCGCTGGAGCATCGGACGTCAAAGGTGGAATCCACTTATGGGATCAATTCGATGCTCTCTTCTTGGAAAGAGCCCGCCGCTTGAGCGGAAACCGGTCCATTATTCGCTGGCGCGGCCCGCAGGGTCCGCACGATGCGCTGGGTTGCGGTCCAGGAGGTCGATGTCGGTGCCGAGCCCCACCTTTCAGAGCGAATAGAGGTCCAGGGCGCCGCTGAACCGGGTCCGGTATTGCTCCAGCCGTGGCTCGTCCTGTTCTTCCGCGGCCCGTTCGACAAAGGGAGCGTAGTTGATAACGTTGAGCGCCTTGAGGATAGGCGCCATGGCGCGCACCTCCTTCTCGCTCACGCCATAGCCACCGAGAAAGGCCTGCTTGGCGTCGACGGAGAGGTCATGCAGCGCCAGCGCCAGGTCCCAGTGCGGCGCCACGTTGGAGGAGCAGAACTCCCAATCGATCACCGCCGTGATGTTCCCCGTGTCGTTCACCATTACGTTCTTCAGTCGCATGTCACCGTGGTTCAGGACCGTGTCCTCCTCGAGGCTCTCGATCTCGTGCAGCGTCGCGCGAAGGGCCGTGAGCTGGGGCTTCGACAGCATCCTGTTCGCTTCCAGAACCTTCAGCCGCTGCTCGATGTGGAGTTCGCGCTTGAGGTACTCGGCCCAGGTCTCCTTGCGCGAGAGCTGGTTGCTCGACCAGTCGAAGGTATGGCCGAATCCGCTGGTCGGAATGGTGTGGATCAAGGCCGTCAGGCGCCCCATCTCCCGCAGCACCGCCATCCGCTCAGGATGATGCGTCGCCTCGCGGCCCGCGACCTTGCGTGAGACCATGTACGGGACCGGCACCACGTCGGCGCCGACCTCCAGCACCTCGGGCACCGGAACGCCCACCTCGTGCGCTCGGGCCATGGCCCATTGCTCCTTCAGGTACTCCTTCACCTTGGACGGCTGCGGGCTCATCCGGACGATGAAATCGCCTTCCGCGTGGTTGGCTTCGTAGACGAAGTTGGTGAGGCCGCCGCCCTTCTGACTGACCCGCCTGGGCTTGGAGCCGAAATGGTGGATGATGATCGCCCGGGCCATGGCTCGGGCCTGGCGCTCGCTGACGGTCGGCGGCTGCGGCATCATCTCGTTCAACGAAATCCTCCTTCGAGCAGGGTGGCGAGCCGGGTGAAAAGGCCTCCGAGCTCCCGGGAGCCCCGGACCTTTACCGTCGCGGTCAGGCCCTTGTACTCGAGGGCGAGATCGCCGACGTGGACGGCAAGGCCGACGCCCTTGAGAAAGCTGTCCATCGGGGTGTCGCCGGCGCCGACCGCCTGCGCGAGATCGAGCCCGAGCTGCCCGGCCAGCGCCTCCAGGCCCGACAGCTTGTCGATTCCGTCATGCGTGACGAAATTGGAGCGCTTGGCGTGCTGGTACGCCATGAGCTGATCCTCCTCCGCGTTGATCAGCAGGAAGATCATGCAGATCTCGTGCGCGTGAAGGTCATTCCTCAGGGCTCCGACCGGAGAGGATGTGACCCGGGTGGCGCTAAGGTACTTGGCCCGGATCTCCCCGACCTTCTCCGGTACCGGCGTCCAGATGAGTTCGCCTTGGGTCCAATCGCGGGGGTAGTAGAACAGGACAAGGTCGTCGATTCCGCCGTCGACGAGACCCTGCACCCCGACCAGCACCTCGTCGAGCTCGGCTGCCGTCAGCGGAAAGGCATGGATCTCCTCGAACGCAATCTCGCCCTCGCGCGTCTCGACGAGGCGGCCCATGAGGCCGCCGTTCAGGGAGACGAGCGGCAGCGGGGCGTTCGAGATCGCGTACCACTCGCGCCCGAAGGTGCGGATGACGTTCAGGGGAAAGCGCAGCGAGTTCAGGATCACGGGTCGGCCATGATCTCGCAGGCGCTTGAGGCTATGGGAGACGGCATCGGGGATAACGATGCGTCCCTCGAATTCGTGCACGGCCGTGCCGTCGAGGTCGGTGACGACGGCCCCTTCCTGGATAAAGCGCGAGCCCCGGACAAAATCTCGCAATGTCTGATCGATCGCCTGTGGGTCCATTGTGCCTCGCAAGCTCAGGGGACGGGATCAAGTCTCCGCTGTCCAACGCCCGAGGTCCGGCTCCGTTCACGCGGGAGCGCCGCCTGTTGCCTCCGGCTGAGAGCATCGAACGCGACAGCGGGAACCCGTTTCGCGTGAAAAGGCGCTCGAAGACCTCGACTGACGGCATCGGATGTGGGGTCGATGTCACGTCCGATCCTTTTCGATGGGCAAGGCGGGCCAGGGATCCTGCAAGATCGAAGCGGACGACCTCTGTCTGAATCGGCGGCCCGGCGATCCGCGTTGCCATGGGGTATGGGCGTCCGGCCGGAAGGTCCAGATTCTATGCGGGACCTCCCTGCCCGAGGAGGCCCATCCGCAAAAGCCGCAGAAACGGCAATGAGAGCCTGACCAAGAGCGGGAGAACGGGGGCGACACAGGAGAGTGACATGCGGATCCTGACCAGCTTTGCAGTCCTTGGGCTCCTTGTCGGAACACCCGTCTTGGGCGCCGAATCTTGGGCGCCGAAGGTTGGCAGCAGCAGATTGCCGGCGGCCTCGGCAAGCAGGGCACGGAAATGCCCGGCGGCGTCTATCGGATCGGCCTGCCCCGGACCGATCTCAACGTCACCCTCGACGGCGTGGCGATCAAGCCGGCCCTGGCCCTCGGCTCCTGGCTCGCGTTCAAGCCGATGGGGAACGAGGTCACGGTCATGGGTGACCTCGTCCTGACGCAGGAGGAGATCAATCCGGTGCTGACGCGGCTGGAGCAGGGCGGGGTGGAGATCACGGCGCTTCACAGCCACCTCCTGCGCTCCTCGCCGGCCACGATGTACATGCACGTCCACGGCCAGGGCGAACCCGCGAAGCTTGCCGCGATCCTGCGGGAGGCGCTCAACGCCAGCAGGACGCCGTTCGGGGCGGAGACCGCCGGCATCTCGCCCCAGGCGGCCGCGCAGGCGAGCACAACGGCATCCACCGGATCGGCACTCGACCTTGACACGGCCGCCATCGACCGGGCCCTCGGGCGCAAGGGCAAGATGAATGGCGGCGTCTATCAGGTCAGCGTGTCCCGGGCAGAGGCGGTTCGCGACAATGGCATGGAGGTGCCCGCAGCCATGGGTTCGGCCATTGCGATCAACTTCCAGCCGACCGGATCCGGCAAAGCCGCTATTGCGGGCGATTTCGTGCTCACCGCCAACGAGGTGAATCCGGTCATCAAGGCCCTGCAATCGAACGGGATCGAGGTGGCGGCAGTGCACAACCACATGCTCATGGATGAGCCGCGCCTGTTCTTCATGCACTTCTGGGCCAACAACGATGCCCATAAGCTCGCCAACGGGCTGCGGGCCGCGCTCGACCAGGTGGAGACCGCGAAGGACTAGGAGGAACCGATGAGAGCGTGCTCCCTGCCGGCCTTGAGCCTCCTCGTGGGAGCTGCCCTGTCGGCGGCGGGCGCGACGGCCTCGCCCGCAGGCGCAGGGGAGGCCGTCCCCCTCCAGCTCGCGACGAAGATCCCGCTCGGCGACGTCGAAGGTCGGATCGACCATATGGCGATTGACCTTGCCAGGCAGCGCCTCTTCGTGGCGGAACTCGGCAACGACAGCGTCGGCATTGTCGACCTGAACGCCTCGCGGGTGTCGGGTCGGATAAGGATTCAAGGAGCCGCAGGGTGTCGGTTATGTCCCTTCGACCGACACCCTTTATGTCGCCTGCGCGGGCGACGGATCGGTGCGGCTGTTCCACGGAGAGAATCTCGAGGAGGAAAGACGCCTGGAACTCGGCCAAGACGCGGACAACATCCGCGTCGACAGCGTCGGCAACCGGGTGATCGTCGGTTATGGCCAAGGCTCCTTCGCCATCACCGACGCCCGGGAAAACCGAACGGTCGCCCAGATCGCATTGCATGGTCATCCCGAGAGCTTCAGGCTCGAGAGCGGCGGGAGCCGGATCTTCGTGAACGTCCCCGATGCGCACGCAGTCGAGGTGGCGGACGGCGGGAGCGGGACGGTAACTGCCCGATGGCCGACGGTCCGGTCGAGCGCGAACTTTCCGATGGCGCTCGACGAGACGTCCCGGCAGGTCCTCGTGGTGTTCCGGAACCCGGCGATGCTGACGGCGTATTCCATGCAGGATGGGGTTCCCGTCGCGAGCGCCAGAACATGCGGGGACGCCGACGACGTGTTCGTGGATGCGAAACGGCACCGGGTCTACGTGAGCTGCGGTGACGGCCATCTGGACGTGTTCCAGGATGCGGGCACGTTCCGCCGGCTGGCTCGCATCCCCACTGCCTCCGGAGCGCGGACGGCGCTGTTCGTCCCCGAACTCGACCGCCTGTTCCTCGCTGTGCGTGCGAGCGCTCACGAGCCGGCGGCGATCTGGGTCTACAGGCCGGATCCCTGAGCGGAACAGGGGCGCCCCGGCGCGTGTCCGTCACGCGACGGGATGTGGGACATGGCACACGAGACGGGGAGACATCGCTTGGATCTTGCAGCCGTCTTCCAGGGAAAACAGGCGCTCCTTTACATGGAGAGATATGTGGACGAGGGCGCCAGGACCTACAGCTCGCTTGCGGGCCAGACCGAGGCGGCACCGCGCTATCGGCCAGAACGCGACACGCCGGCTTTCGAACTCGTGGCCGTCGATGCCCCACGGGATCGCGTCTCGGTTTTCCGGGCCGATCCGTCTCCTGGACTTCTGCAACATTTCGTCAGGCCGCAAGGAGTGCTGTTTGCGGTACATCCGGAAACATGGGCGAACGATGCCGTCGAGGGTCTCGGTGACATCCGCGCACTCCCGCGGACCATGCCCATCCGGGTCGCCCCGACCGCCTCGACCAGAACCGTACTGGCATTGGAGCACCCGGAGAATGTCCCCGGATACTTCCTCAAGCTTCACTACCCGGTTCGGATCTCCCGCTTCAACCGGGAGCTACGGCTCAAGAACATTCACAACAGCGTCGCGGTATCTCGCGATCTCGCGAATCTGCAGTTCGAGAAATTCGCGTATCTGCCCGACACACTCGGCGTCGCGTTCCGTGTGAACGAAAAATCGTGGGGCTTTCTGGTAAGGGAGACGCGGGCCCGTCCCTTCGCGGCAGGCAGGTTTCTCATTCCGTGCTTCGCCTTGTACGCGGGCGACCTGAACCATCCCGATGCGTCGCCCCTGCTCGTGCAGATGATCGACCGGATGGCCGCGGAACCCGTGTCGTTCGTCGTCGACCGGATATTGGCTCCCGTCGTCGAATGCTGGGCCAGGGCCGCCCGCGAGCGAGGCATCCTCCTTGAGTCGCATGCGCAAAACACGCTTCTCGAGATCGACCGGGACTGCGTCCCGCGCAGAGTGGTCCATCGGGACTTCGACGTGTGGGTCGACCCCGGCGCGAGGCGTCGGGCAGGTCTCGGGATGCCGTTCCTCGGACGCGGCATGGCGGCCGACACGGACGAGGCCGTCAGGCAGCATTACAGCCTCGTCTATGACCAATTCATCGGCCACCACTTCTTCGATTACGTTGCGGGTGTCCTCAAAAGCCACTACGGGGTCGATGAGGAAATCGTGCGAGCGCGGGTCCGCGAGGTTTTCCATCACGCCTTCCCGGACGCGGACCGGCTCTTTCCTGTTCGGACGATGTTCAAGTTCCGGACCGAATCCCCGCCGAACCGAAATGTCCTGCTCGAGGACATGCGCCAACCACCTGTCTGGCGGTAGCATGCGGCTTCGCCATCCAGACATGACAGCGCCGAAGAGGCAAATAAAGACCGCCTTGCTTGCTTCAGCACTTCCCGTTTCCGAAGCGGCGAGCCGTGTCAAGGGTCAGGCCCAGGCCAAGGCTTCGAGGTGATTGGGCCCAACATCGAAGCTGCTCTGCGCTGGTGCGATGAGTTGGGCGATCGCGATGGCGATGGTTTCGTCGAGTACTATCGGGAAACCGATTCACGCGCCGTCGCCATCGGGCGCCGACGACCTATCCAGCCGCCTGCTCGCCGCAGGCCTGGGCCGCTGCAACGCCCTTTGCCACCCTCGCGGCGACCTTGGGGTTGGCCCTTGACCGGGAACACAATGAGGTTCGCTTTCATCATCCCATCCTCCCGGACTTCCTGAATGAGGTTGTGATCCAAGAGCTGCGTCTGGGGCGGTCGGAGCTTGATCTGAAATTGCATCCACATGGGCGAGACGTGACGCTCAATGTGCTGAAGCGTGCGGGCGACGCCCGCATCCTGCTTTCGAAGTAGGCCGAGCCCCGGCGGTAAACGGCGGGCGCGGCGAGGACCGCCGGGGATGGCCCTCATTCGGGAGCGGCGGGCGCGTCCAACCACCAGACCGACACGGCCGCCACGGATCGGAAAGGTTTGATGGCAAGTGCCGGACAAGTGCCGGACAAGTGCCGGAACAGCTCCGGAGAAGGTGGCCACCGTAATGCGCGGCACTTTTGGAGTGCAGTTGCATTGATCCAGGCAAAGAAGGGGGAAGCGGCCATCTGAGGAGCCTCCCTGATGCCTCGCTTCAGGAATGTCTCGTTGCAAAGGTGAGACATGAACCTGGGCCGGTCGTCCGACATCGTTCTGGCGCGCCGCACCATGGTGATGGTGCTGGTCGCGATCGCTTTGCTGGCTCTGGCAGCTTTGATCTGGCGCCTGTCGGGCGTACTTCTGATGGTGTTCGGATCGGTCCTGATCGCCACCATCCTGCACGCGATCGGAGACCCGATCGCCAGAAGAACCGCCCTGTCTCGAAATTGGGCCCTGCTTGTTGCCGGTTTGATCGTGCTTGCGGTGATCGGCGGCACGGCATGGCTCTTCGCGGCCCAGGTCGGCACCCAGATCTCGGAAGCGCTCCAGCAGGCCGAGAACGCGATTCCGGCTGTCGGCGACGCAATCGGGATTACGGGGCTCTCGGAGTATGTCGCTACGGCTTTACGGCAGGCGTTCGACACCGAACGGGCATTCGGCGTCGGCTATACGGCCATAGAGGTCGTCGCCAACATCGTCCTCGTGATCATTGCCGGGATCTATCTGGCGATCAGCCCCGATTTGTACCGGGACGGGGTCGTGATGCTGTTTCCACGCGCGGCTCGCCCGCTGATCGCCGATGCCCTGAACACGTCAGGGAGCGCTCTCAGGCTGTGGCTCTTCGGCCAGTTCTTTTCGATGCTCACGACCGGAACGCTGACCTGGTTCATCATGTGGCTGCTGGGCCTGCCTTCGGCGGCCGGACTGGGTCTGATCGCCGGCGTCACGGAGTTCATCCCGCTGCTCGGGCCATTTTTAGGCGCCGTTCCGGCGCTTCTAATTGCCCTCACCCTGGGCCCGGCAAAGGCTCTATGGGTTGCCATCGCGTTCGTCGTCATCCAGCAGATCGAAGCGCATCTGATCCAACCCTTGATCACCCGGGCGGCCGTCTCGCTGCCGCCGGCGCTGTTGGTCTTTACCTTCGTGGCGTTCGGAACGGTCTACGGGGCAACGGGCATATTGTTTGCCGCGCCCCTCACGGTCGTGGTCTTCGTATTCGTCAAGAAGCTCTACGTGCGCGAGACACTTGGAGAAACCACGGTCATCCCCGGCGAAGCCGTTCTCCAGGACGAGCGGGCCCCTATCGACAGCATTCAAGGTCGTCGTGACCTGGACACCTGAATGACTCGTCATGCCGTGAAAGGCTCCTCCGAACGACGGCCCGCTCACGAGCGGCGACGCGCCGCCGTGCGGCTTCATCAGGTCGAGCTCCGAACCCGACCCGCTCTGGGGCGGATTGCAGGATCCAGGCGCTTCCCGCGGCGCTCCCTGGAACGGAAGGGCGCTCATCCGGTTGAGGATGCCGAAGGGTCGGGAGAGAATGTCCCGGCCTTGGCAGCGAGCAAGACCGATGAAGAGCAAGCTCCTTCATGAGGACGAGGGCCAGAGAACCTTCGTGGCTGTTCTCGAAACCGGGGACGAAATCGTGGCCAGCCTCAACGCCCTGGCCCGCGAACAGAGCCTGTCCGCCGCCCAGATCACCGCCATCGGCGCTCTCAGCGATGCGGTGGTGTCCTATTTCGATTGGGAGACCAAGAAATATCTGGAAATCCCGATTGCCGAGCAGGTCGAGGTCGCTTCTCTGAATGGCGATATCGGCCTTGACGAGGCAGGCAAGCCTGCCCTTCACATTCACCTGGTTCTGGGCAAGCGTGATTGCAGCGCCATAGCCGGGCATCTGGCCAGAGGACATGTACGACCGACCCTCGAGGTCATCATCACCGAGTCGCCGATCCATCTCCAGCGGAGAAAGGACCCGGAGACCGGCCTCAATCTCATTCGTCTATAAGAGCATCAGGAACCGTGCGGACCTGGCGGAGACGGGGCCACCGCGAACCGTCGGAAACAGCCACGGCGAGGCGCGTAGGTCAGGGCGGCCTTCGGCTGGCCGACGAGCTGCTCGGCCGGGGGAGGAACGCAGCACGCGAGCAAATCTCCGCGGACCGGCTCCAGATACTCGATGGTGAGGAGGGCGGCGGGCAGCAGACGATGGGGGCAAAGGCCGGCTGCCCCAGACAATGCCCCAGACAATGCCCCAGACAATGCCCATGGTCGGGGAGGGGCCGCGGACCCAGCCTGGCTTTCTTCTCTTCGAGGAATGCGTCGAGGGGGCGGGTCCTTCCCAGGGCCCGTTGCGTCCGCGCTTCTCGTCGGACGCCGTCCGGACGGTGGCGTGGGCGGGTGCAAGGGACGCTGCAAGGGACTTGGTTTCGATGCTGCCGATTCGCATGATTCGCCCGCGCAGACGGAGGGACCGTGTCCCGGGGCGCCGGGTCGGGCGCAGCGCGAGGCCGGCCCACCCGAGCCCGCTCCCGGGATCTGGCGAGCGGGAATCGGGGTCACGGCCCTTCGGGTTGATGCGGCCGTCAGGCGGGTTCGGGGCCCAATGGGCCCGGCATTCGGCTTGCCGGGCGTGGATCGACGCCGTTTCCCTTGATCCATGCCGGTCCAGTACCCGTTCCAGATGCCGAAAGGGGATGCATCCATGTCGAGAGGAAAAAGTCGAGGCTTTATCAGACTTTAAGGCGGCAAGTCGCCGCGGCCGTGGGCCTGGCCCCGCCTCATCGGTCTTCCAGGCTGAATCCGGGCTTCGGTTCCCTTCACCCGCCCCGCTCCCGCCCCATCGTCTCGCTCGTCCCTGACGGGATCGAAAGTTTTATGTTGCTTTGGGCGCAAAGGTTGGCTTTAAGGGCGCCGATCCGCGGTCAGGCAAGTCTCGAGGACCCCTCTCGACGGGACTTTTGAATGGCTGGGCCGATAATTACGTTCTGCAAGACTGAAATTGCCCCTTGCGCATTTGGCGCAACCACAATATCGGACGCCCTAGGTTTTTTGTTCCTGGCCTATGTAAGGTAGAGATCAATGGCGAAGGAAAAGTTTGAGCGGAATAAGCCGCACTGCAACATCGGGACGATTGGTCACGTCGACCACGGCAAGACGTCTCTGACGGCGGCGATCACGAAGGTTCTGGCGGAGTCGGGCGGAGCGACGTTCACGGCCTACGACCAGATCGACAAGGCGCCGGAAGAGAAGGCGCGCGGCATCACGATCTCGACCGCGCACGTGGAATACGAGACCACGAACCGGCACTATGCGCACGTGGACTGCCCTGGCCACGCCGACTACGTGAAGAACATGATCACGGGTGCGGCGCAGATGGACGGCGCGATCCTGGTGGTGTCGTCGGCCGACGGCCCGATGCCGCAGACCCGCGAGCACATCCTGCTGGCGCGTCAGGTCGGCGTTCCGGCGCTGGTGGTGTTCATGAACAAGGTCGACATGGTCGACGATCCGGAGCTGCTCGACCTGGTTGAGCTGGAAGTGCGCGAGCTTCTGTCGAAGTACGACTTCCCCGGCGACGACATTCCGATCGTGAAGGGCTCGGCGCTGTGCGCGCTGGAGGACCGTCAGCCGGAGATCGGCCGCGACCGCGTGCTCGAGCTGATGGCCGAGGTTGACCGCTACATCCCGCAGCCGGAGCGTCCGGTGGACCAGCCGTTCCTGATGCCGATCGAAGACGTGTTCTCGATCTCGGGCCGCGGCACGGTGGTGACGGGCCGCGTCGAGCGCGGCATCGTGAAGGTCGGCGAGGAAGTCGAGATCGTCGGCCTGAAGGCGACGGTGAAGACGACGGTGACCGGCGTCGAGATGTTCCGCAAGCTGCTCGATCAGGGCCAGGCGGGCGACAACGTGGGCGTGCTGCTGCGCGGCACGAAGCGCGAGGACGTCGAGCGCGGCCAGGTGCTGTGCAAGCCGGGCTCGATCAAGCCGCACACGAAGTTCAAGGCCGAGGCCTACATCCTGACCAAGGAAGAGGGTGGCCGTCACACGCCGTTCTTCGGCAACTACCGTCCGCAGTTCTACTTCCGCACGACCGACGTGACGGGCGTGGTGAAGCTGCCCGAGGGCACCGAGATGGTGATGCCGGGCGACAACATCACGATGGAAGTCGAGCTGATCGCGCCGATCGCCATGGAGGAGAAGCTGCGCTTCGCCATCCGTGAGGGCGGCCGTACCGTCGGGGCCGGCGTCGTCGCCGCCGTGATGGACTAAGACGATCGGGTGGCGGTTCGCCGCCACCTGTCGACCCGCTCGTAGGAGTGTAGCTCAATCGGCTAGAGCACCGGTCTCCAAAACCGGGGGTTGGGGGTTCGAGTCCCTCCACTCCTGCCAGCGGGTCGACAAGACGGACGTTTTCGATTAAGAGGCGTCCTCAAGATGGTTTAATCAGGTGGCGCGAGGCTTGCGAAACAGCCTCGCGCCCCTTCAATTTGGGCTCAAGCGTGCCGTTAGGGGACGCTTGCAGTCCCTCTCAACGCCCGTGGACGTAAGCGAAATGGCGAAGACGAACCCGTTCGATTTCATACAGCAGGTCCGCTCGGAAGCCTCGAAGGTGACCTGGCCGACGCGCAAGGAAACCATGATCACGACCGCGATGGTCTTCGTGATGGTCGTACTGGCAAGCGTGTTCTTTCTTGTCGTCGACCAGGCGATCGGCTGGGGCGTTCGCTCGGTAATCCTCGGACTTGGCGGTTAAGGGGTGGATGGCATGACGAAGCGTTGGTATATCGTCCACGCCTACTCGAATTTCGAAAACAAGGTGGCTCAGTCGATCAAGGACCAGGCGGCGCAGCGCGGCCTGGAGGACAAGTTCGACGAAGTCATGGTGCCGACCGAGAAGGTCGTCGAAGTGCGCCGCGGCCGTAAGGTCGACGCCGAGCGCAAGTTCTTCCCGGGCTATGTCCTGGTGAAGTGCGATCTGACCGACGAGGTCTACCACCTCATCAAGAATACCCCGAAGGTGACGGGCTTCCTGGGCGCCGACAAGGCCAAGCCCGTTCCGATCCCGGACCGCGAGGCCGAGCGGATCAAGGGGCAGGTCGCTGAAGGTGTCGATCACCCCAAGCCGTCCGTCAGCTTCGAAGTCGGCGAGCAGGTGCGCGTCTCCGACGGGCCGTTCGCATCCTTCAACGGCGTCGTCGAGGAAGTCGACCATGCCCGGGCCCGCCTCAAGGTGGCGGTGTCCATTTTCGGCCGCGCAACCCCGGTCGAGCTCGAATACGGTCAGGTCGAGAAGGTCTGAACCGTCTGAGGGCGCCTCGCGGGCGCCCCCTTTTGGCCCTCTTTTGAGAGCCTTCATCCGCGGGAGGTCCACCCGGTCGCCAGCCGGGAGCGATGGGCTGGACCGCGATCTGCAACTTCCACCTTGTTCGGTTGGCTCCGGGCGGGTGGTCCATTGGGAGCAGTCCTATGGCAAAGAAAATTGCGGGCTACGTAAAGCTTCAAGTGCCCGCCGGCGCGGCCAACCCGTCGCCGCCGATCGGTCCCGCGCTGGGTCAGCGCGGTCTGAACATCATGGAATTCTGCAAGGCCTTCAACGCGAAGACCGCGCAGATGGAGAAGGGCACCCCGATCCCGGTGATCATCACCGCCTACCAGGATCGTTCCTTCACCTTCGAGATGAAGCAGCCCCCGGTCTCGTACTTCCTCAAGAAGGCCGCGAAGATCGACAAGGGGTCGCAGACCCCCGGCAAGGGCGGAAACGTCGGCCGCGTCACCCGCGACCAGATCCGCGAGATCGCCGAGAAGAAGATGGTCGATCTCAACTGCGACACCGTTGAATCCGCCATGGCCATGATCGAGGGCTCCGCGCGCTCGATGGGCATGGAAGTGGCGTAAGGAGGGCACGATGGCTAAGGAAGGTAAGCGCATCCGCGGCGCCCGCGAGGGCATCGATGCCAACAAGCTGTATCCGATCCAGGATGCGGTGAAGCTGATCAAGGACCGCGCCAAGGCGAAGTTCGACGAGACCATCGAGATCTCGATGAATCTCGGCGTTGATCCCCGGCACGCCGACCAGATGGTCCGCGGCGTCTGCAACCTGCCGAACGGCTCTGGCCGGACGGTTCGCGTGGCCGTGTTCGCCCGTGGGCCCAAGGCCGACGAGGCCAAGGCTGCCGGTGCCGACATCGTGGGCGCGGAGGATCTGTTCGAGGCCGTCAACGGCGGCACGATCGAATTCGACCGCTGCATCGCCACTCCGGACATGATGGGCCTCGTCGGCCGTCTCGGTAAGGTGCTGGGCCCGCGCGGCCTGATGCCGAACCCGCGCGTCGGCACGGTCACCATGGACGTCAAGAACGCCGTCGAGGCCGCCAAGGGCGGCGCCGTCGAGTTCCGCGTCGAGAAGGCCGGTATCGTTCATGCCGGCATCGGCAAGGCCTCCTTCGACGAGGGCAAGCTCGTCGAGAACATCAGGGCCTTTGCCGACGCCGTCTCCAAGGCAAAGCCCTCGGGCGCCAAGGGCACCTACATCCAGCGCATCGCCGTGTCTTCGACGATGGGCCCCGGCGTGAAGGTGGACCCGTCTTCGGTCCTCAACGGCTGATCGACCACTTGAATGGAATACAGAGAGCCCGGCGCCTGTCGCCGGGCTTTTTGTTATGGGAAGCCCCGGTTGTCCGTCTTTGTGGGAATGTCCCGGCAGCGGCTCGACGCCCTCGAGGTCGGCCCGCCACACGGGAAGGGGAAACCGGGCATCCCGCCGGAAATGAACGCCCAGGGTCATTCTCCCCGGGAGCGGCGGCGGCCCCGGGTTGAAAAGAACTGTTATATCGGATTACGAATAAATCGTCAAAATCCTTCCATCTGCCCCTTGGCAAGCGGGTCGCGAAGGCTTATTAGAACGCGTTGAGATTCCAACATATGCCGAAGCTGCGCTTTTGCGCGTGCTTCTGGCTGCGAATCCGCCCCGGAAACGGGGCGGTGACAGGCCGGCGGGTCAAAGGGCAACCTTTGGCGCGTTCCGGCTATGTCCTGTCCGAGACTGCAGGCGCTGGCTTGTCCAGCTTAATTCGTGAGGGCCTGCATAGACGGGGAAGCCGAGTTTCATGCCTGTTCAACGCAGGCAGCGAGTTTCGGTTCGAACCATCTTACCCTTTGCGCCGCCCGGCGCATCTGGGGGACAGGGCTTGCGAGAGCGTCGTTCAAGATGCCTCGGATGCAAGTCCGGGCCTTGAGCGGCAAATGCAACCGGCGGACTTTTCCGCCAACCGGAGAGAGCCCAGTGGAAAGAGCAGCAAAGCGCGAGCTCGTCTCGACTCTCAACGACGTGTTCTCCAGCACGAGCGTTGTCGTCGTTGCCCACTATGCTGGCCTCACGGTCGCCGACATGCAGAAGCTGCGCGCGCAGATGAAGCAGGCCGGCGCCACCGTGAAGGTCGCAAAAAACAGCCTCGCCAAAATCGCTCTCGAAGGCAAGGACGTCGCGTCCATCTCGGGCCTTATGAAAGGTCCGACCCTGATCGCTTACTCGAGCGATCCGGTCGCGGCTCCCAAGGTCGCTGTCGATTTCGCCAAGGCTAACGACAAGCTCGTTATCCTCGGTGGCGCGATGGGCACGACCGCCCTGAACGTGGACGGAGTGAAGGCACTTGCCACTCTCCCGTCCCTCGACGAACTGCGCGGCAAGCTGGTCGGCCTCATCCAGGCCCCGGCTACGAAGATCGCTCAGCTCAGCACTGCGCCGGCGGCAAAGCTCGCCCGCGTATTCGGGGCCTATGCCAAGACAGGCGAAGCGGCGTGAGGCCGTACCTCAACCATCAAATCGTTCGAACCGAACTTAAGGAAGTACAAAATGGCTGATCTTGCCAAGCTCGTTGACGATCTGTCGTCGCTGACCGTTCTCGAGGCTGCCGAGCTCTCGAAGATGCTCGAAGAGAAGTGGGGCGTTTCCGCTGCTGCGGCCGTTGCCGTTGCTGCTGCTCCGGGCGCCGGCGCTGCCGCCGCTCCGGCTGAAGAGCAGACCGAGTTCACGGTCGTTCTCGCTGCGGCCGGCGACAAGAAGATCGAGGTCATCAAGGAAGTCCGTGGCATCACGGGCCTGGGCCTGAAGGAAGCCAAGGACCTCGTCGAAGGTGCGCCGAAGCCCGTCAAGGAAGGCGTTTCCAAGGACGAAGCCGAGAAGATCAAGGCGACCCTCGAGAAGGTCGGCGCCAAGGTCGAGCTTAAGTAATTTTGCGGCCTACGGGCCGCAGGGTTACCCCCGAGAGATCGGGGCACAAGAACACGCGGTCCCAGGCATTTTCGCTTGGGGCCGTTGTGTCGTCAAAGAGGCCGGGCTTCTTTGACGGCCTTTCGAAGGGCTCGCAACGAGTCCGGATTTGTCCAAAGCCGGCGCATTCGCCGGGCGGCTAATCCAGGGTCCCGATCCCCGGGGTTCTTGATTAGGCGTGTATGAGGAACGAGGTCCAGATGGCCAATACACTGATCGGCCGGAAGCGCATTCGCAAGTTCTTCGGGAAAATCAAGGAAGTGGCGGAGATGCCGAACCTGATCGAGGTTCAGAAGGCATCCTACGACCAGTTCCTGATGGTCGAAGAACCAAAGGGCGGCCGGCCGGAAGAGGGCTTGCAAGCCGTCTTCAAATCGGTTTTTCCGATTTCGGACTTTTCGAACACTGCTTTGCTCGAATTCGTGAAGTACACGTTCGAGCCCCCGAAATACGATGTCGACGAGTGCCGTCAGCGCGGCATGACGTTTGCTGCGCCGCTCAAGGTGACGCTGCGCCTCATCGTGTTCGATGTGGACCCCGATACCGGCGCCCGCTCCGTGAAGGACATCAAGGAGCAGGACGTCTACATGGGCGACATGCCGCTCATGACCGACAACGGCACCTTCATCGTCAACGGCACCGAGCGCGTCATCGTATCGCAGATGCACCGTTCGCCGGGCGTGTTCTTCGACCACGACAAGGGCAAGACGCACTCCTCCGGCAAGCTGCTCTTCGCAGCCCGCATCATTCCGTATCGCGGTTCCTGGCTTGACATCGAGTTCGATGCCAAGGACATCGTCTACGCTCGTATCGATCGTAAGCGTAAGCTCCCGGTCACGTCGCTGCTCTACGCCCTCGGCCTCGACGGCGAGGAGATCCTCAATACCTTCTTCAACCGCATCGTCTACACCAAGGCCAAGGATGGCTGGACCATTCCTTACGATGCCGAGCGCATGAAGGGCTTCAAGGCGAGCGTCGATCTCATCGACGCCAAGACCGGCGAAGTGGTGCTGGAGGCCGGCAAGAAGCTGACCGCCCGTGCGGCCCGCCAACTCGCCGAGAAGGGCCTCACGCACCTTCGCGTGACGGACGAGGATCTCGTCGGCCAGTACGTCGCCGAGGACCTCGTCAATCCGCAGACCGGCGAAATCTATGCAGAGGCCGGCGACGAGCTCGATCTGTCGATCGATGCCAAGTCCGGCGACCGCAAGGGCAAGCTGGCCGAGCTCATCGACATGGGCTACACGGAAATCCCGGTCCTCGACATCGACCACGTGACCGTGGGTCCGTACATCCGCAACACGCTGGCCATCGACAAGGCGTCCTCCCGCGAGGATGCGCTGTTCGACATCTACCGCGTCATGCGCCCGGGCGAGCCGCCGATCCTCGAAACGGCCGAAGCCATGTTCAACTCGCTGTTCTTCGATGCCGAACGCTATGATCTCTCGGCCGTGGGCCGCGTGAAGATGAACATGCGTCTCGACCTCGACGCCGAGGACACCGTGCGCACTCTGCGCCGCGAGGACATTCTCGCGGTCACGAAGGCGCTCGTGGACCTGCGCGACGGCAAGGGCGAGATCGACGACATCGACCACCTCGGCAACCGCCGCGTGCGCTCGGTCGGCGAGCTCATGGAGAACCAGTACCGCCTCGGCCTGCTGCGCATGGAGCGCGCGATCAAGGAGCGCATGTCGTCGGTCGATATCGACACCGTC
Organism: Microvirga sp. TS319; assembly: GCF_041276405.1. Lineage (NCBI taxonomy): Bacteria > Pseudomonadati > Pseudomonadota > Alphaproteobacteria > Hyphomicrobiales > Methylobacteriaceae > Microvirga > Microvirga sp. TS319. The sequence goes on along the minus strand of NZ_JBGGGT010000002.1, from coordinate 2,831,284 downwards.
ATGCCGCAGGACCTGATCAACGCGAAGCCTGCCGCCGCCGCCGTGCGCGAGTTCTTCGGTTCGTCGCAGCTCTCGCAGTTCATGGACCAGACCAACCCGCTTTCCGAGGTCACGCACAAGCGTCGTCTCTCGGCGCTTGGCCCGGGCGGTCTGACCCGCGAGCGCGCCGGCTTCGAGGTGCGCGACGTGCACCCGACGCATTACGGCCGCATCTGCCCGATCGAAACGCCGGAAGGCCCGAATATCGGCCTGATCAACTCGCTGGCCACCTTCGCCCGCGTGAACAAGTACGGCTTCATCGAGACGCCGTTCCGCCGCGTGCGCGACAGCAGGGTGACGGACGAGGTCGTGTACCTCTCCGCGATGGAAGAGGCGAAGTACAACATCGCCCAGGCGAACTCGACGCTGGACTCCAACGGCACGCTCACCGAAGAGCTGGTGATCTGCCGCCGCGCCGGTGAAAACATCGTGGCCGCGCCCGATCGCGTGGACCTGATGGAAGTGTCGCCGAAGCAGCTCGTGTCCGTCGCGGCCGCGCTCATCCCGTTCCTCGAGAACGACGACGCGAACCGCGCCCTCATGGGCTCGAACATGCAGCGCCAGGCCGTGCCTCTGGTTCAGGCGGACGCCCCGTTCGTCGGCACCGGCATGGAAGCGGTCGTGGCCCGCGACTCCGGCGCCGCCATCGCGGCCCGCCGCACCGGCATCGTCGACCAGGTGGACGCGACCCGTATCGTTATCCGCGCGACGGAAAACACGGATCCGACCCGTCCGGGCGTCGACATCTACCGGCTGCAGAAGTTCCAGCGCTCCAACCAGTCGACCTGCATCACGCAGAAGCCGCTGGTGCGCGCCGGCGACGTGGTCCGCAAGGGCGACATCATCGCCGACGGTCCGTCGACCGAGTACGGCGAGCTCGCGCTCGGCCGGAACGTGCTCGTCGCGTTCATGCCCTGGAACGGCTACAACTTCGAAGACTCGATCCTGCTTTCCGAGCGGATCGTGAAGGAGGACGTCTTCACCTCGATCCACATCGAGGAGTTCGAAGTCATGGCCCGCGACACGAAGCTCGGTCCCGAGGAGATCACGCGCGACATTCCGAACGTGTCGGAAGAGGCGCTGAAGAACCTCGACGAGGCCGGCATCGTCTATATCGGCGCCGAGGTCCATGCCGGTGACATCCTGGTCGGCAAGATCACGCCCAAGGGCGAGAGCCCGATGACTCCCGAAGAGAAGCTTCTGCGCGCCATCTTCGGCGAGAAGGCTTCCGACGTTCGCGATACCAGCCTGCGCGTGCCCCCGGGCGTGACCGGCACCATCGTGGAAGTCCGCGTCTTCAACCGTCACGGCGTCGACAAGGACGAGCGCGCCCAGGCGATCGAGCGTGAGGAGATCGAGCGTCTCGCCAAGGACCGCGACGACGAACAGGCGATCCTGGACCGCAACACCTATGCGCGTCTGGCGGAGATCCTGAGCGGCAAGAAGGGCATGGCCGGGCCGAAGGGCTACAAGAAGGACATGCCGATCACCCGCGAGCTGCTCAGCGAGTATCCGCGGTCGCAATGGTGGCAGTTCGCGGTCGAAGACGATGCTCTGATGACCGAGATCGAGGCCATGCAGAAGCAGTACGACGAGTCGAAGAAGCGTCTCGAGCAGCGCTTCCTCGACAAGGTCGAGAAGCTTCAGCGCGGCGACGAGCTTCCGCCCGGCGTCATGAAGATGGTCAAGGTCTTCGTGGCGGTGAAGCGCAAGATCCAACCCGGCGACAAGATGGCCGGCCGTCACGGCAACAAGGGCGTCGTGTCGCGCATCGTTCCGATCGAGGACATGCCGTTCCTCGAAGACGGCACCCATGCCGACATCGTGCTCAATCCGTTGGGCGTGCCGAGCCGCATGAACGTTGGACAGATCCTCGAGACCCATCTCGGCTGGGCTGCTGCCGGTCTCGGCAAGCAGGTCGCCCAGGCGGTCGACGCCTATATGAGGAGCGGTCAGTCCCAGGCTCTGCGGGAGCAGCTGGTCTCGATCTACGGCAACCTGCCCGAGATCGAGCAGGCTTCCGACGAAGAGCTGGCGGAACTCGGCAACAAGCTGCGCCGCGGCGTCCCCTTCGCCACGCCCGTCTTCGACGGAGCGAAGGAGGCGGATATCGAAGCCATGCTCCAGAAGGCCGGCCTCGACCCGTCGGGTCAGGTCACGCTGTACGACGGCAAGACCGGCGAGGCTTTCGACCGCAAGGTCACGGTGGGCTACATCTACATGCTGAAGCTCCACCACCTCGTGGACGACAAGATCCACGCTCGCTCCATTGGCCCCTACAGCCTCGTCACCCAGCAGCCGCTGGGCGGAAAGGCCCAGTTCGGCGGCCAGCGCTTCGGCGAAATGGAGGTCTGGGCGCTCGAGGCTTACGGCGCCGCGTACACCCTTCAGGAAATGCTCACGGTCAAGTCGGACGACGTGGCCGGCCGCACGAAGGTCTACGAAGCCATCGTTCGTGGCGACGACACCTTCGAGTCGGGCATTCCGGAGAGCTTCAACGTTCTCGTGAAGGAAATGCGCTCCCTCGGTCTGAACGTCGAACTGACCAACTCCAAGAAGGCGGCCAACGAGGCGGAGCAGCTGCCTCCGTCCGAGGCCGCCGAGTAAGGCGCGAAAGCGCCTCTGAATATGACATCAGGCCGCGGCTAAAACGCCGCGGCCCCATGCAATTGCCGGTGAGGGTGCTTATGTGAGCGCCCTTCAGCCCAGGAGACGGCGATGAATCAAGAGGTCATGAATCTCTTCAACCAGACGGCTCAGCCGCAGAGCTTCGATCAGATCAAGATCTCGATCGCGAGCCCTGAGAAGATTCTGTCCTGGTCCTACGGCGAGATCAAGAAGCCCGAGACCATCAACTACCGCACCTTCAAGCCCGAGCGCGACGGCTTGTTCTGCGCGCGCATCTTCGGCCCGATCAAGGACTACGAGTGCTTGTGCGGCAAGTACAAGCGCATGAAGTACAAGGGCGTGATCTGCGAGAAGTGCGGCGTCGAAGTGACGCTCGCCCGCGTCCGTCGCGACCGCATGGGCCATATCGAGCTCGCGGCTCCCGTCGCGCATATCTGGTTCCTCAAGTCCCTGCCGAGCCGCATCGGTCTGCTGCTCGACATGACCCTGAAGGATCTGGAGCGCATCCTCTATTTCGAATCCTACATCGTCGTCGATGGCGGCCTGACGCCCCTCAAGGACCGTCAGCTGCTGACCGAGGAAGAGTACATCCGCGCTCAGGACGAGTACGGCGAGGACAGCTTCACCGCCATGATCGGCGCGGAGGCCATCCGCCGCATCCTGCAGGAGCTCGACCTTGAGAAGACCGCTCAGGACATCCGCGAGGAAATTGCGGTCACCACGTCGGAGCTGAAGCCAAAGAAGCTCATGAAGCGCCTCAAGATCATCGAGGCCTTCGTCCAGTCGGGCAACAAGCCCGAATGGATGATCATGACGGTCGTTCCCGTAATCCCGCCGGACCTTCGTCCGCTGGTGCCGCTCGACGGCGGCCGCTTCGCGACCTCCGACCTGAACGACCTCTATCGCCGCGTCATCAACCGCAACAACCGCCTGAAGCGGCTCATGGAGCTGCGCGCTCCGGACATCATCGTCCGCAACGAGAAGCGCATGCTGCAGGAGGCGGTCGACGCCCTGTTCGACAACGGCCGCCGCGGCCGCGTCATCACCGGCGCCAACAAGCGTCCGTTGAAGTCGCTCGCCGACATGCTGAAGGGCAAGCAGGGCCGCTTCCGTCAGAACCTGCTCGGCAAGCGCGTCGACTATTCGGGCCGTTCGGTCATCGTGGTCGGTCCGGAGCTCAAGCTGCACCAGTGCGGCCTGCCCAAGAAGATGGCTCTCGAGCTCTTCAAGCCGTTCATCTACGCCAAGCTCGACGCGCGCGGCCTCTCTGCCACCGTCAAGCAGGCGAAGAAGCTCGTCGAGAAGGAGAAGCCCGAGGTTTGGGACATCCTGGATGAGGTCATCCGCGAGCACCCGGTGCTGCTCAACCGCGCTCCGACGCTCCACCGCCTCGGCATCCAGGCCTTCGAGCCCACCCTGATCGAGGGCAAGGCGATCCAGCTGCACCCGCTCGTCTGCGCCGCGTTCAACGCGGACTTCGACGGCGACCAGATGGCCGTCCACGTGCCGCTCTCGCTCGAGGCGCAGCTCGAAGCCCGCGTGCTGATGATGTCCACCAACAACATCCTGCACCCGGCCAACGGTCAGCCGATCATCGTGCCGTCACAGGACATCGTTCTGGGCCTCTACTATCTCTCCATCGTGTCCGACGGGCAGCCCGGCCAGGGCAAGGCCTTCGCCGACATGGGCGAGATCGAGCACGCCCTCAACGAGAAGGTCATCACGCTTCACTCCAAGATCCGCTACCGCTGGGAAGGCGTGGGTGAGGACGGCAAGCCCTACACCAAGATCGTGGAGACGACGCCCGGTCGCGTCATGCTCTCGCGTCTCCTGCCGAAGCACCCGGCCCTGTCCTTCGACGTCGTGAACAAGCTCATGACCAAGAAGGAGATCTCGGGCATGATCGACGCCGTCTACCGCCATTGCGGTCAGAAGGAATCGGTCATCTTCTGCGATCGCATCATGGGCCTCGGCTTCTACAATGCGTTCCGTGCCGGCATTTCGTTCGGCAAGGACGACATGGTGATCCCGGAGAACAAGTGGCAGATCGTCGAGGAGACCCGCGCCCTCGCCAAGGACTACGAGCAGCAGTACCAGGACGGCCTCATCACCCAGGGCGAAAAGTACAACAAGGTCGTCGACGCCTGGGCAAAGTGCTCGGACCGTCTCGCGGCCGAGATGATGAACCGCATCTCGACCGTTCAGAAGGACGATCAGGGTCGCGACAAGCAGGTCAACTCGATCTACATGATGTCCCACTCGGGCGCTCGTGGTTCGCCGGCCCAGATGAAGCAGCTCGCCGCCATGCGTGGCCTCATGGCCAAGCCGTCGGGCGAGATCATCGAGACGCCGATCATCTCGAACTTCAAGGAAGGCCTGGACGTTCTCGAGTACTTCAACTCGACCCACGGCGCCCGTAAGGGCCTCGCCGACACCGCGCTCAAGACCGCGAACTCGGGTTACCTGACCCGCCGTCTCGTGGACGTGGCGCAGGACGCGGTCATCCGTGAGCCGGATTGCGGCACCGACAAGGGCATCAAGATGCGCGCCATCATCGATGCCGGCCAGGTGGTCGCGTCGCTGGCGTCCCGCATCCTGGGCCGTTCCACGGCCGAGGACCTGCTGGCTCAGGACGGCACCGTGATCGTTCCGAAGGGCACGATGATCGAAGAGCACCATCTCGAAGCCATCGGCGCCGCCGGCATCCAGGAGGTGAAGATCCGTTCGGTGCTCGTCTGCGAGTCCAAGAACGGCGTCTGCGCCACCTGCTACGGTCGTGACCTGGCCCGCGGTACTCCGGTCAACCACGGCGAGGCTGTCGGCGTCATCGCCGCGCAGTCCATCGGCGAGCCGGGCACCCAGCTCACGATGCGTACCTTCCACATCGGCGGCGCGGCTCAGATCGCCGACTCGTCCTTCATCGAGTCGAGCTTCGAGGGCACGATCGGCTTCCGCAACAAGAACATTGCGCGCAACTCAGACGGCGATCTCGTCGTCATGGGCCGCAACGTGGCTGTTGTGATCACCGGTCCCGACGGCGCGGAGCGGGCGGTCCATCGCCTGCAATACGGCTCCCGCCTGAAGGTCGACGAGGGCGACACGATCAAGCGCGGTCAGCGCATCGCGGAATGGGATCCCTATTCCCGTCCGATCCTGACCGAAGTCGAAGGCACCGTCGGCTACGAGGACCTCGTGGACGGCGCGTCGATGATCGAGTCCATGGACGAGTCGACCGGCATCGCCAAGCGCGTGGTCATCGACTGGCGCGGTTCGGTCCGCACGGCCGATCTTCGCCCGGCCGTCATCATCGAGGGCAAGGGCGGCAAGATCGCCAAGCTGGCCCGTGGCGGCGACGCCCGTTACCTCCTGCCCGTGGATGCGATCCTTGCGGTCGATCCCGGCTCGAAGGTGAAGGCCGGTGACGTTCTCGTGCGTGTCTCGACCGAGAGCGCCAAGACCCGCGACATCACGGGCGGTCTGCCGCGCGTTGCGGAGCTGTTCGAGGCTCGTCGTCCGAAGGATGCCGCCATCATCGCGGAGAAGTCCGGCACGATCCAGTTCGGCCGCGACTACAAGAGCAAGCGTCGCCTGACGCTGATCCCGCATGACGGCTCCGAGTCGGTGGAGTACCTGATCCCGAAGGGCAAGCACATCCACCTGCAGGACGGCGACGTGGTCGAGATCGGCGACTTCATCGTCGACGGCAACCCGGCCCCGCACGACATCCTTGCGATCAAGGGCGTCGAGGAGCTGGCAGCCTACCTCGTGAACGAGATCCAGGAGGTCTATCGCCTCCAGGGCGTGCTGATCAACGACAAGCACATCGAGGTGATCGTTCGCCAGATGCTGCAGAAGGTCGAGATCACGGACGGCGGCGACAGCGAGTTCCTCACGGGCGAGCAGGTCGACCGTCTCGAGTTCGAGGAGGCCAACGAGCGTCTGGCTGCCGAGAGGAAGAAGCCCGCCGAAGGCGTGCCGGTTCTCCTCGGTATCACGAAGGCCTCGCTGCAGACCCGGTCCTTCATCTCGGCGGCGTCCTTCCAGGAGACCACCCGCGTCCTCACCGAGGCGGCCGTCAACGGGAAGGTCGATACCCTGGAGGGCCTCAAGGAGAACGTCATCGTCGGCAGCCTCATCCCGGCCGGCACGGGCGCTCTCACGGCTCAGATCAAGGCCGTGGCAAGCCACCGCGACGAGCTGATCCTTCAGCAGAAGCGGTCCGAGTCGGCCGCCCAGGTCGGCGAACTCCCGCCGGCAGCCGAATAAGCGGGTTTGCCAGACAGAGAATCGGAAAGGCCGCCTTCGGGCGGCCTTTTCATTTGCCGGCACGAGACGCGCCAAGCCTGGCCATTGCACGGCGAAGGGCAGGGGCAAGCGTGGCTTCAGCCGCGCCCCGCCCTTGCGAAACCCGAAAGCGCTCCCAGATAGGAAGCGAGGCCGGAAACGAAGCCCCTATCACGCCTCCGGCATCGTTCCTTTCCGGTTCGTTAGCGGAAACCTGTTGACTTTCGGCGACTCGGACGCTACAGAAACCGGACTTTCCGGCTGGCCGTAGGTTTCCGCCAGTCGAAGCGCCTAGCTTCGACCGATGCCACCTAAACGCTGCCGAACTCAACCTTGACTGACACAAGTCAGATTTAGGGCAAGACCGCGGTGCCAGATCATCGTGGTCCTCTGCAATCGCACCGCGCCAAGGGCTTTTCCAAGCCAATGGCGTGGCTTCGTTTTGTGCAGCCGCTGGTTCGCACGAAGCGTCATGTGCGGCGTTGAACCGTTGAAGACACTCAAAGGCCACCGGATCGGTGGCTGGTGAAAGAGGGCACAGGATGCCAACGATCTCTCAGCTGATCCGCAAGCCGCGGACGGCGCAAAAGAGCCGGAATAAGGTCCCCGCGCTTGAGGCCTGCCCGCAGAAGCGCGGCGTGTGCACGCGCGTTTACACCACGACCCCGAAGAAGCCGAACTCGGCTCTCCGTAAGGTTGCCAAGGTTCGCCTGACCAATGGCTTCGAAGTCATCGGTTACATCCCGGGCGAGGGACACAACCTTCAAGAGCACTCCGTGGTTATGATCCGCGGCGGCCGCGTGAAGGACCTTCCCGGTGTTCGCTACCACGTTCTCCGCGGTGTTCTCGACACCCAGGGCGTGAAGAATCGTAAGCAGCGTCGTTCGAAGTACGGCGCGAAGCGGCCGAAGTAAGCCGTCAACATCATTTCAGGTCGGAGCTAGCTCATGTCCCGCCGCCATAGCGCCGAAAAGCGTGAGATCATCCCGGATCCCAAGTTCGGGGATATCGTCGTCACGAAGTTCATGAACTCCATCATGTACGACGGCAAGAAGTCGGCTGCCGAGCGCATCGTCTACGGTGCGCTCGATATCGTCGAAACCCGCGCCAAGGCCAATCCGCTCGAGGTCTTCAAACAGGCCCTCGACAACGTCGCTCCGGCGATCGAGGTCCGTTCCCGCCGCGTCGGCGGTGCGACCTACCAGGTCCCGGTCGAAGTCCGCACCGAGCGCCGTCAGGCCCTCGCGATCCGCTGGATCATCCAGGCTGCCCGCGGCCGCAACGACAAGACCATGGTCGAGCGTCTCTCCGCCGAGCTGCTCGATGCCTCGAACAACCGCGGCAACGCCGTGAAGAAGCGCGAAGACACCCACCGGATGGCGGAAGCCAACCGTGCGTTCTCGCACTATCGCTGGTAACGGTAAGGAGCTTAAGCGATGCCCCGCACGCACGCGATTGAGGACTACCGTAACTTCGGCATCATGGCTCACATCGATGCCGGCAAGACGACGACGACCGAGCGCATCCTGTACTACACCGGCAAGTCCCACAAGGTCGGCGAGACCCACGAGGGTTCCGCCACCATGGACTGGATGGAACAGGAGCAGGAGCGTGGCATCACGATCACGTCCGCTGCCACCACCTGCTTCTGGAACGGCAAGCGTCTGAACATCATCGACACCCCCGGCCACGTCGACTTCACCATCGAGGTGGAGCGTTCGCTGCGTGTCCTCGACGGCGCCGTCTGCGTTCTCGACGGCAACCAGGGCGTCGAGCCCCAGACCGAGACCGTCTGGCGCCAGGCCGACAAGTATGACGTTCCGCGTGTCGTGTTCGTCAACAAGATGGACAAGATCGGCGCGAACTTCTTCAAGTGCGTCGCCGACATCATCGACCGCGTCGCCGGCAAGCCCGTCTGCCTCCAGCTGCCCATCGGCGCCGAGTCGGACTTCAAGGGCGTGATCGACCTCGTGAAGATGAAGGCGATCGTCTGGTCCGGTGAAGGCCCCGGCGCTCCCTTCGGCGAAGAGGAAATCCCTGCCGACCTGCTCGACCAGGCCAAGGAATATCGTGGCAAGCTCGTCGAGGCCGCCGTCGAGATGGACGACGACGCCATGGTGGCTTACCTGGACGGACAGGAGCCGGACGACGAGACGCTCCGCCGCCTGGTTCGCACGGCCGTGCAGCGCCGCGCGTTCCACCCGGTTCTCTGCGGTTCCGCGTTCAAGAACAAGGGCGTTCAGCCGCTCCTCGACGCAGTCGTCGACTTCCTGCCGTCCCCGGTTGACCGTGGCGCGATCAAGGGCATCGACTTCAAGACCGAGGAAGAGATCGTCCGCAAGCCGCTCGACGAAGATCCGTTCTCCATGCTCGCCTTCAAGATCATGGACGATCCCTTCGTGGGCACGATCACCTTCTGCCGCGTGTATTCGGGCAAGGTCGAGGCCGGTTCCTCGATCCTGAACTCGACCCGCGACAAGAAGGAGCGCGTCGGCCGCATGCTGCTCATGCATGCGAACAACCGCGAAGACATCAAAGAGGCCTTTGCGGGCGACATCGTCGCTCTCGCCGGCCTCAAGGAAGTCCGCACCGGCGACACGCTCTGCGACCCGATCAAGTCCGTGATCCTCGAGAAGATGGAGTTCCCCGAACCCGTCATCGAGATCGCGATCGAGCCGAAGTCGAAGGCCGACCAGGAGAAGCTGGGCCTGGCTCTCGCCAAGCTCGCCGCTGAAGATCCGTCCTTCCGCGTCTCCACCGACCAGGAGTCGGGACAGACGATCCTGAAGGGCATGGGTGAGCTTCACCTCGACATCAAAGTCGACATTCTGCGGCGTACCTACAAGGTCGACGCGAATGTGGGCGCACCTCAGGTGGCCTACCGTGAGACGATCACGAAGAAGACCGAGATCGACTACACCCACAAGAAGCAGACCGGCGGTACTGGCCAGTTCGCTCGTGTGAAGCTGGTCGTTCAGCCGAACGAGCCGGGTGCCGGTTTCTCGTTCGAGTCGAAGATCGTCGGCGGTGCTGTTCCGAAGGAATACATCCCGGGCGTCGAAAAGGGCCTTCAGTCCGTCGTGGGTGCCGGCGTCATCGCTGGCTTCCCGGTGGTCGACCTCAAGGTCGAGCTCATCGACGGCGCCTTCCACGAAGTCGACTCGTCGGCTCTGGCCTTCGAAATCGCTTCTCGCGCAGCTCTCCGAGAGGCCCTCCAGAAGGGCGCCTCGGTCCTGCTCGAGCCGGTGATGAAGGTCGAGGTCGTGACCCCTGAGGACTACACGGGCTCGGTCATCGGTGACCTGAACTCCCGTCGTGGCCAGATCCAGGGTCAGGACATGCGCGGCAACGCCGTGGTGATCAACGCCATGGTCCCGCTCGCCAACATGTTCGGCTACGTGAACACCCTGCGCTCCATGAGCCAGGGCCGGGCCAACTACACCATGCAGTTCGACCACTACGAGCAGGTGCCGTCGAACGTGGCTGCCGAGGTTCAGGCGAAATACGCCTGAACCCACTAAAGCGAATATTGGAATATCAAAGGAACGGGTGCCACGATGGCGAAGGAAAAGTTTGAGCGGAATAAGCCGCACTGCAACATCGGGACGATTGGTCACGTCGACCACGGCAAGACGTCTCTGACGGCGGCGATCACGAAGGTTCTGGCGGAGTCGGGCGGAGCGACGTTCACGGCCTACGACCAGATCGACAAGGCGCCGGAAGAGAAGGCGCGCGGCATCACGATCTCGACCGCGCACGTGGAATACGAGACCACGAACCGGCACTATGCGCACGTGGACTGCCCTGGCCACGCCGACTACGTGAAGAACATGATCACGGGTGCGGCGCAGATGGACGGCGCGATCCTGGTGGTGTCGTCGGCCGACGGCCCGATGCCGCAGACCCGCGAGCACATCCTGCTGGCGCGTCAGGTCGGCGTTCCGGCGCTGGTGGTGTTCATGAACAAGGTCGACATGGTCGACGATCCGGAGCTGCTCGACCTGGTTGAGCTGGAAGTGCGCGAGCTTCTGTCGAAGTACGACTTCCCCGGCGACGACATTCCGATCGTGAAGGGCTCGGCGCTGTGCGCGCTGGAGGACCGTCAGCCGGAGATCGGCCGCGACCGCGTGCTCGAGCTGATGGCCGAGGTTGACCGCTACATCCCGCAGCCGGAGCGTCCGGTGGACCAGCCGTTCCTGATGCCGATCGAAGACGTGTTCTCGATCTCGGGCCGCGGCACGGTGGTGACGGGCCGCGTCGAGCGCGGCATCGTGAAGGTCGGCGAGGAAGTCGAGATCGTCGGCCTGAAGGCGACGGTGAAGACGACGGTGACCGGCGTCGAGATGTTCCGCAAGCTGCTCGATCAGGGCCAGGCGGGCGACAACGTGGGCGTGCTGCTGCGCGGCACGAAGCGCGAGGACGTCGAGCGCGGCCAGGTGCTGTGCAAGCCGGGCTCGATCAAGCCGCACACGAAGTTCAAGGCCGAGGCCTACATCCTGACCAAGGAAGAGGGTGGCCGTCACACGCCGTTCTTCGGCAACTACCGTCCGCAGTTCTACTTCCGCACGACCGACGTGACGGGCGTGGTGAAGCTGCCCGAGGGCACCGAGATGGTGATGCCGGGCGACAACATCACGATGGAAGTCGAGCTGATCGCGCCGATCGCCATGGAGGAGAAGCTGCGCTTCGCCATCCGTGAGGGCGGCCGTACCGTCGGGGCCGGCGTCGTCGCCGCCGTGATGGACTAACAAGAGAGGATCAAAGGACAGCGGCCGGGTTTCGGCTCGGCCGCTTCCCTTGTTGAATGGATAAGCCATGAACGGTCAAAACATTCGTATTCGCCTTAAGGCGTTCGACCACCGGATCCTCGACGCTTCGACACGCGAAATCGTGTCGACCGCGAAGCGGACCGGCGCCCAGGTGCGCGGGCCCATCCCGCTGCCGACGCGCATCGAGCGCTTTACGGTGCTTCGCTCGCCGCACATCGACAAGAAGTCGCGCGAGCAGTTCGAGATGCGCACTCATAAGCGTGTTCTCGATATCGTGGACCCCACCCCGCAGACGGTTGACGCTCTGATGAAGCTCGATCTCGCTGCTGGTGTGGACGTGGAAATCAAGCTCTGAGCCGTTAGGCTTGGAGCTTTCGGTAGACACGCCGAGAGGATACGCACATGCGCTCAGGCGTCATTGCACAGAAAGTCGGGATGACCCGCATCTTCACGGATGCCGGTGAACATGTCCCGGTCACGGTTCTGAAGGTCGACAACTGTCAGGTCGTTGCCCACCGGACCATGGAAAAGAACGGCTACACCGCGCTGCAGGTCGGCGTCGGCAAGGCCAAGGTAAAGAACGTTTCGAAGGCCGAGCGCGGACGTTTCTCCGTCGCCCAGGTCGAGCCGAAGCGCAAGCTCGCGGAATTCCGCGTCTCCGAGGATGCTGTCATCCCGGTGGGCGCCGAGATCACCGCCGATCACTTCGTTGCCGGTCAGTTCGTGGACGTCACGGGCATCACGACGGGTAAGGGCTTCGCGGGCGGTATGAAGCGCTGGAACTTCGGCGGTCTGCGCGCCTCGCACGGCGTGTCGATCTCCCACCGTTCGATCGGTTCGACCGGTGGCCGCCAGGATCCGGGCAAAACGTTCAAGAACAAGAAGATGCCGGGTCACCTGGGCGTCGAGCGCGTCACCACGCAGAACCTGCGTGTCGTGTCGACCGATGTCGAGCGCGGTCTGATCCTCGTCGAAGGCGCCGTTCCGGGCGTTGCCGGCGGCTGGATCTTCGTCCGCGACGCGGTGAAGCGCAAGCTGCCGAAGGAAGTGCCGATGCCCGGCGCGTTCCGCTCGGCCAACGATGCTGCACCGGCCCCCCAGGCTGAGCAGGCCCAAGAGGAGAATGCGTGATGAAGCTTGATGTCACCACGCTTGAGGGCAACACGTCGGGTTCCGTCGAGCTGAACGAGGCCATTTTCGGCCTCGAGCCGCGCGCCGACCTTCTTGCCCGTTGCGTCCGCTGGCAGCTCGCAAAGCGCCAGGCCGGCACGCACGCCGTCAAGAACCGTTCGGATATCGACCGGACGACGAAGAAGGTCTACAAGCAGAAGGGCACCGGCAGCGCCCGTCACGGCGCCGCGAGCGCTCCCCAGTTCCGGGGCGGCGGTCGTGCCTTCGGCCCGCAGGTTCGCAGCCATGCTCACGACCTGCCCAAGAAGGTCCGCGCGCTTGCCCTGAAGCATGCGCTCTCGTCCAAGGCCAAGGGCGCCTCGCTCGTCGTTCTCGACGACGCGACGCTGTCGGAGCCCAAGACGAAGGCTCTCGTCGAGCGCTTCGGCAAGCTCGGCCTCGGCAATGCCCTCATCATCGGGGGCGCCGAGATCGAGGTCAACTTCCAGCGGGCTGCTCGCAACATCCCGAACATCGACGTCCTGCCGGTGCAGGGCATCAACGTCTATGACATTCTGCGTCGCGAGAAGCTCGTTCTCACGAAGGCAGCTGTCGATGCGCTGGAGGCGCGCTTCAAATGAGCCTGGACCCGCGCCATTACGATGTGATCGTAAGCCCGGTCATCACCGAGAAGGCGACTGCTCTGTCCGAACAGAACAAGGTCGTGTTCAAGGTGCGCCCGGAAGCGACGAAGCCGCAGATCAAGGAAGCGGTTGAGAAGCTGTTCGATGTCAAGGTGAAGAGCGTCAACACGCTCGTCACCAAGGGCAAAGTGAAGATGTTCCGCGGCACCCGCGGCCAGCGGTCGGACGTGAAGAAGGCGGTTGTGACCCTCGAAGAGGGCCAGACCATCGATGTCACGACGGGCCTCTGATCGGTTGAGAGAGTGATCCGATGGCTTTGAAAACCTTCAAACCAATCACCCCCGGCCTGCGCCAGCTGGTGATCGTCGACCGCAGCGAGCTCTACAAGGGCAAGCCGGTCAAGACGCTGACGGAGGGCAAGAGCTCCTCCGGCGGCCGTAACAACACGGGTCGCGTGACCGTCCGCTTCCGTGGCGGTGGTCACAAGCGCACCCTGCGCCTGGTCGACTTCAAGCGTCGCGGCCGTATGGGCGATGTGGCGACCGTGGAGCGGATCGAGTACGATCCGAACCGCAGCGCCTTCATCGCGCTCATCCGCTACGCCGATGGCGAGCTGTCCTACATCCTGGCTCCGCAGCGTCTGGCTGCCGGCGACCAGGTGTCGGCCGGCGAGCAGGTCGACATTAAGCCGGGCAACGCGATGCCGATCGGCAACATGCCGGTGGGAACGATCATCCACAACATCGAGCTGAAGATCGGCAAGGGTGGCGCTCTCGCCCGCTCTGCCGGCACCTACGCTCAGATCGTGGGTCGTGACCAGGGCTACGTGACGGTCCGTCTGAACTCCGGCGAGCAGCGCCTGGTCCACGGCCTGTGCTTCGCCAGCGTCGGCGCAGTGTCCAACCCCGACCACATGAACACCTCGGTCGGCAAGGCCGGTCGCAACCGCTGGCTTGGCAAGCGTCCGCATAACCGCGGCGTTTCCATGAACCCGATCGACCACCCGCACGGTGGTGGTGAAGGCCGTACCTCCGGTGGTCGTCATCCGGTGACGCCCTGGGGCGTTCCCACCAAGGGCAAGAAAACCCGTTCGAACAAGCGGACCGACAAGTTCATCGTGTCGAGCCGTCACGCTCGGAAGAAGTAAGGATAGAGGCACGTCATGGCACGTTCGCTTTGGAAGGGTCCGTTCGTCGACGGTTACCTCCTCAAGAAGGCCGAGGCTGCCCGTTCTTCGGGCCGCAACGAGGTCATCAAGATCTGGAGCCGTCGCTCCACGATCCTCCCGCAATTCGTGGGCCTCACGTTCGGGGTCTACAATGGTCAGAAGCACATTCCCGTTCTCGTGAGCGAGGAAATGGTGGGTCACAAGTTCGGCGAGTTCTCGCCGACCCGCACTTTCCACGGCCACGCGGCGGACAAGAAGGCGAAGAGGAAGTAAGATGGGTAAGGCCGCGACTCCTCGCGCATTGAGCGACAACGAGGCTCAAGCCGTCGCTCGCATGCTGCGCGTCAGCCCCCAGAAGCTCAATCTTGTTGCGGCCCTTATCCGCGGCAAGAAGGTTTCTGCGGCTCTCGCCGACCTCGAGTTCTCCCGCAAGCGCATCGCTCGCGACGTGAAGAAGTGCCTCGAGAGCGCCATTGCCAACGCCGAGAACAACCACAACCTCGATGTGGATGACCTCGTCGTCAGCCAGGCATTTGTCGGCAAGGCGCTCGTCATGAAGCGCTTCCACGCCCGGGCCCGTGGCCGGGGCGCTCGTATCGAAAAGCCGTTCTCGAACCTCACGATCGTGGTTCGGGAAGTTGCCGAACAGGCATAAAGGAGAACCAGATGGGTCAGAAAGTTAACCCGATCGGTCTTCGGCTCGGCATCAACCGGACCTGGGACTCGCGCTGGTTCGCCGGCAAAGGCGAGTATGCCAAGCTGATGCATGAGGATATGGCGATCCGCGAAGCGCTGATGAAGCAGCTGAAGCAGGCCGCCGTCTCGAAGATCGTCATCGAGCGTCCGCACAAGAAGTGCCGCGTCACCATTCACTCGGGCCGTCCGGGCGTGGTGATCGGCAAGAAGGGTGCCGACATCGAGAAGCTCCGCAAGATCGTCTCGAAGATGACCGACGCGGACGTGGCGATCAACATCGTCGAAGTCCGCAAGCCGGAAGTCGATGCCACGCTCGTGGCCGATTCGATCGCTCAGCAGCTCGAGCGTCGCGTCGCCTTCCGCCGCGCCATGAAGCGTGCCGTTCAGTCGGCCATGCGTCTGGGCGCCGAGGGCATCCGTATCAACTGCTCGGGCCGTCTGGGTGGCGCTGAAATCGCCCGCCTGGAGTGGTACCGCGAGGGCCGCGTTCCGCTGCACACGCTGCGTGCGGATGTCGATTACGGCGTGTCCACGGCGTTTACGACCTATGGCACCTGCGGCATCAAGGTCTGGATCTTCAAGGGCGAAATCCTTGAGCACGATCCGATGGCCCAGGACAAGCGGATGAACGAGGAAGGAGGCCGCTCTGGTGGCCGCCGCGAGCAAGCGGCGTAACGGAGAGGTCAGGAGAGGTTTGCCATGTTGCAACCGAAGAAAACCAAGTTCCGTAAGCAGTTCAAGGGCCGTATTTCCGGCGCTGCGAAGGGCGGTACGGACCTCAACTTCGGCCAGTTCGGTCTGAAGGCGATGGAACCCGAGCGGATCAACGCTCGTCAGATCGAGGCGGCTCGCCGCGCCATCACCCGCGCCATGAAACGCGCGGGACGGGTGTGGATCCGCATTTTCCCGGACGTGCCGGTGTCGACGAAGCCGACCGAAGTGCGTATGGGTAAGGGCAAGGGCGCGCCGGAATATTGGGCCGCCAAGGTAAAGCCCGGCCGTATCATGTTCGAGATCGATGGTGTGTCGGAGGATATCGCCCGTGAGGCGCTTCGTCTCGGCGCAGCCAAGCTCCCGATCAAGACGCGCTTCATCCAGCGTATTGCCGAGTAAGGAGAGGGAATCATGAAGTCGAAGGAAAGATTCTCGAACCTCAAGGCAATGTCTGCGGACCAGCTGTCGGACGAGATGCTGAACCTCAAGAAGGAGCAGTTCAACCTGCGGTTCCAGCGCGCGACCGGCCAGCTCGAGAACACCGGACGCGTCCGTGAAGTCCGCCGGGACATCGCCCGCGTCAAGACGCTGCAGCGCCAGAAGGCCGCTGCGGCTAAGGCTTAAGAGGAAATCAAGATGCCGAAGCGCGTTTTGCAGGGCGTCGTTGTCAGCGACAAGCAGGACAAGACGGTCGTCGTGAAGGTGGAACGTCGTTTCACGCACCCGGTTCTAAAGAAGACCGTGCGTAAGACGAAAAACTACCACGCTCACGACGAGAACAATCAAGCTAAGGTGGGCGACACGGTCTTCATCGAAGAGACCAGGCCGTTCTCCAAACTCAAGACCTGGGTGCTCGTCGACCAAGCGAAGGCCTAACCGGTCTTCTTTTTGGGGTTGTCTAGCGGGGGCGGTTCGTGTATACGGCCGCCTCTCTCGACATTTGAAGGGCAGGGGACAGGAGATCCCCGTCAGGCGTAGTCCGGGGGGCAATCGTGCCTTGACCCGGAAACCTGTCTGAAACAAAGGAAAGGATCAAAGCCATGATCCAGATGCAGACGAATCTTGACGTCGCCGACAATTCCGGCGCCCGTCGCGTGATGTGCATCAAGGTTCTCGGCGGTTCGAAGCGTAAGTACGCTTCCGTGGGCGATATCATCGTCGTATCCGTGAAAGAGGCTATTCCGCGCGGCCGCGTGAAGAAAGGCGACGTCATGAAGGCGGTCGTCGTGCGCACCGCCAAGGACATCCGTCGCGCCGACGGCTCGGTCATCCGCTTCGACCGCAATGCCGCCGTTCTGATCAACAATCAGAAAGAGCCGGTCGGCACCCGTATCTTCGGGCCCGTGCCGCGCGAACTGCGTGCCAAGAATCACATGAAGATCATTTCGCTTGCGCCGGAGGTGCTCTAATGGCCGCGAAGATCAAGAAGGGCGACAAGGTCGTCGTCCTGACCGGTCGCGACAAGGGCAAGACCGGTGAAGTCGTGCAGGTGCTCCCGAAGGAAGAGCGCGCGGTCGTCCGTGGCGTGAACCTGGTGAAGCGCCACCAGCGCCAGACGGCGACCCAGGAGAGCGGCATCATCTCGAAAGAGGCCCCGATCCAGCTGTCGAACCTGGCCTATGCGGACCCGAAGGACGGCAAGCCGACCCGGGTTGGTTTCAAAGTTCTCGAAGACGGCCGCAAGGTTCGCTTCGCGAAGCGTTCGGGAGACCTGATCGATGGCTAAGGCTCAGGTGGACGGTTACACCCCGCGGCTGAAGAAGCACTACGAGGAAGTGGTGCGTCCGAAGCTCATCGAAGAGTTCGGCTACAAGAACCCCATGGAAGTTCCGCAGATCGACAAGATCGTGCTGAACATGGGCGTGGGCGAGTCGACCGCCGATTCGAAGAAGGCCTCCGTGGCCGCTGCGGATCTCGCGCTCATCGCCGGTCAGAAGCCGGTGATCACGAAGGCCCGTAAGGCGATCTCGCAGTTCAAGGTCCGCGAGGGCATGCCGATCGGCGCCAAGGTTACGCTCCGCAAGGTGCGCATGTACGAGTTCCTCGATCGGCTCGTCACCATCGCGCTTCCCCGCGTCCGCGACTTCCGGGGCTTGAACCCCAAGTCGTTCGACGGCCGCGGCAACTACGCGATGGGTATCAAGGAGCACCTGGTGTTCCCTGAGATCAACTACGACAAGGTTGAGCAGGTTTGGGGTATGGACGTCATCATCACGACGACGGCCAAGACCGATGACGAAGCCCGCGCTCTGCTGCGTCACTTCAACTTCCCGTTCCGGCAGTGAGGATAGCTGTCCTCAGACGCGGACACTGGAGATAAAAGAATGGCTAAGAAAAGCGCTATTGAGAAGAACAAGCACCGTCGCCAGCTGGTGAAGAAGTTCGCCGGCCGCCGCGAGCGCCTCCTGGCGGTCGCGAACGACGAGTCGAAGTCCATGGAGGAGCGCTTCGAAGCGCGCCTCAAGCTGGCTGAGCTGCCGCGCAATGCGAGCCCGACCCGCATCCGCAACCGTTGCGAGATCACGGGCCGTCCGCGCGCATACTACCGTAAGCTCGGCATGTCGCGCATCGCTCTGCGCGAGCTCGGCAACAAGGGCCTGATCCCGGGCCTCGTGAAGTCCAGCTGGTAAGAGGGAGAGCACTATATGATCAACGATCCGTTGGGCGATATGCTCACCCGTATCCGCAACGCGCAGATGCGTCGTCGCGGTGTGGTCACGACCCCTGGCTCGAAGCTCCGCGCTCGCGTTCTCGAAGTTCTCAAGAGCGAGGGCTACATTCGCGACTATTCGCAGACCGAGTTCGGCAACGGCCGCACGGAGTTTTCGATCGAGCTGAAGTACTATGACGGTCAGCCGGTGATCCGCTCCATCGAGCGCGTCTCCAAGCCGGGCCGCCGCGTGTATGCTTCCGTCGACACCATGCCTCGCGTGGCTGACGGCCTCGGCATCACCATTCTCTCGACGCCCCAGGGCGTGATGGCCGATCACGAGGCCCGTGAGAAGAACGTGGGCGGCGAAGTGCTCTGCAAGGTCTTCTAAGGCCGAAGCAACAGCACAGAACCACGGAGATTCCAGAATGTCACGAGTAGGCAAGAAGCCGGTTCCGGTTCCGTCGGGAGTGACGGCGACCGTTGACGGCCAGACGGTTAAGATGAAGGGCTCGAAGGGCGAACTCTCGTTCCTCGTTCCCGAAGAAGTGTCGGTTGTGCTCGAGGATGGCGCCGTTTCGGTTGCTCCCCGCGACCAGTCGAAGGTGGCTCGCTCGAAGTGGGGACTCTCCCGCGCTCAGGTTGCAAACCTGGTGCAGGGCGTGTCCAACGGCTTCGAGAAGCGTCTCGAGATCAACGGCGTCGGCTACAAGGCCGCTGTCGCTGGCAAGATGCTGAAGCTGTCGCTCGGTTACAGCCACGATATCGACTACGAGATCCCGGCCGGCATCACGATCACGACGCCGAAGCCGACGGAAGTCGTCGTCTCCGGTATCGACAAGCAGAAGGTCGGCCAGACCGCCGCCGAGATCCGCGAGTATCGCGGTCCGGAGCCCTATAAGGGCAAGGGCGTCAAGTATGCCGGCGAATTCATCTTCCGCAAGGAAGGCAAGAAGAAGTAAGGACGACGTATCATGGCTGAGAAGAAAGGCGCTGAAGATCGCCGCAAGGCTCGTGTACGCCGTGCGATCAGGAAGGCAGCGAATGGCCGCCCGCGTTTGTCGGTGTTCCGTTCGTCCAAGCAGATCTATGCCCAGGTTATCGATGACGAGCGCGGCGTGACCGTGGCTTCGGCCTCGACGATCGAGAAGGATCTCCGCGGCAAGCTCAAGACCGGCGCCACCGTCGACGCGGCGAAGGAAGTGGGCAAGCTCGTCGCCGAGCGCGCAGCCAAGGCTGGCGTGAAGCAGGTGATCTTCGATCGCTCCGGCTACCTCTATCACGGTCGCGTCAAGGCTCTCGCCGACGCAGCCCGCGAAGGCGGCCTCGAGTTCTGATCATTCGATATTTCACGAGCGGGGCGGGGAGTGGTTTACCTCCCGTCCCGATCGTGCTTTACGGCGGGTATCGTATATCAAACCCCAGCGAGCGGGCCCGTCGCCCGCGCAAGTGAGAGGTCTCATGGCAAGAGAGCCCAGAGAACGTGCTGATCGCGACGAGCGCGACAGCGAATTCGTGGACCGTCTGGTCCATATCAACCGCGTCGCCAAAGTCGTGAAGGGCGGCCGTCGTTTCGGCTTCGCCGCTCTCGTCGTCGTCGGCGACCAGAAGGGCCGCGTCGGCTTCGGCCACGGCAAGGCCCGCGAGGTTCCGGAGGCGATCCGCAAGGCCACCGACGCTGCGAAGCGCTCGATGATCCGCGTCTCGCTGCGTGAGGGCCGCACCCTGCATCACGACGTGAACGGCCGTCATGGCGCCGGCAAGGTCGTGCTGCGTGCGGCTCCCCAGGGTACCGGCATCATCGCCGGCGGTCCGATGCGCGCCGTCTTCGAGGCGGTCGGCATGCAGGACGTCGTGTCGAAGTCGCTCGGCTCGTCGAACCCCTACAACCTGGTGCGCGCGACCTTCGATGCGCTCAAGAACGAGGACAGCCCGCGCGCCGTGGCTGCCCGCCGTGGTCTGAAGGTTTCGACGCTCCAGGCCCGCCGCCGCGACGCCGATGCCGGCGCCGATGCCGGCGCTGACGCGTAAGGAGGGCTTCCAGAATGGCTAAGAAGCCTGCTTCCGCAGCAACCATCACCGTTGAGCAGATCGGTTCGCCGATCCGCCGCGAGGCCAAGCAGCGCCAGACGCTGATCGGCCTCAAGCTCAACAAGCTTCATCGCACCTCGACCTTGGAAGACACGCCGTCCGTTCGCGGCATGATCGAAAAGGTCAAGCACCTCGTGCGCGTTGTCGACGGGCAGTGAGGAGAGCGGTCATGAAACTCAACGAAATTCGTGACAACGAAGGTTCCACCAAGAACCGGATGCGCGTCGGCCGTGGTATCGGCTCGGGCAAGGGCAAGACCGGCGGCCGTGGCGTCAAGGGTCAGAAGTCCCGTACCGGCGTGTCGATCAAGGGCTTCGAAGGCGGTCAGATGCCTCTGCATCGCCGTCTGCCGAAGCGTGGCTTCAACAAGCCGAACGCGATCGATCTGAACGAGGTCAATGTCGGCCGCATTCAGCAGGCGATCGAGGCCGGCAAGCTCGACCAGGCCGCTCCCGTGACCGTCGAGTCGCTGGTGGCCGCGGGCGTGGTCTCCAAGCCCCGCGACGGCGTGAAGATCCTCGGCGTCGGTGAACTCAAGGCCAAGCTGTCGTTCCAGGTCCACGGCGCCTCCAAGTCGGCCGTCGAGGCGATCGAGAAGGCTGGCGGTTCGGTGACCCTGCTGGGCGCCGTTGCACAGGCGTGAGCCTGAGCCCACATTAAGCCAGATCCAAGCGGCGGCCCGCGTCTGATCGCGTGGCCGCCGTTTGTGTGATGTGAGTTCCGTAAGTTAAAGTTTGACTGCGCCGGAGGAAGGCGCGATCAAGCTCCTGCCTTCCAAAGTTTGCATGATCCGTGCGGAGCCCGCTTGGGCCGTATGTCGATCATGCCTCGGTATTTCGGGGACGAAAAATGGCTTCAGCAGCCGAGCAACTCGCCGCAAACATCAATTTCGGGTCGATCGCCAAGGCGGAGGAATTGAAGAAGCGCATTTGGTTTACCCTCGGTGCGCTCATCATTTATCGCCTCGGCACGTATATCCCGCTGCCCGGGATCAACCCGGAAGCCCTGTCGCAGAGCTTCCAGAACGCCAGCGGCGGCGTTCTCGGGCTTTTCAACATGTTTTCGGGCGGCGCCGTGGAGCGCATGGCGATCTTCGCCCTGAACATCATGCCCTACATCTCGGCGTCGATCATCATCCAGCTTCTCACCTCCGTTCTTCCCTCGCTCGAGGCGCTCAAGAAGGAAGGGGAGGCCGGTCGCAAGATCCTGAACCAGTATACCCGGTACCTGACCGTGTTCTTGGCCGTGTTCCAGTCCTGGGGCATCGCGGTCGGCCTCCAGAGTTCGGGCAACATCGTTCTGGCTCCCGGTCCGTTCTTCCTCGTCTCGACGGTCATCACCCTGACCGGCGGCACGATGTTCCTGATGTGGCTCGGTGAGCAGATCACCTCGCGCGGCATCGGCAACGGCACCTCTCTCATCATCTTCGCGGGCATCGTCGCCAACCTTCCGCGCGCCATCGCGGGAACGCTGGAACTGGGCCGGCAGGGCGCGATCTCCACGGGGCTGATCATCGGGGTCATCGTGATGGCGGTCGCCATCATCTACTTCGTCGTGTTCATGGAGCGGGCTCAGCGGCGCCTTCTGATCAACTATCCGAAGCGCCAGGTCGGCAACCGCTTGTACGAGGGCCAGACCTCGTTCCTGCCGCTCAAGCTCAACACCTCGGGCGTCATCCCGCCGATCTTCGCCTCCTCGCTCCTCCTGCTTCCGGCGACCATCGCCAGCTTCCAGACGGGCGCGGACGGCACCGGGTTCATCTCCATGCTCACGACCTATCTTGGGCATGGGCGTCCGGCCTACATGTTCCTCTATGCGGCGCTGATCGTGTTCTTCGCGTTCTTCTACACGGCCATCGTGTTCAACCCCACCGAAACGGCCGACAACCTGAAGAAGCAGGGCGGGTTCATTCCGGGCATCCGGCCCGGTGAAAGAACGGCCGACTTTATTGATCAGGTGTTGACTCGCATCACCGTTCTCGGTGCAGCTTACCTCGTCATCATCTGCCTGATTCCGGAAGTACTGGTGTCCTACGCGTCGCTGCCATTCTACTTTGGCGGCACTTCGCTCCTGATCGTCGTGTCTGTTACCATGGATACGGTTGCCCAGGTGCATGGCCATCTGTTGGCTCACCAGTACGAGGGCCTCGTCAAGAAGGCGAAGCTCAAGGGCGCACGGCGGCGGTAAGAGGTTGGCGTCCCCGCAGAGCAATGCGGGGCGCCCGTTCAAGTTGTGAGGGGAACGTCTATGAGGATCATCCTGCTGGGGCCGCCTGGGGCCGGTAAAGGGACCCAGGCCGTGCGTCTGGTCGAGCGTCTGGGGATACCCCAGCTGTCGACCGGCGATATGCTCCGGGCAGCGGTGGCTGCCGGCACGCCGGTGGGCCTCAAGGCGAAGGCCGTCATGGACCGCGGCGAACTGGTGTCCGACGATATCGTCGTCGGCATCATCGCGGACCGGATCGAGGAGGCCGACGCCAAGGCGGGCTTCATCCTCGACGGTTTTCCCCGCACCGTGGCGCAGGCCGAGGCCTTCGATTCCATGCTGGCTGAAAAGGGCCTCAAGCTCGACGGCGTGATCGAGTTCAAGGTCGTCGAGAACGAGCTCGTGGACCGCATCGTGAAGCGGGCCATGGAGACCGAAGCCCGCGGCGAGCAGGTGCGCAAGGACGACAATCCGGATGTCTTCAAGACCCGTCTCGAAGCCTACCGGAACCAGACCGCTCCTCTGTCCGCCTACTACGAGGGCAGGGGCATGCTGAAGACCGTCGACGGCATGAAGGCCATCGACGAGGTGACCGAGGCGGTGAAGGCGATTCTCGGACGGTGAGGCTCAAGCCTCACTGATTTGGGCTTAGAGCATCGGACCCAAAAGTGGGATCCACTTTTGGGATCAATTCGATGCTCCCCTCTTGGGAAGAGCGCATCGCTCTGGCGAAAAACCGGGTCCACTTTTTCGCACGATGGGCTAGCGGTCCGCCGCCGAAACGCCCGCCGTCGCCGATCAGGAGACCGGGAAGGTTTCCGGACGCACGGAAAGCGGTATCTTCCTGTTAAACAAAGGTTGACGCCGCTTCCATTTGCGGCTATGTGCCACCTCTTGCATCAGAAGGCATCCGGTTCCAAGGGCTTCGCAGGAGGTCGTTCGGGCCGTTTTCTTTTGCATTCATCACCCGCGCAGGGGCCGGCCTCCACCGGACGCGCGACAATGATCAACGGAAGCTCAGGCTTCACCATATGGAGACGGACGATGGCCCGTATAGCAGGCGTCAACATCCCGACCGGCAAGCGCGTTGTGATCGCGCTTCAGTACATCCACGGCATTGGGCCCAAGAAGGCTCAGGAAATCGTCGAGAAGGTCAACATCCCGGCCGAGCGCCGCGTGAACCAGCTGACCGACGCCGAGGTTCTGGCCATCCGCGAGACCATCGACCGCGACTATATCGTGGAAGGTGACCTTCGCCGCGAAGTGTCCATGAACATCAAGCGCCTGATGGATCTCGGCGCTTACCGTGGCCTGCGTCACCGTCGCAGCCTGCCGGTTCGTGGCCAGCGCACCCACACCAACGCCCGCACCCGCAAGGGCAAGGCGAAGCCGATCGCCGGCAAGAAGAAGTAAGTTTTCAGCGGCCACCCGGGCGGTGGCCCTTTTCTCCCGAGCGCCTGGCATGACGGGCGCGTTTGAAGGATCTTTGGAATGGCTAAAGAAGCGACCCGCGTCCGCCGCCGCGAACGCAAGAATATCGTGTCCGGCGTGGCGCATGTGAACGCCTCGTTCAACAACACCATGATCACCATCACGGACGCACAGGGCAACACGATCTCGTGGTCCTCGGCCGGTGCAATGGGCTTCAAGGGCTCCCGCAAGTCGACCCCTTACGCCGCGCAGGTTGCGGCCGAGGATGCCGCCCGCAAGGCTGCCGAGCACGGCATGCGCACCCTCGAGGTCGAGGTGTCCGGTCCCGGCTCCGGCCGTGAGTCCGCGCTCCGCGCCCTTCAGTCGGCCGGCTTCACCGTCACGTCGATCCGTGACGTGACGCCGATCCCGCATAACGGCTGCCGCCCTCGCAAGCGTCGCCGCGTCTAATTAAGATCATCCGGCGCGTGGGCCTTCGCCCGCGCGCGTTCCGGTTTAAAGGGCCGGCCTGAGGCCTCCCTTCAAGCCGTACCTCGAGAGGTGTGGTTGTGATCCAAAAGAACTGGCAAGAGCTGATTAAGCCCAACAAGCTCGAAGTCGCCCCCGGCGTCGATCCGAAGCGTATCGCGACGGTCGTTGCCGAGCCGCTCGAGCGCGGCTTCGGCACGACGCTCGGCAACTCGCTGCGTCGCGTTCTCCTGTCGTCGCTCCAGGGCGCTGCGGTGACGTCGATCCATATCGACGGCGTGCTGCATGAGTTCTCGTCCATCCCGGGCGTCCGCGAGGACGTGACGGACATCGTCCTGAACGTGAAGGCGGTCGCCATCAGGATGCAGGGCGAGGGACCGAAGCGCATGACGCTCCGCAAGACCGGCCCCGGCGCGGTCACTGCAGGCGACATCAACACGGTGGGCGACGTTCAGATTCTGAACCCTGAGCTCGTTCTCTGCACCCTCGACGACGGTGCCGAGATCCGCATGGAGTTCACGGTCGATACCGGCAAGGGCTATGTCCCGGCCGAGCGTAACCGCGCAGAGGATGCTCCGATCGGCCTCATCCCGGTCGATTCGCTCTATAGCCCGGTGAAGAAGGTGTCGTATCGCATCGAGAACACCCGCGAGGGCCAGATTCTCGACTACGACAAGCTGATCATGACGGTCGAGACCAACGGCGCCGTGACGCCTGAGGATGCCGTGGCGTATGCCGCCCGCATCCTGCAGGATCAGCTCCAGGTCTTCGTCAACTTCGAGGAGCCGCGCAAGGAAGAGACGGCCGCAGCCGCGCCGCAGCTTCCGTTCAACCCGGCCCTCCTCAAGAAGGTCGACGAGCTCGAGCTGTCGGTGCGTTCGGCGAACTGCCTGAAGAACGACAACATCGTCTATATCGGCGACCTTATCCAGAAGTCCGAGGCGGAGATGCTCCGCACCCCGAACTTCGGCCGCAAGTCGCTCAACGAGATCAAGGAAGTTCTCGCCGGCATGGGCCTGCACCTCGGCATGGACGTGCCGGGCTGGCCGCCGGAGAACATCGAAGATCTCGCGAAGCGCTTCGAAGAGCATTACTGAGTTTCTCGAAGCCGCCTCCATCCGGAAGGCGGCTTCGGATCTGCCCCGCCGGGAATGGCGGTGAATTAAGAGAGACGGCCGTACCTTGGCACGGCGGCCGTAAAATCAAGGAGAGAGCCAATGCGTCACGGATTCAGTGGTCGTCGCTTTAACCGCACGACCGAACACCGCAAAGCAATGTTCGCCAACATGGCGGCTGCGCTGATCAAGCACGAGCAGATCGTCACCACTCTTCCGAAGGCCAAGGACCTGCGTCCCGTTGTCGAGAAGCTGATCACGCTCGGCAAGCGCGGCGACCTGCATGCCCGCCGCCAGGCCATGTCCAAGCTGCGTGACGAGGCCATGGTGAAGAAGCTGTTCGACGTTCTTGGCGGTCGCTACAAGGACCGCAACGGCGGCTACACCCGTGTCCTGAAGGCCGGCTTCCGCTTCGGCGACAACGCTCCGATGGCCGTGATCGAGTTCGTGGATCGCGACGTCGATGCGCGCGGCCAGGATTCGGGCCCGACCCAGAAGACCGAGGTCGTCGAGGCTGCCGAGTAATCGCTCGCGTCTCGTCCGAGTTCATCAAGGGCGGTCCTTCGGGCCGCCCTTTTTGCTTGTTGGGCGCTTTGCCCTATGTGTCGGGAACTCGGTGTTTCAGGCGTGCGCGTCGTGGGGAAAAGCGGACACGGTTTTCCGCAATGAACGATGCACTCGTCCAGAGAGCTGAGCATCGGATCGATCCCGAAAGTGCATGTCCACTTTTCACGTCCAATGCTCTAGCACGTAATGGACTTTTGCCGTTGTTGAAGGGATTCGACCCCATGCGTTGTTCTCCGATCCGTCTGATGCTCATCGCCTTCGCTGTCGCGCTTGGGATTGGGAGCGCTTCTGCCCAGACACAGCGCGCCGTGCCGGAGAGCAAGGCGCAGGTTCAGCTCTCCTTCGCGCCGATCGTCCGCGAGACCGCCGGGGCGGTGGTGAACGTCTATGCCACACGCAACGACCGGCGGCAGAATCCCTCGATGGAGGAGTTCTTCCGCCGGTTCTTCGGCGAGGATGCGCCAGGGGTCCCGCGGGGCCGTTCCCAGAGCTCTCTCGGTTCGGGCGTGATCGTCGATCCGTCCGGTCTCGTGATCACCAACAATCACGTCATCGAGAACATGAACGAGGTGAAGGTGGCGCTCGCCGACAGGCGGGAGTTCGAGGCGGAGATCGTTCTCCGGGACAGCCGCATCGATCTCGCCGTGCTCAAGCTGAAGGGGGCGACCAATCTCCATAGCATCGCCATCGGGGACTCCGAGGCCCTGCAGGTGGGCGACCTCGTTCTGGCCATCGGCAATCCCTTCGGGGTCGGTCAGACCGTGACCCAGGGCATCGTCTCCGCCGTGGCGCGCACGCAGGTCGGAATCTCCGACTACCAGTTCTTCATTCAGACCGATGCGGCCATCAATCCCGGCAATTCCGGCGGCGCCCTCATCGACATGAGCGGCCAGCTCGTCGGCATCAATACGGCCATCTATTCCCGCTCCGGCGGCAGCATCGGAATCGGCTTCGCCATTCCGTCCAGCATGGTTCGGGTCGTCATCAACTCGGCCAAGGGCGGGGCACGCAACGTGGTGCGTCCGTGGCTCGGCGCGCAGCTCCAAGGCGTCGACGGCGACATCGCGACGGGGCTCGGACTGGACCATCCCACGGGGGCTCTGGTCACGTCCGTTTACGACAAGGGGCCCGCCGCCGAAGCCGGATTGAAGCGAGGAGACGTAATCCTGGCGGTGGACGGACAGTCCATCGACAACCCCGATTCCTTCGGCTACCGCTTCACGCTGAAGGGCACGCAGGGGCAGACGCCTCTGACGATCCTGCGCAGCGGGAAGCAGAGCACGATCCAGGTCAAGCTGACGCCTCCGCCCGAGAACCCGTCGCGCGATCCGGTGCGCGGGCGTGCGCGGACGCCGTTCGCCGGTGCGACCCTGGTCAATATCTCGCCGGCCGTCGCCGACGAGCTCCAGGTCGACATGGCCGACCAGGGAGTGGTGGTCGCGGATCTCGACGAGCGCAGCGTTGCCGCGAATGTCGGCTTCCAGAAGGGCGATCTCATCGTCGCCATCAACGGCGAGCGGCTGGCTTCCACCAAGGACGCCGAACGGCTGATCGGCCAGGCCGGGGGCTATTGGGAGATCACGATCAACCGCGGCGGCCGCGTGTTCACGACAGTGCTCGGCCGATGAGCGGCTGGACGGTTTCCACCACGCTGTCCGACGCCGAAATCGCCACGGCGCACCGCTGGATCTCCGCCGAGAGCTACTGGGCCAAAGGCCTGCCGCTCCCGTGCTTCCAGCGTTCCGTGGCGAACTCCCTCTGCTTCGCTCTGCGTGATGCGGCCGGAGAGCTGAGGGGCTTTGCCCGGGTCGTCACGGACAGGGCCACCTTCGCCTATCTCTGCGACGTCTTCGTGTGCGCGAGCACGCGAGGCAAGGGCGCGGGGAAAGCCCTGATGGGCGCCATCATGGGGCATCCGGAGCTTCAGGATCTGCGCCGCTGGATGCTGGCGACAAGGGATGCTCACGGCTTTTATGCCGAATATGGCTTTTCCATTCCGGAGAATCCCGAAAGGCTGATGCAGCGGCTGGACCCGGATGTCTATGCGCGGCTCCAGCATCGGACCTGACACCGAACCCACAACCGATGCTGAAAGTCTCTGTTCCTATGCATCTTTTCACACGAAACCGGTTCCCACTTCTGCGTTCGATGCTCTAAATTCCAAGTGACCTAAATTCCAAGGGACCATGAGCGACCTGTTCTCATCCGCCGGCCTCGATCGGAACGCGCCTCGGCCGCTGGCCGACCGGATGCGGCCGCAGAAGCTGTCCGAGGTCGCAGGGCAGGATCATCTCGTCGGCCCCGACGGCATCCTGACCCGGCTGATCGCGTCGAAATCTCTCGGCTCGCTGATCTTCTGGGGGCCGCCCGGGACGGGCAAGACCACGGTCGCGCGGCTTCTCGCCCATGAAACCGATCTGCATTTCGACCAGATCTCGGCCATCTTCTCCGGCGTCGCAGACCTGAAGAAGGTGTTCGAAGCCGCCCGCCAGCGCCGTGCGCTCGGCAAGGGCACGCTGCTCTTCGTCGACGAGATCCACCGCTTCAACCGCGCGCAGCTCGATGCCTTCCTGCCCGTCATGGAGGACGGCACGATCACTCTGGTCGGAGCGACCACCGAGAACCCGTCCTTCGAGCTGAACGCGGCGCTTTTGTCCCGCGCCCGGGTGCTTCTGTTCAAGTCGCTCGACGAGGAGGCGATCCGGCAGATCCTCGCAAGAGCCGAGGAGATCACGGGAAAGGCTCTGCCGCTGGACGACGAATCGCGCGCTTCCCTGGTGCGAATGGCCGACGGAGACGGGCGCGCCGTGCTGACCCTTGCCGAAGAGGTCTGGCGTTCGGCGAAGCTCGGCGAGGTCTTCGACGCGGCGCAGCTGCAGGAGATCATCCAGCGCCGCGCGCCGATCTACGACAAGGGGCAGGAGGGGCATTACAATCTCATCTCCGCCCTGCACAAGGCCATTCGCGGCTCGGACCCGGATGCTGCGCTCTATTACCTCGCGCGCATGCTGGACGCAGGCGAGGACCGCCTGTTCATCGCCCGCCGGCTCGTCCGCGCGGCGGTGGAGGATATCGGGCTTGCCGATCCGCAGGCGCTGGTGATCGCGAACGCGGCGAAGGACGCCTTCGATTTCCTGGGCTCTCCCGAGGGCGAGCTGGCGCTGGCCCAGGCCACGATCTATCTCGCAACGGCGCCGAAATCGAACGCGCTCTATACCGCCTCCAAGGCGGCGACGGCAGCCGCGAAGGCATACGGCTCTCTCATGCCTCCCAGGACGATCCTGAACGCACCGACGAAGCTCATGAAGACGATCGGCTACGGGGAGAACTACCGCTACGATCACGACGAGCCGGATGCGTTCTCCGGACAGGATTACTGGCCCGAGAAGCTCGGCCGGCAGACGTTCTATGAACCCGTCGACCGTGGCTTCGAACGCGAGGTGAGAAAGCGCCTCGACTGGTGGGAGAAGCTCCGCCGCGAACGGCGTGGCGGCGGCGAGCAGGACTAGACCATGAAGGCTTATCTCCTCGTCTTTCTCGGCGCCGGAATCGGCGGGGCTGTCCGCCATGCCGTGAATGTCGGCTGCGCCCGCTACTGCGGCATGGCCTTTCCCTGGGGCACCCTGACCGTGAACGTGGTGGGGTCGTTCCTGATGGGCGCCATCGCCGGATGGCTGGCGTTCAAGGCGGGCGGGGGATGGAGCCAGCCGCTGCGCCTTTTCCTCACCACGGGCATTCTCGGCGGCTTCACGACGTTCTCGGCCTTTTCCCTCGACGTGGTGCTGATCTGGGAGCGCGGGGAGGCGGGGATCGCGGCCGGATATGTCGCGGCCTCGGTCCTGCTCTCCCTGGCTGCGCTGGTGTCGGGACTGGCCGTGATCCGCGCGATGGCCGCCTGACGACGGCCGGCCGGGGAAAACTCTCCGGCAACGGAGGCATGGTCGAATAATTCGCGGTCGGAAGTGTTGTTTATGACAAGAGTGAGTTGGCCCTAACGGAGGGCATTGTCATGAACGTCGCATTCGAGTCCAAATCCCTGTCCAAACCGAAACTCAAATCCTTGTTGATCGCCGCCGTCATCGGCGCGGGAGCCATCGCGCTCGCCGCGCCTGCCGATGCGCGAATAGGCGGCATGGGCGGCTTCCATGGAAGTATGGGGGGCTTTGGGGGCATGGGAGGATTCCACGGCGGCATGGGCGGATTCCATCCGTTCTTCATGCATCCGGGCTCCCATGTCGGCTTCAACCCAGGCTTCCGCCCCGGCTTTGCCGGGCGTCCCTTCTTCAGGAACCGCGCGTTCTTCGATCACGATCGCTTCCATCACAATAATGGCTTCGCCTTCGGCCTGGTGAGCGGGGCGCTCCTCGGAGGCCTGGCTTACGGCTATCCCTACGACTCCTATTATGATTACGGGTATCCCACCTACGGCGTCGCCTATGGCGGCGACTGCTATGTGGTTCCCCGCCGGGTCGTGAACCCATGGGGCCGCATCGTCCTGCGCCGCGAGGTGGTGTGCGACTAGAGCATCGATCCCCCAAGTGGGAACCGGTTTTGCGTGAAAAG
The DNA here is from genome assembly GCF_041276405.1 of Microvirga sp. TS319. Classification (NCBI taxonomy): domain Bacteria; kingdom Pseudomonadati; phylum Pseudomonadota; class Alphaproteobacteria; order Hyphomicrobiales; family Methylobacteriaceae; genus Microvirga; species Microvirga sp. TS319. Next base: position 2,800,142 of record NZ_JBGGGT010000002.1, on the reverse strand, counting down.
ATGCTCAAGTCCAAAATGTCGAAGCGGCGGACGTGAGTTCGATCATGTCCGCCGCTGTAGCGTAAAGGCTTACCGACAGGCGACCGGGAGAGAGCCCGGATGGTCTTTCGGACAAGTCGCCCGGCATGGCAACGTGCCGGGCGATCCTCATGATCCCGTCGGCGCGGCACGATGCGCTGTTCTATCGTGGGAGCATCGGATTCGACCCCAAAAAGTGGATTCCGCTTCCCGCGTCCGACGCTCATGGGTCGAGAGATGCCGCCACGGTCAAAATGATTCCGGTGCTCGATTGCCGCCCGTGCGGCGCTCTGGTACCCACGATCTCATGAAAAAAAGCAGTTCAGGACAGAATAACGGCGCCCGAGGCGGTCGCGCGGGCTCCCGCCAGGGGTTCCGCTCCCGCGAGGACGGGCCCGCACGCGCGGGCGGGCCTTCGAAGAAGGCCCCCGCGAAGAAAGCCCCCGCGAAAGCGGCCGGGAAGGCGCCGCGCCCCTCGGCAGCCGCTCGCAGCGAGAAACCTGCCGCCCGTGCGACGGCACGGCCCGCGGCTGCGGAAGCGCCGCGGCAGCCGACGCGCGCCCAGGCCAAGGCCGCGGCGCAAGAGGTGCTGGCGACCGGCGTGCAGACGCTCGTGGTCGAGCCCGACGAGGCCGACATGCGGGTCGACCGCTTTCTGGTCGCGCGTTTCCCGCAGCTGGCCTTCACGCATATCCAGCGCATCGTCCGAAAGGGAGAGTTGCGGGTCGACGGCAAGCGCGCGGATCCCAGCGACCGCCTGACGCCGGGACAGAAGGTCCGCGTTCCCCCGCTCAAGCTCGATCAGCCGCGCCCCGTATCGCGCAATGCGGGCAAGGATCAGAGCGACCGCGAGTTCCTGCAATCCATCACGCTCTATGAGGACAAGGATGTCCTCATCATCAACAAGCCCATGGGGCTGGCGGTGCAGGGCGGCTCCGGCACCACGCGCCATGTGGACGGCCTGCTCGAATGCATGCGCGATGCGGAGGGCCAGAAGCCCCGCCTCGTGCACCGTCTCGACAAGGACACCGCGGGCTGTCTCGTCATCGCCAAGACGCGCTTTGCCGCCTCCACCATGGCGAAATCCTTCCGCTCGCGCACCACGCGCAAGATCTATTGGGCGCTGGTCGCAGGCGTGCCGCGCGTCCGCCAGGGGCGCGTTTCGACCTATCTCGCCAAGGAAGGCGACGAGGGCGATGCGCGCATGAAGGTGGCGCATCACGGCGACGAGGGCGCAAGCCACGCGCTCACCTATTATGCCGTCGTCGACACGGCGGCTCAGAAGCTCGCCTGGCTCTCCCTGAAGCCGGTCACCGGGCGGACGCACCAGCTGCGCGCACATACGGCCCATATCGGCCATCCCATCGTCGGCGACCCGAAATATTTCGACATCGAGAACTGGGAGCTGCCGGGCGGCATTCAGAACAAGCTGCATCTGCTGGCGCGGCGCATCGTGATCGCTCATCCGAGAACCGGAAAACCGATCGACGTCACGGCGCCGCTGCCGCCGCACATGCAGCAGAGCTTCAACCTGCTCGGGTTCGATACGACTCAGTACGATCCGATCGTCGAGGCCCCTGAGGCGTAATCCGGACTATCCGTTTTTCGATCCCTTCTTGTCGCACTTTTGCCGTGGGCAGGGCGCACCATTGATTGCCTCGATCATCCAGCGGATGACCGGGACATTGGCAAGGAGGAGATCGATGGAACACAAAGATCTCGACTATCTCCGTAGCGTAGCCGACGTTCAGCCGAGGCCTCTCACCCATGAGGAGCGGCTCGACCGGTGGATCAGCCTTCTCGAGCGCGATCCGACACGACGCCTGAATTCTCTCGGTGAAATCGAATACAAGCCTCCGACGGAGCGGGCCCTGGTCCGGGAGGACAATTCTCCCCTGACCGTTGCCTACGAGGACCCGATCCTGCGGGCGGACGGCCTTGCGAGCGACCGGCTCGGAGATGCCATGCGGTATTTCGGACTCACCGACGGGCAGGCGCATTATGCCCTTTGCTCGTGCCTGAGCGGACACACGGCAGAATCGGGAGCCTTCGCCCAGCGCCTGCGCAACACGACGGGCGACGTGGCCTGGCAGCAGGCCATCGGAGCCTGGGCTCTCGCGAGCCTGGCAGTGGGTCTGCCGGCGCTCGTGTACTTCTTGCGCTGAGCCGAGCGAAAGGGCCGTGACCTCTCCTGTCGGCCGGGGAAAAGCGCATTCCCCGGTCGGTGCCGTTTGACTGTGGCTGCAGGGTCGACGATGAATGGCGAAGCTTCAGCGTGAAAGGCTTTCTCCATGCTTCGCATCGAGCCCGTGACCCTCTCGACCGACCGGCTCATTCTTCGCCCTTTGAGCCTCGATGACGTGCCCGCTCTGGGCGAGGCCGCCATGGACGGGGCTCTCTGGGAGAAGAAGACCACGACGGTGCCGAGGCCCGAAGGCTTCGAGGAGTATGTGCGAAAAGCCCTGGAACTGCAGGCGGCGGGCCTTGCTCTTCCCTTCGCCACGGTGGTCCGGGACGGCGGGCGTGTCGTCGGATCGACGCGCTACATGAATATCGATGCGGCCAATCACAGGGTGGAAATCGGCACGACCTGGATCGCGGGATCCTGGCAGCGCACCTTCGTGAACACCCATGCAAAGTTTCTCATGCTCCGCCATGCCTTCGAGGCGCTCGGCTGCCACGCGGTCGAGATCCGGACGCATTCGCTCAACGACCAGTCTCGCGCCGCCATCGAGCGCCTCGGCGCCAAGCTCGACGGCATCCTGCGCCGCCACATGATCATGCCCGACGGGCATATCCGCGATACGGCGGTCTACAGCATCCTCCAGGAGGAATGGCCCGAGGTGAAAGCGCGGCTGCAGCAGCGCCTGGAGGCTTGAGCATTCCCGCCTCCCGGAACGCGTCTCGCAAGGGAAGCGTTGAACCAGGCGGGTCCGATGCTCCCACGATAGAACAGCGCATCGTTTGACCGGACCCGAAGGGCCACGTTCATGAAAACCGGGTCCACACGATGCGCCAGGATGGAGTTGAGGAATGGGCAGCGCCGTTCGCGACAATACAGCAGGCCACCGCTTCGAACTCGAACGGAACGGCCATCTTGCCTTCGCCAATTATGAACGCCGCAACTCGTCTCTCGTCATCCGGCATGTCGAGGCGGCCGTTCCGTTGCGTGGCACGGGCGCCGCGGGCGAACTGATGCGCGGCGTCGCCGAGATCGCCCGGGCCGAAGGCCGCAAGATCACGCCTCTCTGCGGCTACGCTCACGCCTGGATCCGGCGGCACAAGGAGTTTCACGACCTTCTGAGCTGACCGGAGCGCTATCCGAAAAGGGTGTGCCTTTTCGCCGTACTGCGGAGCGATGCCAAAAAGACTACAGGTTGGACTTCATCGACAAGAAACGAAGTTCGACAGGGGGCGTCCGTGTCCGGTGTGATCGAGAAAGCAAGAAGGCTCTTGCGCAGGAAAAGTGTTGCCGTCAGCGCCGCCATTCTGGCTCTGGCGGTGGTCGCAACCGCCATATCCGTGCCCTTTTTCCTTTCCGAGACGGTCGACGAGATCGCCTATTCGGACTTCTCCCGCGAGCTCGAGGCGGGCAAAATCCGCAAGGTCCAGGTTCACGAGGGAGGCCTCTCGGTCTGGATCGACGACCAGAAGGCGTTCGTGCGGGTGCCAAGCTCGCATTTGAGCGCCCTGACCGTCGACCGGGCGACGGCCGCGGGCGCGCAGGTCGTCTTCCAGCCGTCCGGAATCGACCCCGCCCATGCGGCGAGCTTCGTGATTTCCCTCATCATGGTCGCGGCGGTTCTGGCGCTCGTGGCCGTCCAGGTGGATTTCAAGCCGACATCGCGCTGGCCCCGCGCCGTCAAGAACGTTCCCGACCGCTTCGACCATGTGGCAGGCCAGGAGGAGGCGAAGGCCGAATTGCAGGAAGTCATCGCCTTCCTCAGCGACGCCCGGGCCTTCGAGCGGGTCGGGGCCCGCATCCCCAAGGGGGTGCTGATGGTCGGCCCGCCCGGGACCGGCAAGACCCTTATCGCCAAGGCTCTCGCGGGCGAGGCCGGCGTATCCTTCATGGCCGTGGCGGGCAGCGACTTCTCCGCCCCGCTGATCGGCATCGCCAAGAGCCGCGTGTCCAAGCTGTTCGAGCAGGCCCGCAGGCGCGCTCCCTGCCTGATCTTCATCGACGAGATCGACGCCATCGGCCGCAAGCGCGGCGGCGGCGGGTCGGCGGCGGACCGGGAGTTCGAGTCGACGCTGAACCAGCTCCTGGTGGAGATGGACGGTTTCAACACGACCAGCGGCGTCATCGTGATCGGCGCGACCAACCGGGTCGACGTGCTCGATCCCGCCCTGCTGCGCCCCGGCCGCTTCGACCGGCAGGTCCATATCGGCCTGCCCGACATCACGGGCCGTGAGGCGATCCTCTCGGTGCATGCGCGCAACGTGAAGCTGGCGTCGGGCGTCGAGCTCGCATCGATCGCCCGGGGAACGCCTGGCTTCTCGGGGGCCGATCTGAGCAACCTCCTCAACGAGGCGGCGATCTTCGCGGCGCGCGACGGTCTGGCCGAGATCTGCCGCGAACACCTGGAGGCCGCCCGCAACAAGATCATCATGGGGCTGGAGCGCCGTTCCCTCGTGATCAGCACGGAGGAGCGCAGACTCGTCGCGGTGCACGAGGCTGGCCATGCCCTCTGCGCCTGCCTGACTCCGGGCTCCGACAAGGTGCACAGCGCCACCATCATTCCGCATGGCCAGGCGCTGGGTCTCGTCATGCGCCTGCCTGAGAACGACCGCTACTGCATTCCCGTGGAAAAGCTCGAAGCCGACCTCATCGTCGCCATGGGCGGACGCGCCGCGGAGGAGGTGGTCTTCGGCCCCCGCAAGGTCACGACGGGCGCCGCGAGCGACATCGCCCACGCGACCAGCATCGCCACGCGCATGGTCACGGAATGGGGCATGAGCCCCGCCATCGGCATGGTGAAGGTGGCCCGCTCGGGCGACAGCTTCCCGCGCGAGGCGGAACAGGAGATCCGTCGCATCGTCGAAGAGATGTATGCGGCCGCCAAAGCCTGCATCGAGGACAACCGCGAGGGGCTCGACGCTCTCGTCGATGCGCTCCTGGAGCACGAGACCATCGAGGGCGACGAGGTCCGCCGGATCGTGTCTCCGACGCAAAGGCGGCTCGCAGCCGCCTGATTGCAGGCTCGGAACTCTCCGCGAGCGCATCGTGCGAAAAAGTGGCCCGGTTTTTCGCAAGGACGATGCACTCATCCAAGAAGGGAGCATCGGAGCGATCCCAAAAGTGAATTCCACTTATGGGTCCGATGCTATAGGCGCGCGTTGATCGTGCAGACGACCCCTGTCGGCGCGAAGTCGATGGTGACCGACCCGCCGAGCTCCTGGGCGAGGCTGCGCTCGATGAGCCGGGTTCCGAAGCCCCGGCGTTCGGGCGTCGCGACGGGAGGGCCGTCCATTTCCCGCCAGGTCATCTTGAGCCGCGGGCTGGATTCCCGGTCCGGAACGATCCATCCGATGGCGACATGTCCGCCCTCGCGCGACAGGGCGCCGTATTTGACCGCGTTGGTGCCGAGTTCCTGAAGGGCCATGGCAAGGGCAAGAGCGATGCGGGGTGGCAGGCGGATGTCGGGGCCGGACACCTCGAACCGGTCTTTCGCCCCGCGAAACGGCTCGATCGCCTGTTGAACCAGCTCCGCCAGGGAGGCTCCGTCCCAGTTCTCGCGCGTGAGGACGTCGTGAGCGCGCGAGAGGGCGAAAAGGCGGCCCTCGACCGCCTCGCGGGCTTCCGTGGTGGTCGCCGCGCTGCGCAGGCTCTGGGTGGCGATCGACTGCACGGTGGCGAGCGTGTTCTTGACCCGGTGATTGAGCTCGTTGATCAGCAATTGCTGATGTTCTTCCGCTTTCTTGCGGGCGGTGATGTCCAGGGCGACCCCAATGGTGCGGGCCGGAACGCCGTTGTCGATATCCAGCAATTCGACCCGCAGCAACAGCCAGCGCAGCGAGCCATCGGGCCAGACGACCTGCAGCTCCGTTTCGGCGAAGCGGTCGCCCCGGGCCAGGGCCTCCAGGGTCACCCGCCAGAGCCTGACCCTCTCACCCGGCGCAAGGCGCTGCCGGATGTCGATCGTGGTCGGCATGAAAGCCGGGGGCAGACCGAGAAGGCGGTTCAGCTCCGGCGAGGATTTGATCGTGCTTGTGGCGGTGTCCGCTTCCCAGATCGCCATATGCCCGGCGTCGATGGCCAGGCGCAGCCGGGCCTCGCTCTCGGACAGCGCGGCTTGCGATTGCTTGATGTCCGTCAGATCGGAGGCGAGCACGTAGAAGCCGGCGACGCTGCCATCCCCCCGCTGGTCCGGAATGTACTCCGATTTGACGTAGCGCAGTCCGCTGGGGAAATGCGCCCACCATTCATGACAGACACGCTGTCCCGAGAAAACGGCGTCGATGAGGGGCTTCACGCGGCCATAGGTGGCCTCTCCGACGGCGTCCTTCAGCTGAACGCCGAACAGGTCCTCGGGGGATTGGAGCAGCCAGGTCTCGTAGGCCCTGTTGTTGAAGCGGTAGCGCTCGTCGCTGTCGACATAGGCGATCAGGGCGGGAAGGTTGTCGGCGATCTGCCTGAGCTTCTCCTCACTGGCGCGCGCGCGCGTTTCGCTTTCGCGCAAGCGGCTCTCGTCCGCCTGCAGGGAATCGCGCGAGACCTGCAGGGCGTCGATGCGCAGAGATGCGGAGGACAGCTCCTGCGCATGTCCACGGCCTCGGGCCTCGTGATGCAATGCGGCCGCCTGCGCGAGTTCGTCCTGTTCGCGGAGCCGTAGGCGCAGTTCACTGTTGGCGCGCTCCAATTCCTCGATCCGCCGCAGAAGGTTGTCGTTCACTGTGTCGGGAGCCTTGATTCGATTGTCTTGGTTCGGTCGTCTTGGTTCGTTCGTCTTGGCAAACTTGGCGGGCTTGCTGAAAAATAGTGCTTATTCGACCCGTGGCGAGTCCGGACAGATGGTCGCTCGCCCGGCCCGACATCCCCAGGCTTCGACGGGAGTGATGCTCTAGCAGGAAGCGGATGAATTGAATAAGGTGCCGCTTCAGAAAAGGGGCAATGGGTGATGAAGCGTCTCCTCCAAGCGATCTTCGTAATCGGCATCGGATTCCTGGCGACCGCCTGCGACAAGTGCGGCAACTGGAACATCAATACGCCCCAGTTCTGTCATGGTTCCCATCCTCAGGGCTGAGCGAGCGGGGACGTCCTGGTGAAGCTCATTCTCTTCGATGTCGACGGAACGCTCGTCGACAGTCAGAACGTCATCGTGGCCTCGGTGTGCGGGGCGTTCCACGCCTATGGGCTGGAGCCGCCGAGCCGGGAGCGCGCCCTCTCGATCGTCGGCCTGTCGCTGGTGGAGGCCTTTACGGTGCTCGCCGGGCCGAAGGCTCCGGTGGAAGGTTTGGCTCAGGCCTACAGGGATGCCTATACCGTTCTGCATCGGGATCCGGTCAACGAGGCGCCGCTCTTTCCGGGGGCAGGCGAGTGCATCGCATGGCTCAAGGGCCGCGACGACGTGCGTCTCGGGCTTGCGACGGGCAAATCCCGAAAAGGGGTCGTGCGCCTGATTTCACAGCAGGGCTGGGAGGGGGTCTTCGCCACGACCCAGACCGCCGACGACGCGCCCTCGAAACCTCATCCGGCCATGATCCTGCAGGCGATGGCGGCCATCGGCGTTGCACCGGAAGACACGTTGATGATCGGCGATTCCAGCTACGACATGGGAATGGCGCGGGCCGCCGGGGTGCTTCCGATCGGTGTGTCCTGGGGCTTCCAGCCTGTCGCGGCGCTGAACGAGGCGGGGGCTCACCGCATCGTCGACAGCTATGGGGAACTCGAGCCGATGCTCCGGACTTTCATCGCGAACCTCTCGTAACTTTCCGTCCGATCGCCTATTTCTCCCCCATGACAGATTCTTCACGCGACTGGTTCCCATCACAGGACGAGCCCGACCCCATGCGGGCGGCCCAAGCCGGCATGAAGCCCATGCTGCCGAAGCGCTTCTATAAGGAGGCGGGCGTCGCGGAGCGGGACGGCCTCTTCCATCTTGCCCTCGACGGGCGGATGGCGAAAACCCCGGGCAAGCAGGCGCTGGCGGTGCCGTCGCGCGCGCTCGCCGAGGCGATGGCCCGGGAATGGGCGGCACAGGAGACCGAGATCGATCCCGCGACGATGCCGATCACCCGCATCGTCAATTCCGCCATCGACGGCGTGGCGGCGCGCCGGGCCGAGGTGGTGGAGGATCTGGTGCGATATGCGGGATCCGACCTCGTCCTCTACCGCGTGAGCGAGCCCGCGAGGCTCGTCCAGGCGCAGGATGATGCCTGGAACCCGATTCTGGATTGGGCCAGGGACAGCCATGGCGCCCGCTTCACCCTGGCGGAAGGCGTCATGCACGTGACCCAGCCGGATGAGGCGGTCGCCGCGATCCGGTCGGCCCTCGAGCGGATCGATTCGCCCTTCGCGCTCGCCGCCCTGCATGTGATGACCACGCTTTCCGGATCGGTGCTGATCGCCCTGGCCCATGCCTTGGGGCCGCTCGACCCCGACGGGGCCTGGGCCGCCGCCCATGTGGACGAACTGTACCAGGAAAGCGTCTGGGGCGAGGACGAGGAAGCCATGGAGCGCCGCCGCAGGCGCGAGGCCGATTTCAGGGCCGCCTCCGAGGTCTACCGCCTCGGGGCCCTCTCGTAACGAACCCGCCGGCGCCGATGCCCGGCGGGTTTTTCCCGAGCGCATCGTGCGGAAAAGTGGACCCGGTTTTTCGCCAGAACGATGCGCTCATTCCAAAAAGAGAGCATCTAATTGATCCCAAAAGTGCAAATCCACTTTTGGGTCCGATGCTCCGGCGCATCGTGCGAAAAAGTGGATCCGGTTTTCCGCCAGAACGATGTGCTCATTCCAAGAAGAGAGCATCGGATTCGATCCCAAAAAGTGGAGTCCACTTTTCACGTCCGATGCTCTAGATCTTTCGAGGGCTTAGACGCGGCGGAAGGTGATGCCGCAATGCCTTCTGACCGAGGCTTCCTCGATTGCCTGCATCTGGCCCTTCAGGCGTCCGAGCTCGGCCGCCTGGGCGCCGTTGCCGCCGACGAAGAAGGCGGCGGGCCAGAAGACCACGAGGGCGGCGGTGGTGGCGATCGTATCCCGGATGCGGGCGGAATCCTGCGTGCCCGCGGCTGCGGCTGCGGCTGAACTGACCCGCTGGGCCTCGGCGCTCAGCTCGCGGCAGCTATAGCCGGAGTACATGGACGAGGAGACGTAGGATGCCGCCACGTCCTCGGAGCGGCTGGCGCAGCCGGCGGCCGACAGGGAGAGGGCGAGGGCGAGGGCTGCAAGAGCTTTCATGGTGTTCATGGTTTATCCATTATAATGTTATAACGGAGCTGTCTTAGCGCGCGGGAGCCGTCCTGTGAAGTGCTCCGGAGCACACTTCCTTCGTGGGACTTTGGGGCGGCTTATGGCTGTGCTAATCGGGAGCGATCCATCTCCCGGTATCAGGGACTATCCATGAAAGACATTCTCGAACGGCTTGAAGAGCGGCGGGGGCAGGCCCGCCTCGGCGGCGGCGCCAAGCGCATTCAGGCGCAGCATGGCCGCGGCAAGCTCACGGCGCGCGAGCGCCTCGAGCTGTTGCTCGACACGGGCTCGTTCGAGGAGTTCGACATGTTCGTCGAGCACCGCTCGGCGGATTTCGGCATGGACCAAGCCAAGATCCCGGGCGACGGCGTCGTCACCGGCTGGGGCACGGTCAACGGCCGCACGGTCTTCGTCTTCGCCAAGGATTTCACCGTGTTCGGCGGCTCGCTCTCCGAGGCCCATGCCCAGAAGATCACCAAGATCCAGGACATGGCCCTGAAAATGCGCGCTCCGATCGTGGGCCTGTTCGATGCCGGCGGCGCGCGCATCCAGGAGGGCGTGGCCGCGCTCGGCGGCTACGGCGAGGTGTTCCGGCGCAACGTGATCGCCTCCGGGGTGATCCCGCAGATCTCGGTCATCATGGGCCCGTGCGCGGGTGGCGACGTCTATTCGCCGGCCATGACCGACTTCATCTTCATGGTGCGCGACCGCTCGTACATGTTCGTCACCGGCCCCGACGTGGTCAAGACCGTCACCAACGAGACCGTCACGGCCGAGGAGCTCGGCGGCGCCAAGGTCCACACCACCAAGTCGTCGGTCGCCGACGGCGCCTACGACAACGACGTCGAGGCGCTGCTGCAGGTGCGCCGCCTGCTCGACTTCCTGCCCGCCAACAACATGGACGGCGTGCCGGAAATCCCGAGCTTCGACGACCCGGACCGGGTGGACGCCAGCCTCGACACGCTGATCCCGGACCATCCCAACAAGCCCTACGACATGAAGGAGCTGATCCTGAAGGTCGTGGACGAGGGCGACTTCTTCGAGCTCCAGGAGGCGTATGCCAAGAACATCCTGACCGGCTTCGGGCGCCTCGAGGGCCGCACGGTGGGGTTCGTGGCCAACCAGCCGATGGTGCTGGCGGGCGTGCTCGACTCGGATGCCTCGCGCAAGGCGGCGCGCTTCGTGCGCTTTTGCGACGCGTTCAACATCCCGATCGTCACCTTCGCGGACGTGCCGGGGTTTCTGCCCGGCACGGCGCAGGAATATGGCGGCCTGATCAAGCACGGCGCGAAGCTGCTGTTTGCCTATGCGCAGGCGACGGTGCCGCTGGTGACGGTGATCACGCGCAAGGCCTTTGGCGGGGCCTATGACGTGATGGCGTCCAAACATATCGGCGGCGACGTCAACTATGCCTGGCCATCGGCGCAGATTGCCGTGATGGGAGCCAAGGGCGCGGTGGAGATCATCTTCCGCCAGGATCTGGGCGATGCCGACAAGATCGCGGCGCGGACCAAGGAATACGAGGACCGCTTCATGTCGCCGTTCGTGGCGGCCGAGCGCGGCTATATCGACGAGGTGATCATGCCGCATTCGACCCGCCGGCGGATCGCCCGGGCGCTCGCCATGCTGCGGCATAAGGAAACCGAGCAGCCCTGGAAAAAGCACGATAATATTCCGCTATGATCATGCCAGTTTCATGCAACCGCTCCTGGGTTTCCACCGCCATCCAGATCATCGAGGCGGATTTCAACCGCTCGTCGGATACGCATCTCCTGCAGGTGCCGCTGCCGGCCTTGCCCGGCATATCGCTGTACCTGAAGGATGAATCGACCCATCCGTCGGGCAGCCTCAAGCATCGGCTGGCGCGTTCGCTGTTCCTGTACGGGCTGTGCAACGGCTGGATCGGGCCGAACACGACGATCATCGAGGCATCGAGCGGATCGACGGCGGTGTCGGAGGCCTATTTCGCCCGGATGCTGGGTTTGCGCTTCATCGCTGTGATGCCGCGCTCGACCTCCGCCGAGAAGATCGCGCAGATCGCCTTCTATGGCGGCGAGAGCCATTTCGTGGATTCGCCTGCCGAGATGTACGAGGAGAGCGCGAGGCTCGCCCGCGATCTCGGCGGCCATTACATGGACCAGTTCACCTATGCCGAGCGGGCTACGGACTGGCGCGGCAACAACAACATCGCGGAATCCATCTTCAGCCAGATGGCCCATGAGGAATATCCGGTGCCGCGCTGGGTCGTGGTCGGCGCGGGCACCGGCGGCACCTCGGCGACGCTCGGGCGCTACATCCGCTATCGCCGCCTGCCGACGAAGCTGTGCCTCGCCGATCCGGAGGCCTCGGTCTTCCATCGGCACCTGGCGGACCGCAGCGTATGCACCACCAGCGAGCCGCCTTCCGTCATCGAGGGCATCGGCCGGCCGCGCTGCGAGCCGTCCTTCGTGCCGGAACTCATCGACCGGGCCTATGCGGTGCCCGACGACGCGAGCATCGCGGCAGCGCGGGTTCTCTCCCGGCGCATCGGCCGATCCTGCGGCGGCTCGACCGGCACCAATCTCTGGGCTGTGGCGCAGATCGTCGGCGACATGGTGCGGCAGGGCGAGACAGGCTCGGTGGTAACGCTGCTGTGCGATTCCGGCGACCGCTACCGCTCCACGCATTTCAACGACGACTGGCTCAAGGAGCGCGGCATCGACATCAAGCCTTCCGAGGAGGCCATCGAGCGCTTCTTCGAAACGGGGGTTCTCTAGAGCATCGGACGTGAAAAGTGGATTTGCACCTTTGGGATCCAATCCGATGCTCCACTCCTTCAATGGCGCATCGTTCGGCGCGGGCCCGAAGGGCCACGGTCGTGAAAACCGGGTTCAATTTTCGCCCGATGCGCTGCTCTATCGTGGAAGCATCATTCTCGTCATGCCCGGACTTGAGCCGGGCATCCACGTCTTTTGACTTGGTCGGCTCGTGAAGACGCGGATGGCCGTAAACCAAGTGCGGCCATGACGATGAATGATGAGGGCGTGAGGCGCTATTCGCGCCGGCGCCGCTACGTCCCTTGCTCCGAAAACCACTTCACGAGCAGCTGCAGGTCGGTCTGGGACAGCCCGTGCCCGGTCGGCAGTGTTTCATGCGTGACCTCCGCTCCCGACGCCGCGAGCGATGCGGCGAGCCGCGCCGCGTTGTCGGCCGGAATGATCGGATCCATCAGCCCCGACACCATCAGCACGCGCTTGCCTGTAAGATCGCTCTTGGGCTCATTCTGGAACGGCACCATGGCGCGCAGCAGCGCGGCGCCCGACAGCGCCGCGGGACGCAGCATCAGCATCGCGGCGGCGATGTTCGCGCCGTTGGAGAAGCCGAGCGCGATCGGAGCCTCAAGGCCATAGGCCTTGCGCGCGTCGGTGACGAAATCGGCGAGTTCGCCGGTGCGAAGGCGCAGGTCCTCCTCGTCGAACACGCCTTCCGCCAATCGGCGGAAGAAGCGCGGCATGCCGTTCTCCAGCACCTTGCCGCGCGGGGAGAGCAGGGCGGATCCGGGCGAGACCATGCGGCCCAAGGAGATCAGGTCGTTCTCGTCTCCGCCCGTGCCGTGAAGCAGCAGGAGAGGCGGGCGGCCGGGCTCGGTGGCGGGCTCGTAGCGATGGATAAAGGACAGCTCGGTCATGGGTTTTCTCACCTTGTCCTCTCCCCCGAAGGGGAGAGGGTTTTCGTCAAGCCAGCTCAGGCAGACGAGCCTCGATCTTGGGGCGGCTCGGCTCGAGGAAGGCGGGCAACTTGAGTTCGCTTCCCAGGCGATCCTCCGCCTCGTCCACGGCAAAGCCGGGCGCATCGGTGGCGATCTCGAACAGAATACCGCCGGGCTCGCGGAAATAGACGGAACGGAAGTAGTTCCGGTCCTTCTGCTCCGTAGTGTGGAGGCCGTATTTCTCCGCGAGAGTCTTCACCATCCTGGCCTGGTCGTCATCGTCCGCGGCCCGGAATGCGACGTGATGCACCGACCCGCCGCCCATGCGCTCCGGCAGGAAGCCGCCGACGCTGCGGATATCGACGGTGCCGCCGATGGCGGCGTCGCTCCTGTAGCGCACGAGAGAGCCTTCCCGCGCCACTTCGCGGAAGCCGAGGACATCCGTGAGGATCGCGCCGGTGGGCTCGCCGTTCTCCACGAGGAGCGTCACGCCCTCCAGGCCCCGGATGGCATGTTCCGCCGGAATCTCGCCCGCCGCCCAGGCCTCCTCGGTCCCGGCATCGGCGACTCCGACGAGGGCCAGGCTGGTGCCATGGGGATCCTTGAAGGGCAGGACGCTCTCGCCGAAGCGCTTCTCCAGCGCGCCATGCTCGACGCCCTGCTCGATGAAGCGATGGCTCCAGTAGCCGAGGGAGCTTGCCGGCACGCGGAAGGCGGTCTCGGAGGTCGAGCCGATTCCGGTCCGACCGGGAGCCACATGCTCCCAGGGGAAGAAGGTGAGGATCGATCCCGGGCTGCCGTGGCTGTCGCCGAAATAGAGATGGTAGGTGCCGGGATCGTCGAAATTGACCGTCTTCTTGACGAGACGAAGCCCGAGGACCCGGGTGTAGAAATCGAGGTTGCGACGGGCCGGACCCGCGATGGCGGTGACGTGATGAATACCGTGGTGTCGCATGAGCGTGTTCCTTAACGAGCGGCAGCGAAAAGCGCGCCGCATGACGCCAAGATATGTACCATCGGTGCGGAAGGGAGTGCGGAAAGGGCGATCTTGCGGGAATGCAAGCGACATGGAGCCCCGCATTCAAATCCGCATGGCTGCTCGAAATTCGGGGCGACTAAGAAACCGGCAACCAAAAAGTCTCAGCAAGGCTTAACCTCAACGGCGATTCAGCATTTCGCGTTAACGGTTTACGCTGCCGCCCGTGTGAAACTCATCCCACGCAAGAGATCGACCGGCCTGTCGCAGATGAGGGCCGGAGGGAGCCATGGGGATGATGAAGGACAGCCTTCGCCAGTTCATCGACAATGCCGCGGATTGCAATTTCATTTCCGCCGATGCCGTGAAGGCGCTCACCGGCGAAGTGCTGCGGGATGGCATCACCAGCCGCCTGGAGGTGGAGACGCTGCTGGCCGTGGACCGCATCGTCGAGGCGGACGAGAGCTGGGGGGTGGCGCTCACCAGGCTCGTGGTGGATTTCGTGGTATGGAAACGGCAACCTCATGGGGTCGTGAGCAACGACGATGCCCTGTGGCTGGCCACCGTTCTGGAGGTCAGCGGCCCCAGCCGCAACGCCATGACCATCGCCTATGCCATTCTCGACGAGGCGGGCTACGTGGACGTGGCGCTCCTCGACTTCATCATGCGCGGACGCCAGCGGGCCCGGATGAGCCTCGCGGCCGCCTGAGCGCCGGCCCATCGTTATCTAACCTAAATACTGAACCTGGCCCTGCTTCCCCAAGGCACCGATGTGCAGTAACGGAGGTGGGGCCAAGTCCTTTTGTGGCAAGTTCTTTTGTGGGTGGAGCGTCCGAGGCTCATGTTCGACAAGATTCTGATTGCGAACCGCGGCGAGATCGCGTGCCGGGTGATCAAGACCGCCCGGCGCATGGGCCTCAAGACGGTGGCGGTCTATTCCGAGGCCGATCGCGACGCCCTGCACGTCGAGATGGCCGACGAGGCCGTCCCGATCGGCCCGGCCGCGGCCGCCCAGTCCTATCTCGCGATCGAGAAGATCGTCGCGGCCTGCCAGGCGACCGGCGCCCAGGCGGTCCATCCCGGCTACGGCTTCCTGTCCGAGCGCGAGGCCTTCGCCACCGCCCTGGCCGAGGCCGGCATCGTGTTCATCGGGCCTCATCCCGGCGCGATCGCCGCCATGGGCGACAAGATCGCGTCCAAGAAGGCCGCCGCCGCCGCCGGGGTCTCGACCGTGCCGGGTTATCTCGGCGTGATCGACGGCCCCGACCAGGCGGTCGCGATCGCCGACGAGATCGGCTACCCGGTGATGATCAAGGCCTCGGCCGGCGGCGGCGGCAAGGGCATGCGCATCGCCCATGCCGCCGCCGAGGTCGCCGAGGGCTTCGCGCGCGCCAAGTCGGAGGCGGCCTCGTCGTTTGGCGACGACCGCGTCTTCATCGAGAAGTTCATCACCGATCCGCGCCACATCGAGATCCAGGTGCTCGGCGACAAGCACGGCCACGTGATCTTTCTCGGCGAGCGCGAATGCTCGATCCAGCGCCGCAACCAGAAGGTCATCGAGGAGGCGCCCTCGCCGCTGCTCGACGCGGCCACCCGCCGCCGCATGGGCGAGCAGGCTGTGGCGCTCGCCAAGGCGGTCGGCTACGATTCCGCCGGCACCGTCGAGTTCGTCGCCGGCCAGGACAAGGCGTTCTACTTCCTCGAGATGAACACCCGCCTGCAGGTCGAGCATCCGGTGACCGAGATGATCACCGGCATCGATCTCGTCGAGGAGATGATCCGGGTCGCGGCCGGCGAGCCGTTGCGCCTGCGCCAGGCCGACGTGCGGCTTAGCGGCTGGGCGGTGGAAAGCCGCATCTATGCCGAGGATCCGGTGCGCAACTTCCTGCCCTCGACCGGCCGCCTCGTCACCTACCGGCCGCCGCCGGAGGGCACGGCGGATGGCGTGAGCGTGCGCACCGACACCGGCGTCGATGAGGGCGGCGAGATCTCGATCCATTACGATCCGATGATCGCCAAGCTGGTGACGCATGCGCCGACCCGCGCGCAGGCGATCGCCGCCCAGGCGCAGGCGCTCGATGCCTTCGCGATCGCCGGCATCCGCCACAACATTCCGTTCCTCTCGGCGCTGATGCAGCACCCGCGCTGGAAGAGCGGCAAGCTCTCGACCGGCTTTCTCGCCGAGGAGTTCCCGCACGGCTTCACGGTGCCGGCGCCGGAGGGCGCGGTGGCGCTTCGCATGGCGGCCGTGGCGGCGGCGATCGATCACCTCATGAACGAGCGCAAGCGCCAGATCTCGGGCCAGCTGCGCCCGGCCGCCGCGCTCCGGTTCGAGCGGGAACGGGTCGTGCTGCTCGGCGCCGCCCGGTACGACGTGGTGATCGAGGACCGCGAC
The DNA here is from genome assembly GCF_041276405.1 of Microvirga sp. TS319. Taxonomy (NCBI): domain Bacteria; kingdom Pseudomonadati; phylum Pseudomonadota; class Alphaproteobacteria; order Hyphomicrobiales; family Methylobacteriaceae; genus Microvirga; species Microvirga sp. TS319. The sequence continues at coordinate 2,783,650 of NZ_JBGGGT010000002.1, read as the reverse complement.
GGCGGCGTTGCCGTGGTGCTCGACGGCCAGTCCTGGCCGGTGGTGTCGGCCTGGCGGCCGGGCGAGCCGGTCTGGACCGGCACGGTCGGGGGCGAGGCCATCGCCGTGCAGGTGCGGCCGCTCCTCAACGGGGTGGCGCTGGCGCATGCGGGCGCGGCGGCCGAGGTGCGGGTCTATACCCGGCGCGAGGCGGAGCTGGCCGCGCTGATGCCGGCGCGCCAGGAGGCGGATACGGGCAAGCGGCTGCTGTGCCCGATGCCCGGCCTGGTGAAGGCGATCAGCGTCAGCCCCGGCCAGGAGGTCAAGGCGGGCGAGCCGTTGTGCATCGTCGAGGCGATGAAGATGGAAAACGTGCTGCGCGCCGAGCGCGACGGCACCATCGCCAAAATTCACGCCAAGGAAGGCGATAGCCTCGCCGTCGACGCGGTCATTCTCGAATTCGCCTGAGAGCCGCCAGTCCCGCAGGACAGGTCCCATGCCCCTTTACTTCGCCTATGGCTCCAACATGGACCGGGTCGCGATGCTTCAGCGCTGCCCGGCCTCGAAGCCGGTCGGCATCGCGCGGCTCATGCGTCACCGCTTCATGATTTTCGATGAAGGCTACGCGACCGTTACGCGCGATCCGCAGCGCACGGTCTGGGGCATGGTGTGGGATCTGGCGCTTGCGGACGTGCCCGCGCTCGACCGCTATGAGAGCCTCTCGACCGGCCTCTACGCCAAGGTGGTCCAGCCGGTCGTCACGGAGCAGGGGCCCCGCCGCGCCGTGGTCTATATCGGGCGAAGCGCCAAGCCCGGCACGCCGCGTCCCGGCTACATGGAGGGCGTCATCGAGGCGGCCATCCATGCAGGGTTGCCGGAGGACTACGTCCGAAGCCTCGGCCCGTGGCTGCCGAACCGCCACGGCGCGCCTGCGCCCGCCCCGCAGGCCCCGAAGGTCCGTCCGCTCTGGGCCGCGCCTTCGAGCACGATCCGCAAGTAGGATATCTGCAGCCTCTCCGCCTGCCCGAACCTTTGCCGTAGGCATGCGTTGAATCCCGTGTTGCATGATCCTTCGATGCGACCGAAGGTGGGCTCGACGGCGCGCGATGCCCGACATGCGTAATGTGAGAGCAGGAAACAATGATCGCGAACCGGATTGCTCATGTGCGGATACACGGACGGGTTCAGGGGGTCGGCTTTCGCGTCTGGACGCAGCACCAGGCTCAGCTGCATGGATTGACGGGCTGGGTCCGCAACCGGGCGGACGGCAGTGTCGAGGCGGTGTTCTCAGGCCCGGGCGAGATGGTCGAGGTCATGCTCAAGGCCTGCCATGAAGGGCCGGCCGGGTCCCTGGTGCAGCTGGTCGAGCCGGTCGAGGGCGCCGATCACGAACTCGACCACGCAAACGGCTTCGAAGTGCGCAGAACGGCTTAGCGCATCGCGGACTAAGGCGGGCCGCGCGAGCGAAAAGTGGACCCGGTTTTCACGAACGTGGCCCTTCGGGTCCGCTCGCAACGATGCGTTCGTCTAAGAAGAGAGCATCGGATCGACCCGGCGGGTCCGCTCAAGCGATGCGCTCCTCGAGTCTATGGTCTCGAGCGTCTTTTCGCGCAAAACCAGTTCCAACTTCCCGCGTTCGATGCTCTAAGCCTGTTTCGCCCCGACTTCGACAGGACCGCCCGCATCCTTCCAGGCCGTGAAGCCGCCCTCGACATGCGCCACGGGCTTCAACCCCATGTCCTGCGCCGTGGCCGCGGAGAGGGCGGAGCGCCATCCGGCGGCGCAGAAGAACACGAAGGTCTTGTCCTGATTGAAGACCGGCTTGTGGTAGGGGCTTTCCGGATCGATCCAGAATTCGAGCATGCCGCGCGGGCAATGGACGGCGCCGGGCATGCGGCCCTCCCGCTCCAGCTCGCGCGGGTCCCGCAGATCCACGAACACCACGTCCTCGCGTCCATGCAGGGCGATTGCCTCCTGAATGGGCAGAGTCTCGATCTTTGCGCTGGCCTCGTCGAGCAATGTCTTGTAGCCGCGGGTGATGGTCTGAGGCATAGCCGGTTCGCTCCACTTTGAGGCCATCAACAAACTGGGCATGATAGCGACAGAGTCAACGGGAGGCGCAGTTTGCTCGGATTCACCTTGGTCGATTATACGGCGCTGATCTTCTTCGTCGTGGCGTGGCTCGGCTACCATGGAGCCGTCGAGCTGACCGGTGCCGGACAGAAGAGCCTCAACAGGATCATGAATCAGTATCGCTTTCGCTGGATGGAGCAGCTGGTCGTGCGCGAGAACCGGATCGTGGACACCACGATCATGGCCTCCCTGATGAACGGCACGGCCTTCTTCGCCTCCACCTCCCTGATCGCAATCGGCGGCGTGCTGGCGCTTCTGCGCTCGGCGGACGAGGTTCTGCCGATCTTCGGCGAGCTGCCCTTCGGCCCTCCGATGACGCGCCTCGCCTGGGAGGTGAAGGTGATCGGCCTCGCGATCATCTTCGTCTATGCCTTCTTCAAGTTCGCCTGGTCGTACCGCCTGTTCAACTACATGGCCATCATCGTCGGCTCCGTCCCCATCCTGAAGGACGGAAACCGGGAGGAGGCGCTTGCCGTGGCGCGCCAGGCCGCCGCCATGAACGTGGTCGCCGGCAAGCATTTCAACCGGGGACAGCGGGCCTTTTTCTTCTCGCTCGCCTATCTCGGCTGGTTCATCGGCGCCTATCTGTTCATCGCCGCGACGGCAGCGGTTCTGTTCGTCATGTGGCGCCGTCAATTCATATCCGACGCGCATGACGCCGCCTTGGGACACGAGCATGATTAAAGACGCGAAACCGGAAGACCTCGAAACTGTCCTGCTCTCGCTCCTTGAGGAGCGCGGACCGGGCAAGACCATCGGACCCGCCGATGTCGCTCAGGCGGTCGGCGGCAACCAGCCGGAAGGCTGGGGCCCTCTCATGCAGCCGGTGCGGAAGGTGGCCGTGCGCCTGATGAAGGAGGGGCGGATCGTGATTCTGCGCAAGGGCCGTCCGGTCGACCCCGACGATTTTCGCGGAACCTACAGGCTCGCGCTTCCCGCCGCCGATGGGGAGGCGTGAGGAGCCGGGAACAGCACGTTCATGCGGCCCGCCAGGTAATAACCGACGAGCCCGGCCCATTCCTTCGCCACCACATCGAGCCGCCGCAATCCGTCGGAAATAGACGCGAAGATGTAGAGATTGTTCGCGCCGCCACCGGTCCGGAAATCCACCGGATAGGGAGTGACGGGAAAGCCCACCTTGTCGAAGACCCCCACAGCGCGGGGCATGTGCCACGCCGAGGTCACGAGAAGCCAGCGCTCGCCGTCCTTGGGCTGCACGAGCGCGCGCGAATAGAGCGCGTTTTCCGCCGTCGTGCGCGAGCGGTCCTCGATGATGAAGCGGGCCGGGTCGATGCCGATGCTCTTGAAGTAATCCGCGACGACGGGCGCCTCGTCGACGCCGTCGCCGAACACCGTGCCGCCGCCGCCGGAAATCAGGATGCGCGCCTGCGGATAGCGATGGGCGAGCTGGATCGTGTCGAGAATGCGCTCCGCCGCCTCGTTGGCGGCGATCTGTCCGCGCGAAACGGAGTCCGACGCATCGATGGCGCCGCCGAGCAGGATGATTCCATCCACCGGCTTTCCGTCGTCCTGAAACTGAGGAAAGCGCTCTTCCAGTGGCGCCATGAGAAAGGTGGCGACGGGCAGGAGCCCGAGCGCGATCGTCGCTACCGTGGCGACGATCGCAAGGCCCAGTCCGAATCCCCGCAGGCGGCGCACCAGCGCGACGAGGAGGCTCAGCAGGATCAGGCTGAGAAGCAGGTTGGACGGCGTGGCGAAGAACCAGGCGATCTTAGAGACGTAGTAAAACACCAGCCATCCTTCTGCGTTGGGGGTTAAACCTTGGACTCGGCCTCGTAGCGGGCCTTCGTCTCCGCGTTCGGCGGGTAGAGCCCGGGGAGGGGAACGCCCTTCTCCACTTCGCGCATGACCCACAACTCGTAGCGTTCCTGCTCGACGGCGGCTTTCGCCACATCCTCGACGAGGGCGGCGGGAATGACCACCACGCCGTCGCGGTCCGCGACGATCACGTCGTCGGGGAAGATCGCGACGCCGCCGCAACCGATGGGCTCCTGCCAGCCGACGAAGGTGAGGCCCGCCACCGAAGGCGGCGCGGCGACGCCCGCGCACCAGACCGGAAGATTCGTGCCCTCGACGCCGACCGCATCACGCACGGCGCCGTCCGTGACGAGCGCCGCGACGCCGCGCTTTTCCATGCGGGCCGTGAGGATATCGCCGAAGATGCCGGCATCGGTCACGCCCATGGAATCGACGACCGCGATGCAACCCTCGGGCATGGCCTCGATGGCCGCGCGCGTCGAGATCGGAGAGGCCCAGGACTCGGGCGTCGCCAGATCTTCGCGGGCGGGAACGAAGCGAAGCGTGAAGGCGCGGCCCACCATCTTCTCCGTCGCGTTGAAGGCTGGCATCGGCCCCTTCATCCAGCAGCGGCGGACGCCCTTCTTCAGCAGCACGGTGGTGATCGTGGCGGTGGAGGCGGCGCGCAGGGCGTCGGCGATCGTCTTGTCGAGAGTCATGAGAGTTTCCTGACGTTAGGATAGCTACTCATAGCGGGCGAGCGCGCGGAACGCCACCGCGAGAGATGCCTCCGCAAGCCCTGCCATTGTCATGCACCATTATTTCACGATTGCAAGAGGCTGAGGGATCACGTCGCGTTGAGCATGTCCCGATGACGCGTCGGCTCGGCCATCACGCGGGACGTACGGACGATCCGAGCAAAATGCCGCATCTCGGTCTTCTCCTCCGTTTCCGCATCAACTCGCTCTGAATGACCAGTTGACCTTGGCAGGCGGCGGGTTCTTATGACCGTCGCCGTAAGCCGAGTCGCGATGCGTTCGAAAAGCGGCTGTCGAGGGGCCGAGATGACGAAGTACAAGAGAGGCGGCATCGCTGTGGCGGCCGATGCCGATGCAGGCGGCGAACGTTCCTGGGTCGTGTTCAAGCAGATCGGGCTGGTGGCGGCGCTGATCCTCCTGCCGCTCTTCTATGCCCTCGTGCCGCCTCTGGAAGATTACCCCAACCACCTGGCGCGGATGCACGCCCTCGCAAGCCTTCCCGGCAACGAGGCCTTGTCCCGGTTCTACGAGGCGGCCTGGGCGCCGGTTCCGAACCTCATCATGGACCTGATCGTGCCGCCGCTGACGCCGCTCCTCGGGGTCTATACCGCGGGACGGGTCTTCGTCGGACTGACGCTTCTTCTCATGCTGCTCGGGCCGGTCGTGCTGCAGAGGGTCCTCAACGGCCGCTGGTCCGCCTGGCCGCTCGTGGGCGGCCTCTTCGTCTATAACGGCTTTCTGTTCACGGGCCTGATGAACTACCTGTTCGGCGTCGGCGTCGCCGTTTTCGGCCTCGCCGCCTGGATGGCCCTCGGTGAAAGGCACTGGCTCGTCAGAGCCGTGGTCAGCGTGGCGTTCTGCGCCGTGCTCTACGTCTGTCACCTCTCGGCGCTGGGCCTCTATGGCCTTGGCATCGGAAGCTTCGAGTTCTGGCGGTTGTGGACGCAAAAGGGCTGGCGGCCGATGCCTCTCGTGAAGAGCGCACTCGCCCTCGGCTTGCCGTTCCTGCCTTTCCTCTATCTTCTCGTCACGAGCCCCACATGGGGACTCTCGCACGACATCGTCTGGGAATCGCAAGGGAAGTTCGAGGCGATCACGCTCTTCTTCTCGGTCTATTCGGACTTTACCGACATCCCGTTCCTCATTCTCATCGCGGCTGCGATCGGGATCGCCATCCGCCGCGGGCTGGTTCGGTTCCATCCGGCGGGCGTGATCGTGGCGGGCATCCTGACGATCGCCTTCCTGGCGATGCCCCGCATGGCGTTCGGCTCATGGATGGCGGATCAGCGGCTCGTCGTTGGCATCTTCTTCATGAGCCTGGGCTTCATCTCGGTCGACCTGAAGAAGCTCGAAAACCACAACGCCTTCTTCGCGATCTGCCTCGTCGCCATCGCGTTTCGCATCGTCGACGTCTCCGCCCATTGGGTCGCCCTCTCACAGCCCCTGCTGGAGCTCAGGACCTCGCTGCGCATGATGCAGCCGGGCTCGCGGCTGCTCGTCACCCAGGCGGACGATCCCGCCGAGGGAGCCGTCGACGCGGCGCTGTCGCATGCGCCCAATCTGGCCGTAATCGAGAGGTCCGCCCTGGTGTCGCGGCTGTTCGTCGTTCCGGGCAAGCAGATCCTGCGCGCCCGCGCAGGCCACGCCGCGCATGTGGATACGGAAGACGGCGACACGCCGACCATCAGCCGCGTGATCGTCGATGCGGACGAGCAGGGGGCTTCGGCCGACGGGCCGCATTACTGGGACCGCTGGCCGGACTTCTACGATTATCTAATCGTGCTCGGCACCGACCCCGACGAGACGGCCAATCCGGCGCCGGACCTGCTGCAGATCATGCATAACGGGCGTGGGTTCCAGCTCTACAAGGTCCGCAAGCCGTCTTAGAGCATCGTGCGAAACAATGGATCCGGTTCTTCGCGAGAACGATGCGCTCCTCTAGGAGGAGCATCGAACGCAAAACCGGTTCCCACGTCCCGCGTCCGATGCTCCAGGCCCGATCTCGCCCGCGCGGCTCACAAGGAGCGCCTTCGCGTCTTTCCGATGCGGGCGACGGCGTGACCTATGCGGTCTTCGCGAACAGCTCGCGACCGATCAGCATGCGACGGATCTCGCTGGTGCCCGCGCCGATCTCGTAGAGCTTTGCGTCGCGCAGAAGGCGGCCCGTCGGGTAATCGTTGATGTAGCCGTTTCCGCCGAGGAGCTGGATGGCGTCGAGGGCGCATTGCGTGGCCTTCTCGGCCGCGTAGAGGATCGCCCCGGCGGCGTCCTCGCGGGTGGTCTCGCTCCGGTCGCAGGCCTTCGCCACCGCATAGACATAGGCCTTCGCGGCGTTCATGGTCACGTACATGTCGGCCACCTTGCCCTGAACGAGCTGGAACTCGCCGATGGACTGGCCGAACTGCTTGCGCTCGTGAATATAGGGAAACACCACGTCCATGCAGGCCTGCATGATGCCCAAGGGGCCGGCGGCGAGCACGGCGCGTTCGTAGTCGAGACCGGACATGAGCACGTTCACGCCCTTGCCGACCTGTCCCAGCACGTTCTCCTCGGGCACCTCGCAATCCTCGAAGACCAGTTCGCAGGTGTCGGAGCCCCGCATGCCGAGCTTGTCGAGCTTCTGGTGCGTGGAAAAGCCTTTGAAATCCTTCTCGATGAGAAAGGCCGTGATGCCGCGCGCACCTGCCTCCGGGTCCGTCTTGGCGTAGACCACGAGCGTCTCGGCGCTCGGACCGTTGGTGATCCACATCTTGTTGCCGTTGAGCACGTAACGGTCGCCGCGCTTCTCCGCGCGGGTGCGCATGGAGACCACGTCGGAGCCCGAGCCGGGCTCCGACATCGCCAGCGCGCCCACATGCTCGCCGGAGATGAGCTTCGGCAGGTAGCGGCGCTTCTGGTCGTCCGTGCCGTTGCGGCGGATCTGGTTGACGCAGAGGTTGGAATGCGCCCCGTAGGAGAGGCCGACGGACGCCGAGGCGCGGGAGATTTCCTCCATGGCGATCACGTGCTCGAGATAGCCCAGGCCGGTGCCGCCGTATTCCTCCTCGACGGTGATGCCGTGGAGGCCAAGGTCGCCCATCTGGGGCCAGAGATCGCGCGGGAACTGGTTCGTGCGGTCGATCTCCTCGGCGCGCGGGGCGATCTTCTCCTGCGCGAAGTCGCGCACGGTTTCACGGATCGCGTCGGCGGTCTCGCCGAGGTCGAAATTGAAGCTTTGGGCGGCGTTCGGCAGCATTCCTGTTTCCTCCTTCGCCCATCGGCATCGGAAGCGCCGTGGACCGCTTGTCGTTCCGCATGATCTTGGACAGCGATGCTGACCTTTTCAAGGGGCCTGTCCGAATGCGTCACGGATTCCGGGGGAGGGCGGACTTCCGGGCCTGCGGCGGATCGAAAGGGGCGCCGCTCGATCGCCGGAACCGATGCCCGGCCTCAGGCCCGGCGCCAAAAGAAAACCCCCTCCATCAGGTGATGAAGGGGGCGCTCTGCCGGTTTCAGGAGGACCTGGGGAAAGGGCCTTGAAAACGGGCCTGGAGATCGGGGCTACAGCATCGGGTGTGACATCGAACTCCCATCCGATGCAGTCAGTCTCTGTCTTTGAGCATCTTCTCCCGCAAAACCGGTTCCCGCTTTTTCGCACGATGCGCTAAAGGACGAAATCGCTCAGCTTGAGATGCAGTTTGCTCTTCAGCTGGATCTCGAACTCCGCCGCCGCGTCCTTGTCCGTATTGCCGGACAGGATCCCGGTCTTGGCGTCGTAGCGAAGCTGCCCGGCCGCCGTGAACTTCGCTTTCCCGGAGAGGAGCTTCGTGAAGCTGTTGTCGACCTTCGTCCGGGCATTGGCGTCGATGCCGCTGAGATCGATGCGATCGAACCCGCACTTGAAGTCCGTGATCGTGTCGCGGTTCGTGCCAAGGCCGGCGTCGGAGGCTTTCGTGAACACGAAGACGTCTCGGCCCGCTCCCCCCGTCAGGACGTCTTTGTCATGTCCGCCAAAGAGCTTGTCGTTGCCTTTGCCCCCGTTGAGCTTGTCGCGGCCTGATCCGCCCTTGAGGATGTTGCTGAGGTCGTTGCCGACGATGATGTCGTTGCCGTTCCCGCCAATCCTCGTCTGCAGGGCCTGCCAGACTTTATCGACCTGCCAGACCTGGCCGTCGGCGAACGCGATGTTCTCCAGATAGCCGCCGCTCGCCGTGACGACGAAGTAGTCCCGGACGACCAGCGTTTGGCCATGGAGACCGATGGTCAGATCCGCGAAGTCGCGACCGCTCGCCGTGAGGGTCACTTCCGACGAATTGGCGAAAATGCTCAAGGTATCGGTGCCGCTCGCATCGGAGATCGTATCGTTTCCGCTGCCCAGGGCCCAGCGATAGGTGTCGTTCCCGGCGCCGCCCTTCAGCAGATCCTGGCCGGCCCCGCCGTCGAGGGTGTCGTTCCCGTCGCCGCCCACAAGGACGTCGTTCCCGGCCGTTCCGATGATCAGCTGGCCCACTGGATTCGGCTGCGGATCCGGCTGCGGGTCGGGATGCCCGTCCGGTGGCGGGTTTTCGGGATCCGGATTTGGCTCTGGAATCGGATCCGGATTTGGCTCCGGGTGAGGATTCGGAATTGGGCCGGGAATGTCTCGGAGCACAGCGAGTACGTCCGCCATCCGCCACTCGACTCCATTGGAAAAGACCAGCGTTTCAATCTGTCCGTTCTCGAAAGGCTCTTCGTTGAAATAACCCTCGATGAGGAGCTGATCGTTGCCGGCCTTGATGATCAGGGCCTGACTCCTGTCGCCGGTGCTACCGAAGAATTGCAGCTCTTCTGGCCTAGCATCGATGACGATCCTGTCGATGCCACCGGAGTCGCGAACCACATCCATTCCCTTGCCGGGACCCCAGATATAGGTGTCGTTTCCAGAGCCTCCCTTGAGCAGATCGTTGCCGGCGCCACCGTCGATGGTGTCGTCGAGATCGCTGCCGATCAGGATATCGTCGCCATCCGTACCGATGATCACTCTGGGTGAGGGAGACGGCTCCTCGTGCGGAGGCGGGTTCTCAGGCGGCAGCGGAGGGTCCTCGTGCGGCGGGAAGGGCAGGCGCTCCAGAATGTCGGCACGGGTCAGCACGTCGCCGTTCGAGAACGTGAAACGCTCGATGCCGTATTCCGGATCGAAGAAGTTCCTGACGATCAGGGTGCTGCCGTTGTCCGCGGCGATGAGCAGGTTGTCGGTGCCGACCTGGTACGACCAGGTCAGGTGGCCATCGAAAGCGATCTCGACCGTATCGTCGCCGCTGCCGTCCACGATCTCGTCGTTGCCGTTGCCGCCGGTCCAGCGGTAGGTGTCGTTACCGTTGCCGCCGACGAGCACATTACTGCCTGCTCCGCCAGCGAGGGTGTCGTCGCCGTCCCAGCCGAAGACGAAATTGTCCCCAGCCCCGCCCACGAGCAGATCGTTGCCGCTGGTGCCGTGGATTTCCCCAGGCGGTAGCGGAGGCTCCTCCGGCGGCGGAGGCGTTTCGGACAACGCCGCCAGCACGTCGTTCAGGTGCCAGACGATGCCGTCCGAGAAGACGATCTTCTCGATGTGGCCGTTGCCGTTGAACCACCCGAAATAGCCCTCGATCATCAGGGAAGAATTGCCCCGCGAGATCACTAGGCTGAACCCGTTCCCATTCCGGCTGAAGGTCAGTTCTCCCGCCGTGGCATCGATCCGCAGAGTGTCCTCGCCGTCGATATCGGAGATGAAATCGTTCGATCCGGTCAAGGGCCGCCAGAGATAGGTATCGTTGCCGGAACCGCCGATCATCTGGTCGTCGCCAGCCCCTCCATTGAGGGTATCGTCGTACTGGCTTCCTATGAGAATGTCGTCGCCGCCGAGCCCGTTCATCGCCGCGCTGACCCCGGTCGGCGCCTGGAGGTCATCATTCCCCTCCGTGCCGACGATGGCGACGGGCCCGTGCGGCGGCGGGGGCTCCTCATGCGGGGGCAGCGGGGGCTCCTCGTGCGGCGGGAAGGGCAGGCGCTCCAGAATGTCGGCACGCGTCAGCACGTCGCCGTTTGAGAACGTAAAGCGCTCGATGCCGTTCTCCGGATTGAAGAAGTGCTTGACGATCAGCGTCTCGCCGCTGTCCGCGGCAATGAGCAGGTTGTCGGTGCCGACCTGATACGACCAGGTCAGGTGGCCGTCGAGGCCGATCTCGACCGTGTCGTCGCCGCTGTCGTCCACGATCACATCCCAACCGCCGTTCCAGCGGTAGGTGTCGTTGCCGCTGCCGCCGACGAGCAGGTTGTTGCCGGTGCCGCCAGCGAGAGTGTCGTCGCCGTCATAGCCGAAGATGAGATTATCCTCAGCCCCACCCACGAGCAGGTCGTTGCCGCCGGTGCCGTGGATTTCCACGGGCTGGTGCGGCGGCTCTTCCGGGGGCAGGGGAGGCGGCGGGGGCTCCTCGTGCGGCGGAGGCGGAAGGGGATCTGACACCACCTGCAGCACATCGTCCAGGTGCCAGACGGTGCCATCCGAGAAGACGATGTTCTCGATGTGGAGCCGAGGGTTGAAATAGCCCTCGACTTCAAGGACCGCGCCGTCTGACACGATCTTGAGCGAGGTCGTGTTCGGATCCCGCATGAACGTCAGCCGGGCGTGCGGCGCATCGATCCGGATCGTGTCGTTGCCCATGGGGTCGTGGATGACGTCGTAAGCGCCCGCCTCGGGCCGCCAGAGATAGGTGTCGTCGCCGTATCCCCCATGCAGCACGTCGTTGCCGGCCCCGCCGTCGAGGGTATCGTTCCCGTCGCCGCCGTCGAGCCAGTCATTGCCCCCGAGCCCGGCGAGAGAGCCGCCGTCGACAGGCGTCCTGAGGAAATCGTCGCCTTCCGTCCCTACGACGAGTGGGGAGGTGTTCTCTGCGCCCATGGTGCCCTCTCAATGGCTAAGCTATCAGGGCGAATATGATTATTATCCTCGTCGCGTGAACTCTCCGAACAGGGAGGGTGAATGGGATTCAGCAGGAGAATCTTGGATCTTGGCCGCGTGGAGCGTTTAGGCTGGCGATGCCATCCTGACTCCCGTCATGACCGAACTCCTCTCGGTAGGTAATGGCTATGGATACCCGCCTACGCGATGGGCGCGGGAATGACACGGTCGCGCGGACGACGAAGAGGGCAGAGACAGCCCGTCTCGGGCGAGGGCCTTTTCCGCAAAAGTGGATGCCGGTTTTGCGAAGAAAAGGCGTCTTTCTCAAACAACAAGAGCCTTTTCCATGAACCGAAGTTCATGGAAAAGGCTCGAGCCCCGAGACGGCGTCGAGGACGTGTCTTCCCGGCGGTTCCGCGAGGGGTCAGTCGCCGATGCTCGCGGTCTGGACCGGGTCCAGGCCCTGGCATTTTCCGACCGGTGCGAGCCTGCGATAGTCACGCGGGTCGCAGGCGCTCTGGACGAACATGCGCCACTGGTTCTCGGTGCCGTAGAACGTGTTGCGGTCCACGTCGCCGTCGACGCCCGGCACGCGGCCGGTGGTGGTGAACTGCCAGAAGGTCCAGCGGCGGTCGGCGTAGCGCTCGTGAGGCTCCGCGGCGGTGCTGCGGATCCAGAACGGATAATCGGTGAACTCGCCTTCGAGGATTTCCTTATGGAAGGTGATGTCCGTGTAGATGATCGGGCGCTTGCCGGTATGCGCCTCCATCTCACGCAGCATGACGCCGATCATGGAGAGGGCCTGCTCGCGTGGAACCTTCTTCGGGCAGTTCACGGACTGGCCGTTCCATTCCACGTCGAGGACCGGGGGCAGGGCGTCGGGGTCGGCCGGCACGTTCTTCTTGAACCAGGCCGCCTGCTCGTGGGCCGGGCGGCACCAGAACACGAAGTGATAGGCCCCGCGCGGAACGCCGGCCTTCTTCGCGCCGTACCAGTTTTCCGTGAAGCGGCTGTCGATGTGATCGCCGCCCTCGGTGGCCTTGATGAAGGCGAACTTCGTGCCCGCCTGACGCAGCGAGGCCCAGTCCACCTGGCCCTGCCACTTGGAGATGTCGACCCCATGGATCGGGAGCCTATGGGCGGTTGCGACGCCCTGGTGCGGGCGCGCATCGCCCTTGGCCGGGTAGCGGCTCGCGGGGGAGATCGCGCAGGAGGCCAAGCCGAACGCGATGGCGGTCAGGGCGCCGAAGCGGGCAGCCCGAAGGATCGTCGTCAGACCGGAGCTTCTGGAGCGGCGGGAGGAACGGCGGCGTTTCGTCATCGGGCTTATCTGTCATGAACGCAGAACTTGATCGCATCAGGGATGCCCCAAAAGGGGTTAACATCCTCCTTACGATCAGGTCCCTGCAATCCTATTACAGATTAAACCAGAGCGTGGCTATACCCAGGAAGGAGAAGAATCCCACGATATCGGTGATCGTGGTCACGAAGGGGCCGGAGGACACGGCGGGGTCCACGCCGAGGCGGTTGAGCCCCAGCGGCACGAAGATGCCGCCCAGCGCCGCGAAGATCAGGACGGTGATGAGGGCGAGCCCGATCACGAGGCCGATTTCGGGCGTCTGGAACCACAGGGATGCGACGCCTCCCATGATGATGGCGAAGACGACGCCGTTGAGAACGCCGACCGCCGCCTCGCGCACGATGATGCGCCAGGCGTTGGAGCGCCCGAGATCGCGGGTGGCCAGCGCCCGCACGGTCACCGTCATGGTCTGCGTGCCCGCATTGCCGCCCATGGAGGCCACGATGGGCATGAGGATCGCCAGGGCCACCATGTGCTGGAGCGACTCCTCGAACATGCGGATGACGCCCGCCGACAGGAAGGCCGTGCACATATTGGCGAAGAGCCAGGGGAAACGGCTGCGCTGGGTATAGAAGACGGTGTCCGACAGCTCCTCGTCCGGCTTCACGCCGCCGAGCTGCTTGATGTCGGCATCGGCTTCCTCTTCCAGCACGTCGACGATGTCGTCGACCAGGATCACGCCGACGAGGCGGTTCTCGGAATCCACCACGGCGGCGGAGACGAGGTTGAAACGCTCGAAGAGGCGGGCGACCTCTTCCTGGTGGTCGGTGGCCTCCACCCGGTCCGGCTCGTCCTCCATGATCTCCTGGATCGTGATGGGACGCTTCGAGCGCAGCAGCCTGTCGAGAGCCACCGCGCCGAGAAGATGCCCGGCCGGATCGATCACGAAGATCTCGTAGAAGGTGTCGGGCAGCTCCTCCGTGTCGCGCATGAAGTCGATGGTCTGGCCCACCGTCCAGAAGGGCGGCACGGCGATGAACTCGGTCTGCATGCGCCGGCCGGCGCTGTCTTCCGGGTAGTCGAGGGAGCGCTGGAGCGCGACGCGCTCCATGGCCGGAAGCTGATCGAGGACCTCGGCCTTTTCCTCGTCCGGCAGGCTTTCGAGGATCGTGACGGCGTCGTCGGAATCGAGCTCGCGGACGCCTTCCGCGACGGTCGAGGTTTCGAGCTCCTCGAGAATCTCCTCGCGGACCGCCTCGTCCACCTCGGTGAGCGCCGTGAAGTCGAAGGCCGCTCCGAGCAGTTCGATCAGCCGCGGGCGCTGTTCCGGCGCCAGGGCTTCGAGAAGGTCGCCGAGTTCGGATTCGTGAAAGTCCTCCACCAGCTGCTGCAGGCGCTCGGAATCGGACGCGTCGATGGCGTCCGCGGCGGCGGCGAGGAATTCCGGATTGAGTTCGCCTTCCTCGTCCCGGAAGCTCAGAGGCTGAAGAACCGGCCCGTTGGGCGGTGGAAGAGTCGGATTGGTGTCGACTTCCAGCATGAGCCTGTCCTCGGATTGTTGAGCGGGCCTTTTAGGGGCGTGCGGGCATGGGTGCAACGCGCCTGAAAGTCTCGTTCAGGGAAATGATTGGCCGCAGTTCCTGGAAGATCGATTCAGGTTCGCGAAAGGGAGATTCGGGAACCTAGCGCATCGTGCGGAAAAGTGGACCCGGTTTTCCGCTCAAACGATGCGCTCTTTCCAGGAAGGAAGCATCGTGCGGAAAAGTGGACCCGGTTTTCCGCTCAAACGATGCGCTCTTTCCAGGAAGGAAGCATCGTGCGGAAAAGTGGACCCCGCTTTCCGCTCAAACGATGCGCGTCCAGAGAGTGGAGCATCGAACCGGTCGCAAAGCAAAAATCCGCTTCCGGGGGCGATGCTCTCGCGTGGTGGAATCCGGGCAACAAAAAAGGCCCCCGAAGGGGCCTTTTTGTGATGCCCGAAGGCATCCGGTGAGTTGGTGCGGCCAAGAGGACTCGAACCTCCACGGGTCTCCCCACTAGCACCTCAAGCTAGCGCGTCTACCAATTCCGCCATGGCCGCGGAACTCGTCTTCAGGAGCAGTGCTCCCGAAGTGGTGGTGGCTCTAACAGATCGATCCGGGCACCGCAAGCCCATCTTTTCACTCCGTCGCGAAACTCGACATTTCCTATGGGAAGATGTGCATCCCGGAGCCGACAATCCCCATATAGAGGGCGGAATCAGGGGCGCGTGTTGACCGTTGCCGCTGTCCGGGACCACAAGATCGCAACATTGAGCGTAAGGGTGAAACGGTGTCGAACCTGCGGGACAGCCTGGCCGATCGGTTTTTGAGCGAAAGCGGATCCGATTCCGTGGAATGGGCGATTTCCGAAGAGCTGATGCCCTACGAGGCGGCGGTCGCCTTCATGGAGGCCCGGGCCGAGGCGATCGCCGAGGGCCGGGCGCGCGAGCTCGCCTGGCTCGTGGAGCATCCCCCGCTGTATACGGCCGGGACCTCGGCGCAGCCCGCGGACCTGGTGGATCCGGACCGGTTTCCGGTTCATCAGACGGGCCGGGGAGGGCAATATACCTATCATGGCCCCGGCCAGCGGGTGGCCTATGTGATGCTCGACCTGAAGCGTCGTGGGCCCGATCTGCGGCGCTACGTGGCGGCGCTCGAATCCTGGCTGATCCGGACGCTCGCGGAGTTCAACGTCCGGGGCGAGCGCCGGGAGGACCGGGTCGGGGTCTGGGTGCGCCGTCCCGACAAGGGCGAGACCGCCGAGGACAAGATCGCGGCGATCGGGATCCGCGTCCGGCGCTGGGCAACCTTCCACGGAATCAGCCTCAACGTGGAGCCGGACCTCTCCCATTTTTCCGGCATCGTTCCCTGCGGGGTGACCCGTCATGGGGTCACGAGCCTCGTGGACCTGGGGATCCCCGTGACCATGCCGGAGGTCGACGCGGTCATGCGCCGGGCTTTCGAGGACATCTTCGGCCCGACCGAGAGGGTGGAGGCGCCGTTGCTTTCCAGCCACGAGGAGTAGTTTTTCACACCTGCCATGGTCAGGCTTCTCCTCCTGGCCGCTTCGTGCTCTAAGCTAGAGCGAACGGATGATCATTGGCGGACATTTCATGCAGCGCACCCTCCTCGCTTCCCTTCTTCTCCTCGGCGTCTCGGCTTGCAGCTACCATCCCGATCCGACGGATCTGGTGAAGGTCGTCGATTCTCCTGCCGACGTGCGCGTATGCCAGCGCCTGGGCGAAGTGAGCCCCGTGGTCTCGACCACCCCCGGCTTCGGCTCCGAGTTCGACGGCATGAAGGAGGCGGTGGTCGCCCTGGGCGGCACGCATCTCTATCTGCAGCAGAGAACCCAGGACTGGTCCCTCGTGCGCGGCATCGCCTATCGCTGCGGCTCCAGGGTCATCCAGCGCGAGACCGTCATCCGGGCCAAGGGCTGACGCCGGCCTCGCGACGGCGCCGCGCGGGCTCCTTCGTCCCAGCGACTGACGGAGAGCCCTCCGGTTCAGCCGTGAGGGAGCCGATACGAGAGCATTGGACGTGGCACCGAATTCACGCCCGATGCTTTAACATTTTGATTGTGAGCATCTTTTCACGCAAAACCGGTTCCCACTTTTGCGCCCGATGCTCTAGAGGGAGCCTGACGCCGTGCCCGTCATCGCCACTTCCGCGGATCTCACGTCGGACAACGCGCGGGCCAACCGCGCCGCCTGGGCGGCGCTCGCCCGCGACCTTCAGGCCAAGCGGCAGGCCGCCGCCGAGGGCGGGCCCGCGAAGGCGCGGGAACGCCACCTCGCCCGCGGCAAGCTGCTGCCGCGCGAGCGCGTGATGCGCCTCCTCGATCCGGGCGCCCCCTTCCTGGAACTCGGCTCGCTGGCGGCCTACGGCCTGTACGAGGACGCCATCCACGGCGCCGGAATCATCACCGGCATCGGCCGGGTGGAAGGCCGCGAGGTCATGATCGTGTGCAACGATTCGACCATCAAGGGCGGCACCTATTATCCGATGACGGTGAAGAAGCACCTGCGCGCGCAGGAGATCGCGCGCGAGAACCGTCTGCCCTGCATCTATCTCGTGGATTCCGGCGGCGCGAACCTGCCGCACCAGACGGAGGTCTTCCCCGACCGCGAGCATTTCGGCCGCATCTTCTACAACCAGGCGACCTTGTCCTCGATGGGCATTCCGCAGATCGCCTGCGTCATGGGCTCGTGCACGGCGGGCGGCGCATATGTGCCGGCCATGTCGGACGAGACCGTCATCGTGCGCCGCCAGGGCACGATCTTCCTGGGCGGCCCGCCTCTGGTGCGGGCGGCGACGGGCGAGGTGGTGTCGGCGGAGGATCTCGGCGGCGCGGAGGTTCATGCCCGCCAGTCGGGCGTCGCGGATCATTACGCCACCGACGACGTGCACGCGCTTGCCATCGTGCGCCGCATCGTCGGCACGCTCAACACGCGCAAGCGGATCGACATCGATCTCGCGGAGCCGGCGGAGCCGAAATACGCGATCGACGATCTCGACGCGATCGTGCCCACCGATCTCAAGAAGCAATACGATATCCGCGAGGTCATCGCGCGTCTCGTCGACGGGTCCGAGTTCGACGAGTTCAAGCGGCTCTACGGCACCACGCTGGTCACGGGCTTCGCCCGGATCTGGGGCATGCCGGTCGGCATCGTGGCGAACAACGGCATCCTGTTTTCGGAAAGCGCCCTGAAAGGCGCGCATTTCATCGAGCTGTGCTGCCAGCGGCGGATCCCGCTGCTCTTCCTGCAGAACATCGCAGGCTTCATGGTCGGCCGGCAGTACGAGGCCGGCGGCATCGCCAAGGACGGCGCGAAGCTCGTCACCGCCGTGGCCTGCGCCCAGGTTCCGAAGATCACCCTGCTCGTCGGCGGTTCGTTCGGGGCGGGCAATTACGGCATGTGCGGCCGCGCCTATTCTCCGCGCTTCCTGTTCACCTGGCCGAATTCCCGCATCTCCGTAATGGGCGGCGAGCAGGCGGCGAGCGTGCTCGCCACCGTGCGGCGCGACAATCTCGAAGCCGAAGGCAAGAGCTGGAGTGCCGACGAGGAGGAGGCCTTCAAGGCTCCCATCCGCAGCCGATACGAGGAGGAGGGCTCTCCCTACCACGCCACCGCCCGTCTCTGGGACGACGGCATCATCCTGCCGTCCGAGACCCGCCGCGTGCTGGCGCTCGCCTTCTCGGCCGCCCTGAACGCTCCTGTTCCGGAGACGCGGTTCGGCGTGTTCAGGATGTAGCGCACGGAATGCGGCCTTCGTTCGGAACCGGCCCGGGCCGGTCGGGATTTCCAGGGCATGTCCACGAGCGCACTTGAGAGATACCGCTCGGAATATGCGGAGCAGATCGCACGCCTGACCGAAATTCGCGACAGGCGCATCGAGGCGGCGTTCGCGGCCGTGCCCCGCGAGAGCTTTCTGCCGCCGCCGCCCTGGACCACGATCAGCGCGGGCGTTGCGATCCAGACCGCGGATGTCGCGGGCATCTACGACAACGTCCTCGTGGCCATCGATCGCGAGCGCGGCATCAACAACGGCGAGCCTGCGCTCCATGCCGCCTGGCTCGATGCGGTGGGGCCGCAGCCGGGCGAAACGGTGATTCATGTGGGGGCCGGGACCGGCTACTACACGGCCATCCTGGCCCGTCTGGTGGAGCCCGGGGGGCACGTGGAGGCCTTCGAGTACGAGGCGGATCTCGCCGCTCAGGCGACGCGCAACCTGAAGGACTATCCCCATGTGAGCGTGCATGCCGGATCGGCCTTCGGGCGGCCGCTTCCCGAAGCCGACGTGATCTACGTCAATGCCGGCGTCGCCGCGCCGGATGTCGAATGGCTGAAGGCCCTCAGGCCGGGCGGGCGGCTGATCTTCCCATGGCAGCCGCATGAGGGCTGGGGGCCGGCCATGCTGGTCCGTCGCCGGGCGAAGGGCTACAGCGCCAAGCCGCTTATGACCGTGGGCTTCATCGCATGCAGCGGAACGACGGAGCGGCCCAGGTCGAAGCGCAAGCCCGGCGAGGCCGGGCTCGCCGCCGTCCGCTCGATCTGGCTCGGCGCCGACCGGTCGCCCGACCCGACCGCCGTGGCGGTCTACGATCAGGTTTGGTTCTCCTCCGCCAAAGTGGAGGCTTAGCGCATCGTGCGAAAAAGTGGCCCCGGTTTTTCACTCAAACGATGCGCTCATTCCAAGAAGAGAGCATCGGGCGCGGGAAGTGGATTCCTCTTCCCGCGTCCGATGCACTGGGACAGTCTGCTTTGTGCATCCCCGCACCTTGCCTAACGGAATCATCGCATAGACTGTCCGCCGAGAAGGGCAGGAGGCCGTGCCGAGATGTCCGTTACAGAGTATCCGATGGGTGGCCGAAGTTGTGGCCTTCGGGCAACACCCAGAAACCTTCCTCATCCTGCCGTTCTTGGCCCGAGCGCCGCCGCGATCCCGCCATAAAGGGCGATCACCTGTAAAAGCCAGCTAAAGTGCTTCTAAACCAACGCTTTATGACGAGGCGCTTCAGGGGTATTGCCGATTAACTCTATCGGACGGCCTGTTGCGAGGATCATTGCATCGGTGGCGCAGCACGTGGCAGATCACGAAAGTTCCATCCTGGTGGGGGCTCTCGTGAGAACCGGATGGAAAAGAGAAAAAAATCCATGCACGCGCGCCTGATCGACACATTGAAGCTGATGAGCCGTCCCATGACGGTAGCCGCTTGCGCGTTGGTCTTGCTCGGCTCCTCCTCTGCGCTCGCTCTGGATGCCGCACCACGTCCTCAGCCTCTCACGCCGGCGCTCGCGCCGGGGCTCGTTCCGCCCGTGAAATACGGCTCCGTTCGCGAGGCCCTGCGCACGGGCATGCGCGATTACAATGCGGGCGACAAGCTCGGCGCCGCCGCGGCGCTCGAATATGCGGCGGGGCAGGGGCATACGCTGGCGCTCTGGAAGCTGGGGCGGATGTATGCGGACGGCGACGGCGTCGAGCACGACGACCTGCGGGCGTTCGAATACTTCTCGAAGCTCGCGGACCAGCATGCGGACGAGAGCCCGGATTCTCCGAACGCAATGGTCGTCTCGAGCGCGTTCGTGGCGCTCGGCGGCTATTTCCTCGACGGAATCAAGGGCACCTACGTGATGGCCAATCCAGGCCGGGCCGTGGAGATGTTCAGCTACGCCGCGTCCTATTTCAGCGATTCCAACGCGCAGTACAACCTCGCCCGCCTTTACATGGAAGGGACGGGCGTCTCCCGGGACGTGCGTCAGGCCGCGCGCTGGTTCAACCTGGCGGCCGAAAAGGGACATTCTCCGTCCCAGGCGCTCCTCGGGCATATGCTGATGAACGGCCAGGGCGTGCCGCGCCAGCGGGCCAGGGGCCTCATGTGGCTGACGCTCGCCCGCGAATCCGCGGCGGCGTCCGGCAAGGACCAGTGGATCGAGAGCCTGTATCAGGAGGCTTTCTCGTCTGCCGATGAGAGCGACCGCAAGCTCGCCCTCGCCCTTCTCGAGCAATACATCCAGGCGCGTCACTAGAGCATCGTGCGGACCTTCGGGTCCGCCCGAGCGATGCTCCCTTCTGAGATGCACTGACGCCGGTCAGGCGATCTCCAGATCCACCATCACGGGCACGTGGTCGGAGGGCTTGTCCCATCCGCGCACTTCCTTGCGGATCGACGCGCTCGCGAGCTTGTCCTGCGCCTGAGGCGACAGGAGGAGATGGTCGATTCGGATGCCGTTGTTCCGCTGGAAGGCCCCCGCCTGATAATCCCAGAACGAATAGAGCCCGGCCTGGTCGCTGCAGGCGCGCAGGGCGTCGGAAAGGCCCAGGTTCAGCAGCTCCCGGAATTTCCTGCGGCTTGCCGGCTGGAAGAGAGCGTCGTTCGCCCATGCCTCGGGATTGGCCGCATCCTCGGGCTCCGGGATCACGTTGTAGTCGCCGCAGAGCACGAGCGGCTCTTCCAGCGCGAGCAAATGGCGCGCATGGGCATTCAGCCGGTCCATCCAGGAGAGCTTGTAGTCGAATTTGGGCGTGCCGATCGGGTTGCCGTTGGGCAGGTAGATGGACGCGACCCGCACGACGCCTCCCGCCATGGGGACGATGCCTTCGAGATAGCGGGCCTGCTCGTCGGTCTCGTCTCCCGGCAGTCCTTTCCGCACATCCTCGAGCGGACGCTTGGACAGGATGGCGACGCCGTTATAGGTCTTCTGGCCGTGGGTGACGACGTTGTAGCCGAGCGCTTCGACCTCGGTCCTGGGAAAGGCCTCGTCCATGCACTTCAGTTCCTGGAGGCACACCACGTCGGGATCGGCGCTTTTCACGAAGGTGGCGAGATGATCCAGCCGCTGCTTGATCGAGTTCACGTTCCAGGTGGCTATGCGCATCGTGTCCGTCCCGTCTTTCTCTCGCCCGTCTGTCTCTCTGGGCTTTCTTCGGATGTTCGCCGAAAGCTTGCAAGGCGGAACCGGCCGTCATCCCCACGGCATCCATGAACCCGCACCGGTTCGAGGCCATCGACAGCGCGGCCCGCTCTGGGCTACCACTCGCCGCGCTCGTCCCCGTGCACGAGAAAGGTAATCGATGTCCCGCATTGAAACCCATGGCTATGCCATCGTGTCCGACAACGATCGCATTGCCGATGCGACGGGCGTGACGCCGGACGTGCTTCGCAACGATGCGGACTGGGCCTATTTCCAGGCGGAACTCAACCGGTCCGATGTCACGGTCCTGGGCCGTCTGGGGCACGAGGCGAACCCGAATCCCCGCAACCGGACGCGCATGATCGTCTCCTCCTCGTCGCAGGGGATCGAGAGACGCGCGGACGGCTGGTGGTGGAACCCGCAGCGGCTGTCCTGGAAGGAGGCTGCGCGCATGGTTCTGCCCTATGGCGGCAGGGTTGCGGTCCCGGGCGGGCGGCGGGTTTTCGACCTTTTCCTCCAGATCGGCTACGATGCCTTCCACCTCACGCGAGCCGAGGGGATTCTGGTTCCCGACGGCATCCCGCTTTTCTCGGGATGCGAGGGCGGAAGGAAAGCCGAGACGGTTCTCGCCGAAGCGGGCCTCACGCCCGGCTATCGGCAGGTGATCGACCCGGCCGGTCCCGTCAGCCTTGTGGTATGGCGCCGCTGATCGGAAACTTCCTGAGCCTGCGCCGAGTTGACGTGCAGAACCCCTTGTCGGGAAAAAGCACATGCGCTTCACGATACCAGCCGTTCTGATCGTCTCCGGCCTCCTGGCCGGCACTGCCTGGGCTCAAGGGTCATCCGGCGGAGGCTCATCCGGCGGAGGTTCGAGCTCCGGGGGAGGCGGCGCAGGATCCACTTCCAGCAGCACGGGAGCCTCTTCCGGCACGGGAACCTCCTCCACCGGCACCGGAACCTCGTCGGGCATAGGGTCCTCATCCGGCGGCATGACGACGGCGCCGTCCATGGGCACCGCCCCTGCGCCGGACAGCACGTCCACGCTCACTCGCCCGAGCCCGGGCGCGCAGACGCCCGCCAGCCCCGCGACAAATGCGCGCCGGTCCTCGACGCCTGAGGAAGCGAACACTCCGCCAACCCCTCCGCCCGGCACCGAAGGTAGCACGGGCGGCGCTGCGGAGAACAATGCGGCGACGACCACGGGCGCGATCTCCGGCACCAACCTGCGTCCGGGGCAGCCTTCGGTGGTTCCCCGTTCCACAAGGGAAAACGAGCTTCTCCAGGAAGGCCGCGAGCTGGAGGACAAGGCCAAGCAGGGCATCTGCCAGGGCTGCTGAGGCGTCGCCGGTCCCGCCGATCCGCAGGCGCGAGGTGGCGCGGGAGCAGAGCCGGCCGGGCTGGGAAAGCCTTTGAAAAACCTATGGGAATAAAGGCCTTCGCGGGTTCCGTAAGCATTCGTTAACCATGCGCGCGCATTGTTTCCGGGCGGCCGATGGAAGTGTTCCAGGCGATTCACCGGGGGTAGCGCTCATGACCGAAAAGAGCTTCGCAGACACGATCCGTGAAAGGATCGCGGCGGTTGAGGTAGTGACGGAGGCAATTGCTGAGGAGGGAAGCGAGACCGACCTGCGGGACCTGCGCGTCCTGCTCATCAATACCATGAGCCTGCTGAGCCGCGATCCCGGCGTCGAGGCCGCCGTGGACGACCTCTATGCCGCTGCCCGGGAGACCGTGAAGGATGCCCTGGCGGGCGTTCATCCCGTACCCAGGAACGTGCGCCTTCTGCGCAGCGCTCTTGCCCGCTTCTGCGAGAGGGTTCCGGTCGTATCCGGCCTCTCGGAAACAGACGACGCTTTGCGGTTCCGCGGCCTGGAGGCGGCCTATGCGGTTCAGCTCGAGCGCAACGCGGCGGAGACCGACGAGGAAGAGGCTGTGGAGGTTCGTTCCGCAGCTTAGATTCCCATGGCATTTCCGGCGCAGGGGGCGGGCTTTTTAGGGGTGTTATCCTAACGTAAGGTCGGTTATACGAGGGGCTTCTCGTCATGTCCCTCGTGCGGCGCGCCCATCGCTTCACAAGAGTCCCCTGATCCTACGCGGATCGGGCCCAAGCCGGAAAGCGCAGGATGGCCGTCGTCACGTTCCATCGCTCCATGCCTGCAGGCCTTCGCCTCCAGGACTTTTTCAAGCCCGTTCTCGGCGCCGTCGTCTTCGCTCAACAGGGCGAACGGTGGACGGCGAGTTTCCAGGTCAACGTCTCCAACGCGCCGCTCGCCGTTGTCTACGAGGGAGCCGCTCTCTCGAACGAATTCGGCGATGTGTCCTCTCTGCGTTTCGGGCCGAGTGCCTCGCCGTGGCTTTCCTTCGGCGAAATGGGCGGCCCCACCCTGTTCACCTATGACGATCTCGCCGCCTTTCACAGGCAGGGGGCCCAGGCGGCCGCCCTGATCATGGCCGGGAGCGACACCCTCTATGGATCGTCCCATGGGGATTATCTGGAGGGCTATGCGGGAGACGACCTACTCGACGGGCAGGAGGGAGCCGACACGCTCGTCGGCGGCGCGGGCAACGACACCTATATCGTCGACAACAAGGAGGACCGGGTCCTCGAGGCCATCGGGGGCGGCTACGACGTCGTTCAGACGAGCGTGAGCTTCGCCCTCGCGGCGGATTCGGAGGTGGAGGTTCTGAAGGCCACGCCGAGCGCCCGCTCCCTGACCCTGACCGGCAACACGTTCAGGAACCAGATCATCGGAACGCCGGGTAACGATGTCCTGGACGGAAAGGGCGGCATCGACACGCTGATCGGCGGCGCCGGGGACGACACCTACCTGGTCGACAATGCGCTCGACGTCGTTCTGGAATACGCAGGTGGCGGGCGCGATACGGTCATTGCGCAAAGTTCGTATCAGCTCAGCGACCATCTCGAGATTCTCAAGGCCGGCCCGGGCAGCGCCCGCCTCACTCTCACTGGAAACGCGCAGTCCAACGAGATCTACGGAAACGCCGGCAGCAATATCATCCGTGGGCAGGACGGCAACGACAAGCTCTACGGCGACGGCGGCAACGACACGATCGACGGCGGCAACGGCAATGACGTCATCTATGGGGGCATCGGCAACGACCGCCTCGATGGCGGAGCCGGAAACGACAAGCTCTATGGCGACGTCGGAAACGACATCCTGAACGGCGGTTCCGGAAACGACACTCTCTACGGCGGCCCCGGCCATGACAGCCTGAACGGCGGCGATGGAAACGACACGATCTATGGAGACGTCGGAAACGACACCATTCTCGGCGGCAACGGCAACGATCGCATCTACGGCGGAACCGGCGACAACAAGCTCTCGGGCGGCGCCGGAAACGACACGCTCTACGGTGGAATGGACCGGGACACGCTCTCGGGCGGCGACGGGAACGACAGGCTCTACGGCGATGCCGGCAACGATTACCTGAACGGGGGCGCGGGCCTGAACACGCTCTCGGGCGGCTGGGGCCGGGATACCTTCGTCTTCAACACGGCGCTCGATGGCAAGCGGAACGTCACGACGATCACGGATTTCAACGTCGCCGACGATACGATCCGGCTGGAAAACGCCATTTTCAAGAAACTCACCAAGACCGGCGTGCTGAACGAAAACTCCTTCATCATCGGCAGCAAGGCGCAGGATAAGAACGACTACATCATCTACAACCGGAAGACGGGCTACCTCTTTTACGATCCGGACGGATCGGGGTCCTCCAGTCCCATTCTGTTTGCGAAGCTCAAGCCGGGACTTGCGCTCACGCACAACGATTTCATCGTCATCTAGAGCATCGGACGTGGAAAGTGGACCCACTTTTGGGATCCAATCCGATGCTCCCCTCCTTCAATGGCGCATCGTTCGATGCGGAAAACCGGGTCCACTTTTCGCTCGCGCGGCCCGCTGGGTCGGCACGATGCGCTAGCTGGGCCCGCCGGGGCCGCACGATGCACTCATAGGGCAATCAGCCTGCGGGCGTATCTTGCTTCAGCGATGCGGCGAGGCGTGCGGCCAGCGCGGCGTTGTTCTTGATCAGGGCAATGTTCGTGGCAAGGCTGCGCCCGCCGGTGCTCTCGAACAGGAACGACAGCAGGAACGGCGTGACGGCTTTTCCGGTCACGCCCCGGCGCGCGGCCTCGGCGATCGCCCGCTCGATGAAGCCTTTCATCTCGGGTGCCGGAATCTCGTCGATGTCCGGTACCGGATTGGCGATGAGGATGCCGCCTGTCAGATTGAGAGCGTCCTTGGTACGGATGAGATCGGCGATGGCGGCGGGGCTGTCGAGCCGGACCGGAACGGGCAATCCGCTCGCACGGCTCCAAAACGCGGGAAACTCGTCCGTCCGGTAGCCGACGACCGGCACGCCCCGCGTTTCGAGATATTCCAGGGTCCGCGGCAGGTCGAGAATCGCCTTGGCGCCGGCGCAGATCACCGCGACCGGCGTCCTGGCGAGTTCGTCGAGATCGGCCGAGATGTCCATGGTGTTCTCGACGCCCTGATGGACGCCGCCGATGCCACCAGTCGCGAAAACGCCGATACCGGCCAGATGGGCGCAGATCATGGTCGCGGCGACCGTCGTTGCGCCGTGACGCTTCGAGGCAACCGCATAGGGCAGGTCGGCGCGGCTGAGTTTCATCACGCCCGTCGCGGTTCCCAGCCAGTCGAGCTCCTCGTCCGTGAGGCCGATCTTGATCCGGCCGGCGATGACGGCGATCGTCGCGGGCACCGCGCCGTTGTCGCGCACGACCGCTTCGACCTCGCGCGCCGTCGCCACGTTCTGGGGGTGTGGCATGCCATGCGTGATGATGGTGGATTCGAGAGCCACGACGGCTCTGCCTTCATCCAGAGCCGATCTCACCTTGGGCGCGACGTCGAGGAAACGGCCGACCGTGTCGTGGCCCATCAGCATGCTCCTTCACTCCTCTTTCAGGCTGGCTGTCCCGCCACGGCGGATTCCAGCAACGCAAGCGTGAGGTCCGGACGCACGCTCGCCGGACACTCCATGGTCAAAGCGGCCGCTACCGTACCCATTCGCACCGCCTCCGCCAAGGAGCGGCCTTCGAGCAGGGCCACGAGCGTGACGGCGATGAGCGCGTCGCCGGCGCCGGTCGCGTCGACGACCCGCGCCGGGATCGCGTGGACCCTCGTGGGGCCAGTGCGATCCGTCGCGATGAGCCCGCCTTCGCCAAGAGTCAGGACGATTCGTTCGGGGCCGCGAGCGAGCAGAGCGGCTGCTGCGGCGTCGGGCGAGATGCCGGTGTCGTCCAGAAGAGACCGCGCCTCGTCCATGTTGAGGAACAGGAGCCCGACGCCGGTCAGGTCCCGCGGCAGGCGCATCACCTTCACGGCCGACACGGCGTCGATGGCGAGCATCGGGCAGCGCCGCCGCGCCAGCCCGATCAGCTCGCGCAGGGTGGGGGAGGGCAGATTGCAGTCGGCGAAGATCCAGGAAGGGGCGATCTCCGCCCAGATCCGGCGGAGGAACGCCGGGTCGAGGGCATCGAAGATCGCCATGTCCGCCAACCCGAGGGCGAGATCGCCTTCGGGTTCGAGGACGGCGACGTATTCGGCGGTGGCGTGGTCTTCCGAGATCCCGACATGCCGGATGTCGATGCCCAGGCGTGCGAGCTCCGCCCGGATCGCACGCCCGTTCTCGTCGTTCCCCAAAAGCGAGACGAGGGAGGACTTCGTTCCGAGCCTGGCGATGCCCTCCGCCACGTTCCGGGCCACGCCTCCGAACGAGCGCTCGGCCATGGCAGGATTGGACGTCCTGAAGTGGATGGGCGCGCGCGTGCGATATTTCCGATCGACGGTCGCGCCGCCGATGCAAACGATCCTCCCTGCTTCGGGCTTCATCCATCCGGGCCTTTCGGGTGTGAGAATCTTGCCTGTCCGCATGTTACGCCAAGATCGGCCGCGTCCCGAGCGAGGCGGATTTGCGGGGCGTGCGCTCGGACGACGGGCGCACATTGTCCGAGGAGGGGGCTCGATGCTTAAGCCCGATCCCGGCGGCCGACGCCGGAATGATCGGCTGCCTTGATAGTTTGAGACAGATGATTGACCGAAATGGACAAAATGCCCGGTCGATCCCGCGCGTTTGTTGAATTGCGGAGTTTGTCCATTAACATAGGTAAACCCGATGCAATTCAAAGCTGTTTGTACCCGAGTTTGGTCTTAGGCGCTCTCAGACGCGCCAGTTCGGATCATTTTTAATCGATTGCGAGCAGCCACGATGGCCGATCACGTTGTGACTTCGTCCATGTCAAGCGATCGACCGGAGCCCGCGCCACGGCCGGGCTTCGCCGTCGCATCTCCCAGGCCGGCGCTTCCTTACGGATATATCCATCTGGGGGTTGCCAAGGGAGTCGCCCCGGCTTTGCGGGATTTCGGTCTCGACCCGGATGCGACGATCCGGGAGGCGGGGCTCGATCCGCGCCTTTTCGACGATGGGGAAAACGTGATCCCGAACGCGACCCTCGGCCGGTTGCTGAGCCTATGCGTGCTCCAGACGAACTGCCCGCATTTCGGGCTTCTGGTCGGCAGGCGCGCGACGATCCTGTCTCTCGGCATGCTCGGCCGCCTGATGCAGCACTCGGAGACCCTGGGGGACGCTCTGCGCGCCATCGTGACATATCTGGGCGTCCAGAACCGGGGGGCCGTGCCTTTGCTCGCGGTCAGCAACGACCTCGCCCTGTTCTCCTTCATGATCTACCAGCCCCATATCGAGAGCGCTGATCAAATCTCCGACGGCGCTCTCGCCGTCACGGTCAATGCCATCCGGACCCTGATAGGCTCCGACTGGAATCCGACCGAGGTGCTCCTCCCGCGGATCGTTCCCCCGGACCCGGAACCCTATCTGCGGCATTTCCGGGCTCCGGTCCGATTCGATCAGGAAAGCGCCACTATCGTACTGCCCGCGCGCGATCTGGCGCGCCGGATCCACGGCGCCGATCCTCTGATGCGGATCCTGCTGGAGGAGCGGATCGAGCACATGACGGATTCCGCATCGGATTTCGCTGACGGAATCCGGAGGCTGCTGCGGACCCGCCTGACGAGCAACCGGTGTTCGGCGGAGGACATCGCCGCGCTGATGGCGATGCACCGGCGGACATTGAGCCGCCGCCTCAAGGACAGCGGGGCCGGATACCGGATCATCGCGAACGAGATCCGCTTCGAGATCGCCCGCCAGTTGCTGGAGGATACCGAGGTCTCGCTCTGCCAGATCGCGGCGGCTCTCGGCTATTCGGAGGCGAGCGCCTTTACCCGTGCGTTCCGACGCTGGTCGGGCCGAACCCCGACCGCCTGGCGCGCCAAGGGGCGCCAGCGGTAACGCGCGAGCGGAACGACGGGCCGGGAGGTCTGCCCGGGATCCGGCGCGGCTGCTCGTCGGCGCCTGTCAACGCGGGCGGCGAAATCGGTTATAGTTGCTGAAGCCTCCAGGGTCTATGGGGAGATCGGACTGGGACAGAGCGTGAGAGGGACAGGGCAGAGGAGATGGGCCGGCGCCTTGTGGGCGATGGCTGCCCTCGTCTTGATTCATGTGGATGGTCCGGCACTCGCCCAGGCGCCGCGCGCTTCCGCACCTCCCCCGGCACAGGTCGACGAGCTTCTGCGGCTTCTCGAAGATCCCGCCATCCGCCAATGGATCGACCAGCAGCGGCGACCGCCGCCACCTCCCGGAGAGACCGCCCAGACGGCCACCCTTTCCGAGGCCCTCGGGATGCGCATCGCTGCGATCCGGAGGCAATTCATCGACCTCATGTCGGCCATTCCTCGTCTGCCGGAGGAGGCGAGACAGGGCGCGGAGCTGTTGACCGCAGAGCTTCAGAGCCGGTCCCTGCTCAACATCCTTCTCCTGGTGTTCGGGTTTCTCTGCCTCGGAATCGGCCTGGAGCGGATCTTCATCAAGGCGACGGCAAGGGCACGGGAGCGGCTTCTCTCGTCTTCCGGAGACACGGTGAACGGGCGCGTGAAAGCGATCGGCATGCGCCTTGCCCTGGGATTGACCTATGTGGCGATCTTCGGGATCGGGAGTATCGGCGCCTTCCTGATCTTCGACTGGCCGCTCCTGTTGAGGCGCATCGTCCTGGCCTATCTGGCGGCGGCGCTCCTGCTGCGGCTCGCCCGTCTCGTCACACGCATCCTCCTCGCGCCCGGGGGCGCGTGGCGCGTGGCGTCCCGCCGTTTCCGGGTCATTCCCCTGGCCGATCGCGAGGCCCGGTTCTGGTATCGCCGCGCGATGCTGTTCATCGGCTGGTTCGTCTTCGGCTGGGCCACGGTCGAGACGGCCCGCAATCTCGGCTTCTCGTTCGACGGCCGCAGAGTGGTCGCGTATTTCCTCGGGATCGGCCTTCTGGCCATCGCCCTCGAGGTCGTCTGGCGGCGGCCCGTTTCCTCCCAGGTCGCCGCAAATCCCGAACGGCCGGCGCGGCACCACCATCTCGGAAGCTGGCTCCTGTCGATTTACCTCGTTCTCCTGTGGGGGTTCTGGGTCGCGGGGCTCATGGGGATTTTCTGGCTCTCGACCGTCGCCGTCATCCTGCCGCAGGCCGTGACGATCACAAGGCTTTCGGTTCGCAATCTTCTTCATCCCCAAGGGTCGGAAGAACTCTCGGCCGAACACGAGATGAACGCCGTTTACCTCGACCGGGGAATTCGCGCGCTTCTGATCGCCGGAGCCGCCCTGTTCCTCGCCTGGGTCTGGCAGATCGATCTCGTGGAGCTGACCAGCCGCGACACGGCGGTCACGCGGCTGGTGCGGGGCGTCCTGAGCAGTCTCGTGATCCTGCTCCTCGCAGACTTCGTCTGGCAGGTGGTCAAGACCCAGATCGACCGCAGGCTGTCGCGCATTCAGGCCACGACGGTGCCCGGCAGCGAGGAGGCGTTGAAGCAGGCGCGGCTCCTGACGCTCTTGCCGATCTTCCGGATGACGGCCTTCATCGTGCTCGCCGTGGTGGCCGTTCTGATGGCGCTGTCGTCGCTCGGGGTGGAAATCGCGCCGCTGATCGCCGGCGCCGGGATCTTCGGCGTCGCGGTCGGCTTCGGGTCGCAGGCGCTGGTGAGGGACGTGATCAGCGGGATCTTCTACCTTCTCGACGACGCGTTCCGTGTGGGCGAGTACGTCCAGAGCGGCAGCTACAAGGGCACGGTCGAGTCCCTCGGCTTTCGCTCCGTGAAGCTAAGGCATCATCGCGGGCCGATTTTCACCGTGCCTTACGGACAGCTCGGGGCGGTCGAGAACATGAGCCGCGACTGGGTCATCGACAAATTGTCCATCAACGTGACCTACGACACGGATCTCGACCTGACCAAGAAGATCATCAAGCAGGTGGGCAAGAACCTGGCATCGGACCCCGAGTTCGCGCCGCACATCATCGAGCCGCTCAAGATGCAGGGCGTGGAGCAGTTCGGGGATTTCGCGATTCAGATCCGCCTGAAGATGATGACCCGCCCCGGCGAGCAGTTCGCGGTGCGGCGCAGGGCCCTCGCAAATCTCAAGAAGGCCTTCGACGAGAACGGGATTCAGTTCGCGTTCCCGACCGTGCAGGTGGCGGGTCGCGGCGAGAGCGAGCCCGCCGCCGCGCAGCATGCGCTCAAGCTCGTCAAGGGGACGCCGCCCGAGTAAGGCCGCGTACCCTACGGCATCGGACGTGAAATCGAACCCACATCCGATGCTGTAAGTTTATATTTTGAGCATCTTTTCACGCAAAACCGGTTCCCACTTTTGGGTTCGGGGCTCTAGAGCCTTTTCCGCAAAAGTGGATGCCGGTTTTGCGAAGAAAAGGCGTCTTTCTCAAACAACAAATGCCTTTTCCGTGAACCGAAGTTCATGGAAAAGGCTCTAGGCCAGGTAACGTTCGACCAGACGGGCCCAGAGCGCAGCGCCCGTGGTCAGGCTGCCGTCGGCGAAGTCGTACTTCGCGCTGTGCAGAATGGCCGATTTCACGCCGTTGCCGAGCCGCAGGAAGCTTCCCGGCTTGTGCTCGAGGAAATAGGCGAAGTCCTCGCTTCCCGGAATGAGATGACAGGTCGAAACCCGGTCCGCTCCGATCAGTTCCTCCGCGACGGAGCGGGCGAAGATCGTCTCCGCTTCCGAATTGACGACCACCGGGTAGCCCCGCTCATAGTCGATCTCCACGGTCGCGCCGTAGCCGTCGACGACGGACCGGGTCAGCTTGACGATGCGCTCTTCCAGGAGATCGCGAATGTTCGGATCGAAGGAGCGGACGCTCAGCGCGAGCTTGGCATATTCCGGGATGACGTTGACGGCGTTGCCCGCATGGATCGTCCCCACCGTGACGACGGCCGTCTGGGTCGGGTCGATGTTTCGCGAAACGATCGTCTGCAGCGAGACGACCAGGTTGCACGCGACCACCACGGGGTCCACGGTGAGGTGGGGGCGCGAGGCATGGCCGCCGACCCCTTTGATGGTGATGTTGACCGTGTCGGACGAGGCCATCATCGGACCGGAGCGCAGAAGGATGTTGCCTTCCGGTGCGCCGGGATGATTGTGCAGGCCGAAGATCGCATCGAAGGGAAAGCGCTCGAATAGGCCGTCTGCGATCATGGCCTGGGCGCCGCTCACCTTTCCGGCCTCTTCGGCAGGCTGGAAGATCAGCGTGACGGTGCCGTCGAAGCGGCGGGTGCGGGCCAGATATTCGGCCGCGCCCAGCAGCACGGTCGTATGGCCGTCGTGGCCGCAGGCGTGCATCTTGCCCGGCGAACGGCTGGCATAGGGCGCACCGGTTTCCTCCACGATCGGGAGAGCGTCCATATCGGCCCGGATGGCGATGCCCTTTTGCCCGTCGCCTGCGCTCAGGCGTGCAACGACGCCGTGACCGCCGACGTTGCGGGTCACCTCATAACCCCAGCCCTCGAGCTTCTCGGCGACGAAACGCGCCGTTTCGGCCTCCTCGAAGGAGAGTTCCGGGTTGGCGTGGAGATGGCGGCGGATGCCGGTGAGCTCCGCTTCCATGGCATCGAAATCGGAGACTCTGGCGAAGACGTTGTCGTTGAGCATGAATATCGTCCGAATGACTTTGAGAAAGGCTGGCTTGAAAGGAAGGGGCCGTCGACGGTCACAGAAAACGCGACAGGAAGGCCTGCGTGCGAGGATGCTGCGGGTTCCCGATCACGTCCTCCGGGTTGCCCATCTCGACGATCTTGCCGCCGTCCATGAACACGACCCGGTCGGCGGCCTCGCGGGCGAAGCCGATCTCGTGGGTGACGACGATCATCGTGAGGCCCTGCTTGGCAAGGTCGCGCATGGTCGCCAGCACCTCGCCGACGAGTTCCGGGTCGAGCGCCGATGTCGGCTCGTCGAACAGCATCAGCTTGGGCTTGATCGCCAGGGCGCGGGCGATCGCGACGCGCTGCTGCTGTCCGCCGGAAAGCTGGCGCGGATAGCTTTGTGCCTTTTCCGACAGGCCGACCCGCTCCAGCAGGCTCATGGCGTTCCGGGTCGCCTCCTGACGGCTTTCGCCGTGAATGCCCACGGGAGCCTCGATGATGTTCTGCAGCACCGTCATGTGCGGGTAGAGATTGAACTGCTGGAACACCATGCCGATCTTCCGGCGCTGGCGGGCGATGCCGTTCGCGGAGAGCTTCTCCAGGCGGCCGCGATGGAGCCGGTAGCCGATCTGCTCGCCGTCCACCGCGACGAAGCCCTTGTTGATGGCCTCCAGGTGGTTGATGCAGCGCAGGAAGGTCGACTTGCCGGATCCGGAGGGGCCGAGGATCACGACGACCTCTCCGGGCATGATGTCGAGGTCGATGCCCTTCAGCACTTCGAGCTGATCGAAGGACTTGTGGACGTCGCGGACCTGGACGATGGGCTTCATGGTCTGGGCGGCGCTCAATGGCTTGCCTCCTGTACCGCGGCGCCCGCGAGCGCCGGTTTCCCGTCGGCCTTGTTGCGGCGTTCGCTGCGGCCGTAATAGGCCTCGATATAGCCCTGTCCGATGTTGAGGATCGAGGTGATGAGCAGATACCAGATGACCGCCACGAGCAGCATCGGAACGATCTCGAAGGTGCGGTTGTAGATCGACTGCACGGAATAGAGCAGGTCGGCCATCGCGATCACGCTGACAAGGGAGGTCGCCTTGATCATGCTGATGAGCTGATTTCCGGTCGGCGGCACGATGGAGCGCATGGCCTGCGGAATGATGATGCGCCACAGGGCCCGGCCTCTCGTCATGCCGAAGGCTTCGGCGGTCTCGGCCTGGCCGCGGTCCACCGAGAGGAGGCCGCCGCGAATGATCTCTGCCATGTAGGCGGCTTCGTTCAGCGCGAGGCCCACGATGGCGGCCGTCATCGGAGTGATCACCGAATTCGTGTCCCAGCTCGCGAGCGTCGGACCGAAGGGGATCGCGATCGAAAGCCGCGGGAACAGGGTGGACAGGTTGTACCAGAAGATGAGCTGCACGAGCAGCGGCGTGCCCCGGAAGAACCAGATGAAGAGGGCCGCCAGCGAATTCGCGAGCCGATCCTTGGACAGGCGCGCGATGGCGAGCACCAGCCCGAGGATCGTGCCGATCGCCATCGCGACGACCGTCAGCCCGAGGCTGACGTAGAGGCCGCTGATCACCGTCGGATCGAAGAAATAGGCGGCTACGACGGGCCAGCCGAAGTTTTCGTTGTTGGCGACGATCCAGGCGAAATTCGCCGCCACGAGAAGAATGACGGCCCAGAGGATCAATCGGCCCACGCGGAAGGGAGCGTGGGCCGTCGCCACGTCCCGGAAGGGCGCATCGCCGGAGGGCGATGCGCTCGACAGATCAAGCCGGTTCATTTCGGGAGCGCTCCGCCGAGATTGATGCCGGGCTCCTTGATCATGTTGTTCTCGAGGCCCCACTTCTTCATGATCTGGGCGTAGGTTCCGTTGCTCATCAGGAGCTTGATGGCATCGAGAAGCACCGGTCCGAGCGGCGAGCCCTTGGGCACGACGGCGCCCTGATAGAGGTCCTCGAAGCCGTTCCGCTGTCCGGTGCCGGTCAGCTCGAGCTGGCCGTTGGCCTGGGCGACGAAGTAGGTGAGGGGAGCCTGGGAGGAGAAGAACGCGTCGGCGCGCTTCGAGCGGACGGAGAGAATCGAGCTCGGCTGGTCCGTATAGGACTGAACCGTGAGCGCCTCCTTGCCGTCGGCCTTGCACTTCTCCGCCTGAGCCTGGATCACCCGTTCGGCCGACCCGCCGGCCATGACGGCGATGCGGTTGCCGCAGGCGGTATCCAGCGACGTGATGCCCTTGGGATTGCCCTTCTGGACGGCGAAGACGACGAATTCCTGAACCCAGTCGACGAAGTCGTTGGACTCTTCGCGGCTCTTGAAGTCGCCGACGGGGCCGAACGCGAACTGATAGCGTCCGGAATTGACGCCCGCGAGCAGGGCCGGCAGGCCGCCGACCGTGACATGCTCGATCTTGACGCCGAGGACCTGCCCGATCGCGTCCGTCAGATCGTTGCTGGCGCCGGTCATCTCGGTGCCGGTGACGATCTCATAGGGAGGAAACGAACCGTTATTGACCGAGATCATCTTGCCTTCGGTCCGGATGTTTTCCGGCAGGCGCGCCCGCAACTCGTCGTTCACGCTCTGCTTCGGGATGGCGGTTTCCTGTGCCAGGGCCGGACCCGCGAGGACCAGGGCTGCAAGGGCGGCGGAGGCGATCAGTTTCGAATGCATGGGAAGGACCCTTTCGATTGGAGGACGCTGTTTCAGGTCTTCAGTCGTTCTGACAGGAACTCATGCCGCGTCGGCGTGCCATGGGAAGAACTCGGCGGGCGTCAGGACACGCGGAAGAATCTTCTGCTCGTACAGCTCGGTGGCGAAGTCGCTGATCATCTTCTCGTTCGCCTTGAAGCCGCTGATATTCCAGCAGGGAGGTAAATCGGCGGCGCAGCGGCGCAGCTCGTCGATCATCCAGGGGGTCGTGTCGGCGTATTTCTCGCGCTTCTGCAGCCACATGCGCTGGGAGGCGTCGATCAGCTCGCTGAGCTCGTCCATGACCCACGGATTTTCCCGCACGATCTCGGCCTTGAGGCCGATCAGGTGCATGCCCGGCACATAGCCGACCTCGTGGAAATAAGCCACTTCGGCCGCCCTGAAGTCGTCGAGGACCTGGCGGAAGGGCGAGTCTTGGTCGAAGAACCTGGGCGGCATGAACGGGGTGAAGATCGCGTCCAGGCCCCCGTCCTTCAGAAGATCGACCATCGGACGCTCGCCGGGAGCGGCCTCGATGCGGCCCGGGCGGCCGAACCCGTCGAGCCGGTCCGTGATGGGATGGGCCTCGGTCAGCCGGCCCGCATACCACATGGCGTCCTCGACCCCGACGCCTTCGCGACGGATGGCCGCGCGGGTCCAGGTATTGCCGGAATCCCGCCAGCCCGTGATGCCGATCTTCTTGCCGGCGAGATCCGAGAGCTTGCGGATCGGGCTGTCCTTCCTGGTGATGATGCAGCGGTGACGGAACCCGCGCATGATGAAGTTCGGGATGCCGGCGACGCTGTCGTCCCCGTCGTGCCGCAGCTGCGAGTAGCGGCTGAAGGACATCTCGGCCCCGTCATAGGCGGGATCGCGGGCGACGTTGGAGACGAGAGTACCGACCCGATCGACCTTGACGTCGAGGCGCGGCGACCGGACGTCGCCTAGGACCAGAGGCGTCATGTAATCCCAGTCGCGGAGGGCGAGGCGGAGGGTCAACGGCATCGGCATTCACTCGCTGCAAACTTGTTTAACGGCTAATTAAAATGTTCACATGACGTTGATCAAACTCTATTATGTTATTGAACATTAAATCTGGTGCGACATGGCCGAGAGCAGGGACGCGAATTGGTTCACCGACAGGCTGACGGACAGGAGCATTCGCGGGATCGCCCTTGAGACCGGGGCCCTGATCCGGGCGGGCGCGCTTCCCGTCGGGACGAAGCTGCCGCCGATCCGGGATCTCGCCTTCGCCCTCGGGGTCAGCCCCGCGACCATTTCGGAGGCGTGGAGCGAGCTGCGGCGTCAGAAGATCATCAGCGGGCGAGGGCGGAACGGCACCTGGGTGAGCGGCGACCGCTTCGTCGCCAAGCCGAACCGCCTCGGGAGCTCCGGCAATTACGGCGAAGGCATCCTGAACCTGACCGCCGCCGTTCCCGACGTGCGCCTGCTGCCGCCGCTCGCCGAGGCGATGGCCTACGGCGCCTCGGCCGAGAACCTCAACAGCTACGAGCGCAACCGGATCCTGCCGGAGCTGGAGGAGGAGGTGAGGAAGGCGTGGCCCTACGAGCCGGAGGCCTTCCTGGCGACGAATGGCGGCTACAACGCGGTCTATACGCTGGTTCACGCCTTGCTGCCGCCGGGGGCGTCCGTCGCCATCGAGAACCCGACCGGCATGCGCATCCTCGACATCCTGGAGGACCGGGGCGTCCGTATCGTTCCGGTCGAATGCGACGGCGAGGGGCCGCTGCCGTCGTCTCTCGCGGCGGCGATGAAATCCAGGCCCGCCGCCTTCATCTTTCAGCCGCGGCTGCATTCCGTCACAGGCCAGAGCGTCAGCCGGGAACGCCTGGAGGCGCTCGCCGAGGTCCTGAAGGAGAGCGATACGCTCATCGTCGAAGACGATGGCGTCGGGGATATCTCCGCGGCCCCGCGCCATTCCCTCGGGACCCGCTTTCCGAACCGGGTCATCCACATCCTGTCGTTCTCGAAAACGCATGGGCCCGATCTGCGCCTTGCCGTCCTGTCCAGCACCAGGGTGATCGTCGAGCAGATCCAGTCGTATCGCAGCTTCAGCGCGGGATGGACGAGCCGCATCCTGCAGGCCGCCACCGCCTGGCTGCTGCGCGATCCGGCGACGCGGGATTCCGTCGATCACGCGCGCACGGTTTATCACACCCGGCGCGCTCATCTGGTCGGCGCACTGCAGAACAGGGGCGTTCACGCCCTGCATGGCGCGGGGCTGTGCGCCTGGGTTCCGGTGTCCTCGGAGCCGTTCGCCATGGTGACGCTCGCGGCCCACGGCATTGCCATCCATCCGGGGGCCAAGTTCTCCAATCTCCCGACGCGGCATCTGCGCATCGCCACGGCGACCCTGTCGGACCGCTACGAGAAGGTCGCGGACTCGATCGCGCTGGCGGCCGGGACGTGATCGAACGCCGGAGCCGCATGAGGCCGGGCGCCTTCAACGCCATTTGAACGAGGAACAGCGTCATGTTGTCCCGGCGCTGTCGGTTTCCCACTGTGCAGCGCGCGCCTGAAACCGTCGGTTAACCAGGAAGGCGCATCCTAACGCTGCGTGAACTAAGGGACTGGGCGGGCCCTTCATCCGGAGACGATTGCCCATGACGGAGAAGACGCTTAACGAAGCCATCGAAGAGAAGCTGAAGATGATCCCACCCATCGTGAAAGCCATACAGGCCGGGGGAGAGGAGGCCTATCTGCGCGATCTTCAGACCCTCCTGAGAAAGAACCTGGCAAGCCTTCTCGCTCTCTACGAACGCGATCCGGGCCTCGATGCGGCGACCACCGATCTTTACGCGGCGGCGGCCGCCGTCGTCAGGGATGTGGCGATCGCCTCGCAGCCCTATGCGCGCAAGCGCCGCCTGCTCAAGGAAGCGCAGGTGCGGTTCGAGGAGCGGATCGCGCTGGCCCGGCCCAGAGAGCGCCGGCCGACCGCCTCCTGGCGCCAGAGCGAGCTCTTCCTGGCGGCCTGACAGGTGTCGGCCGGCCGGTGAGCGCAAGAGCATCGGACGTGGAAAGTGGAATCCAGTTGCGGGATTGCATCCGATGCTGCCTCCTTCGATGAGCGCATCGTCCCGGCGAAAAACCGGGTCCACTTTTTCGCACGATGCGCGAGGCGGAGCATGCCCTTCCTGTAGCGGCTCCGCTTCATCCTGCCGAGCGTTGGTCCCTCACAGCTTCAGGATCGCTGAACCGGAAGCGAATGCATGGCTCGCCGCAGGACTTCCACGATACGCGCATCGTCCGATTGTGCGACGTTGAACCGGAGGAAGGAGCGGGCGGTCTGCGAGACGCTGAACACGTTACCCGGGGCGAGCACGATGTTCTCGTCCACGGCCATGCGGGCAAGCGCGGCGGAGTCCTGCCCCTCGGGCAGGCTGCACCACAGATAGAAGCCGCCCCTCGGCATCAGCCAGGGCCTTATGCCGAGGGGCTCGAGGCGGGCCGCCATGGCGTGCCTGGCCCGCGCGAGGCGCTGGCGCAGATCGTGCATATGCTTGCGGTAGCCGCCTCCCACGAGCACGCTCGCGACGAGTTCGGATGCGACCGGGCTCGGTCCGCCGAAACAGGTGGCGACCTGGAGATCGGCCAGACCGTCGATCCAGTCCGTCCGCGCCGCGATGTAGCCGCAGCGGATCGAGGCGGAGAGCGTCTTCGAAAAGCTGCCGATCCGGATGACGCGGTCCAGCCCGTCGAGCACGGCGAGGCGGGGTGAGGGCTCAGGTTCGAAATCGGCGAAGATATCGTCCTCGACGATCGTCAGATCGTGAGCCGAGGCCGCGTTCAGGATCCTGTGGGCGGTCTGCGGCGAGAGGGTCGCGCCGGTCGGGTTGTGGAGCGCCGAGTTGGTGATGTAGAGGCGCGGCCGCTCCGCGATCAGAGCCGCCTCGAAGGCCGGCACGTCGGGGCCTGACGGCGTGTACGGAACGCCGACGATCCTGGCCTGATGGGCCCGAAGAAGCGCCTGAAAGTTGAAATAGCAGGGGTCGTCCACAAGCACCGTGTCGCCGGGCCTCAGCAGGAAGCGGCAGATCAGGTCGATCGCCTGCGTGCCCGAGCCCGTGAGCATGATCTGATCGGGTGAGGCCTCGATGCCTTCTTCGGCGAAGCGGCCGAGGAGCCACCGGCGCAGGCGCGGGGAGCCGCGCGTGCTGCCGTAATCGGTCAGCATCGAATCCTCCGCCCGGGCGAGCGTCCGCATGGCGCGGCGAAGGGCGGCGTTCGGCATCCAGTCCGCCGGGAGCCAGCCGCATCCGGGCTTCATCGCCGCGGGATCGGCGTCGAGCGACTGCCGCGAGACCCAGAACGGATCGACCGCCCGGTCGCGCTGGGGCTCGGCCTCCGCCAGCGCGAGCGGCGGCTGGCCGCCGCCCGCGACATAGAAGCCGGAGCCGGGCCGGGCGCGGATCAGGCCCTCGGCCACGAGCCGGTCATAGGCTTCCACGACCGTCGACGGCGAGACGCCCATGGCGGCCGCGAAGCTCCGGATCGAAGGCAGCCGGTCACCGGCCGCAAGGGCGCGGCTCGACACCTTCGAGCGGATCGCCGCCATCACGTCTCCGGTTCGTGTCTGGTCGCCGTTCTTCATCCAGTCCCTGCCAATTGTATGCTCTGCCGTACCCATACAGTTCTGGAAAATTGTATTGCACTGTCTCTGTCGCGGCCAGCCCCGAGATCCTAGGATCCGCCTTTCAAGGAGAAGCGACATGGATCGTACGACGGACGGGTGGGGCAGTGGCCTTCTGGGTGTCATCATCTTCAGCGGCTCGTTGCCGGCGACGCGGGTCGCCGTCGGCGATTTCTCGCCCCTGTTCCTGACCTCGGCCCGTGCGGTGATCGCCGGACTTCTCGGGGCCCTCTTCCTTGCGGGCCTCCGGCAGATGCGGCCGGCGCGCCGCGATCTCGGGTCGCTCGCCGTGGTCGCTCTCGGCGTCGTGGTCGGCTTTCCGCTGCTGACGGCGCTCGCGCTCCGGCACATCACCTCGGCGCGGTCCATCGTGTTCATCGGCCTGCTGCCGCTCGCGACCGCCATCTTCGGCGTCCTGCGCGGCGGCGAGCGGCCGAAGCCCGTCTTCTGGCTGTTCTCGGGCCTCGGCGCTGCGACCGTCGCGGGATTTGCCCTCGTCAACAGCGATGCGGGTTCGCTCACGGGCGACCTTCTGATGGTGGCCGCGGTCGTGCTGTGCGGCCTCGGCTACGCGGAGGGAGCTACCCTGTCGCGAAGGCTCGGCGGCTGGCAGGTCATCTCATGGGCGCTGCTTCTGTCGCTGCCGGTCATGGGCATCCTGGCGCTGATCACGGTCCCTGGCTCCTGGAGCGCGATCGGCGGTCCGGCCTGGCTCGGGCTTGCCTATGTCTCGGTCTTCAGCATGCTGCTGGGCTTCGTCTTCTGGTATCGCGGCCTCGCGCTCGGAGGCATCGCGGGCGTCGGGCAGCTGCAATTGCTCCAGCCGTTTTTCGGCCTGACCCTGGCGGGCCTGCTGCTGGACGAGCCGGTCGCCTGGACGATGATCGCGGCGACGTGTGTCGTCGTCCTGTGTGTCGCTGGCGCCAAACGCTTCGCCTGAACGAGCGCTTCGCGTGAACGCTTGGCTTCTTCGGCTTCGGACCCTCGGGAGAGGGGCGGCACAGGTCTCCGTGCGGCTTCGAGAACGCCTCTCTTGCGGCAACGAATTGTCCGCTTCCGCCGTTCGGTCTGAGCCGGGCCGATCGCGCCGGGTCGCATGCGCGTGACGGCGAGCCCCCGGTGACGCGCAACCGACAGGGAGGGAACTTCCATGACGAGGACCTATCTGATGGCCGCCCTGCTACTGAGCACGACCGCCATGGCGCAGGACCAGACACCCCTCGGCTCGACCGATGCTTCTCCGCCTCGCGGATTCTGGCGCACTTCGGACCTGATCGGGCACAGCGTGGTCGGCGCGAACGGACAATCGGACGGCACCATCTCGGATGTCATCCTCAGCCGGGACGGGCATATCAGCGGCTATGTGATCTCGATCGGGGGCATTGCGGGCATCGGGGAGCGGAAGATCGCGGTCCCGTTCTATACTGTGCGGATCGATCCGGTGGAGACGACGGCCTCGACCGGAATGGTGAGCGGAAACCTGCCGGCAAGCACGGCGGCGGGAGCCAAGACGCGGGCCGACATTCAGGTAAGCGACGTTCTCGCGCCCGAGCGGATCACGCTGGATATCCCGCAGGACCAGCTCAAAGCCGCTCCGGAATTCGTGAAGAAATGACCGCGGCCGTCCCGGTCCATCCGGTCGGCACGTCGTCGCGCATCGGGTGTGACATCGAACGTACATCCGATGCAGTCTAGTCTATGTTCTTGAGCACCTTTTCACGCAAAACCGGTGCCCACTTCCCGCGTTCGATGCTCTTGCGATGCGGCCTTCTCAGCGGCCGGGCGTCTCCGGCGTCACCGGGTGCCCCTCGGCGGGCGCTCCGGCAATGGACCCCGTCGCCCCGGGCGGCTCGTTGCGGTTCACGAAAACGAGCCACAGCGCCGTGCATATCAGGATGACGAGGATCGCGGCGACGGAAAGGGCAAGCCAGTTGCTTTGCCTCATGGCGGGTTCCTCCCGAAGCGATGCGGCACCGAGGGATTGTGTCCCTCGGATACACCCGCATTCCACACCCGATGCCGTAGGAGCCGCACGGCGCTCGTGCGCCATGCGCCGTCAGGACCCGATCGCAACGAACAGGTACTGGTCTTCGCGCTTCACGCGCAGAAGGACCGGCCTCTTGTTCTGCTGCGCCTGCGACCAGGCATTGGCGACGTCGGACGGCGAGGTCACCGACTGGTTGTTGGCCGACACGATCACGTCGCCCTCCTTCAGGCCATTCTCGGCCGCCGGGCTGTTCGGCTCGACCCGCTGGACGAGAACGCCCGTCGTGCCGGGCTTGAGGCC
This sequence comes from Microvirga sp. TS319, assembly GCF_041276405.1. Lineage (NCBI taxonomy): Bacteria > Pseudomonadati > Pseudomonadota > Alphaproteobacteria > Hyphomicrobiales > Methylobacteriaceae > Microvirga > Microvirga sp. TS319. Next base: position 2,741,734 of record NZ_JBGGGT010000002.1, on the reverse strand, counting down.
GAGCTGGTCTCGTGCGGCGTCCGGGATCGGGCTCAAGGCGAGACCGAGCCGCTTTCCGGTGTCTTGCTGATCGAGAGAGCCCATCTGGGTGGATTGCTCTTCCTGGCGCTGGCCGACGGTGACCTTCAGATCCTGCGTCTTGCCGCCGCGCACGACGGTCAGAGTCGCTTCCGATCCGGGCTTCACGGCAGCGACGGAGCGCGACAGGCTGCGTCCGTTCTCGACAGGCTTGTCATTGAACTTGGTGATGATGTCGCCTGATTGGGCGCCGGCCTTCTCGGCCGGTCCGCCTGCTTCCACGGAAGCGACGAGGACGCCCGTGTCGTCGGGCCTTCCGAGCGCCTGAGCGATGGGGGGCGTGATGTCCTGAAGACTCAATCCGATGAAGCCACGCTCGATGTGACCCGTTTGAATGAGTTGATTGGCGACGGCCTGAGCGGTGCGGGACGGGACCGCGAAGCCGATGCCGATATTGGTTCCCGTCGGGGAGAAGATGGCTGTGTTCACGCCGATGACCTCGCCGGCCGCATTGAACAGGGGGCCGCCGGAATTGCCGCGATTGATGGAGGCATCTGTCTGAATGAAGTCGTCATAAGGACCCGATCGAATGTCGCGGGCGCGGGCGGATACGACGCCGACCGTCACCGTTCCTCCCAGGCCGAAGGGGCTTCCGATGGCGATTGCCCAGGAGCCCGGTTCGGCCGCATCCGAATCGCCCCAGGACGCCACGGTCATGTTCGGCTGCGGGTCGACCTTCAGCACGGCGATGTCCGTCGCCTGGTCATGACCGACCAGCTTGGCCGGCACGTTCGTGTTTTCGCCGAAAACGACATGGATTTCCTCGGCTCCCTCGACCACGTGGTTGTTCGTGACGATGTAGCCGTCCTGGCTGATCACGAAGCCCGAGCCGAGCGCCTGCCGGATCTGCTCCCGCTGATCCTGATGCGCGCCGTCGCCGTAATAGCGACGGAAAAATTCGCGGAAGGGAAGATCCTCGGGCAGCGACGGCATCTGGCTCTGTTCCTGCACGTGCTGGCGCGTGGTGATCGCCACGACGGAGGGCATCTTCTGCTTCACGATCGCGGTGAAATCGGTCGGGACCTGAGGCTGCTGGGCGAAGACTGGCGTCGCCGGTACCGAGAGAGCGGCAGCCGACAGCATGCTGGTGAAGAGAGTGGCCCGAAGACGGGTGGTGAGGGGCTGGCGGAGCATTCGATCAATCCTCCTGCAGGTGTGAAAGAGGGGAAAGTCCACGGGTGCTGTCCGCATGGCTTGCGCTTGCAAGGCTTGGTGTTGACGGTGCAGCATGTCGAACCGGCGATCCGCTCGTTGCGTTCGCAACATCGGCAGGCACGGGCCTGCATGCGATAGAGACGCGTCGCGCACCACTTGGTTTCAGCTTGACCGAAAAGCCTGCTCGGCGAGGCGGTCTCCCGGGGGGCCGTGCCAGGAACTGACCTTTGCCGCCGACGTTGAGGATGAAACTCGTACAGGTGGAGAAGGACCATGAGTCAAGCCACGACGACCACCGATCACGACGAGATCCGCCGGTGGGCGGAGGAGCGCGGCGGCCGGCCTTCGGTCGTTCGGACGAGGAGAGGTCGAGGCGGCATTCTCCGCTTCGATTTCGGCGAGCAGGACGAGGCGCTCGAAGAAGTCCCCTGGGATGAATTCTTTCGGATCTTCGACGACAGCGACCTGACGTTCCTGCATCAGGACAGCATCGGGGCAGATCAGACGAGCCGCTTCTTCAAGTTCATCGCGACGGAGGCGGCCCCCGCGAGGCGGCCTGCCGCCAGTACCGCCAGGAAGAGTTCAACGAAGAGTTCAACGACGCGAGTATCGCGGAAGGTCGGGAATGCGACGGCCCAACCCGGCACGGCGAAGAGCGCAGGGACGAAACGCAGCGCCGCGCGCGCGTCCTCGGCTTCCACGGACGGCCGCAAGAGGAGTTCCCGCCAAACCGGGACCTCTGGCGGTCGCACTGCCGGCACCAAACGCGCCGGTGCGACGAAGAGCACGTCGCAACGCGCATCCTCGACCGGCTCGTCCAGGACAGGCGTTGCCAAAAAGGCCGCTGCGCGCAAGACGGCATCGAGCGACCGCAAGACGGCGTCGACTGCTCGCAAGACGACAGCCTCCGCATCAAAGACGCCTGCGCGCCGTTCTGCGACGACATCCAGAGCCACGCCGGCACGTTCCGGGCGCGTTGCGAAAACGACGCGTGTGTCGTCAGCCCGTCCTGCCGCAAAAACCCGTGCCGCGACTTCCAAGAGTGCCGTGAAACGCGCCACCAAGACCGGCGTTGCCAAGACGACCGCCAGGAAGACGGGCGCCGCGGCGGGCGCTACGAGGCGTCGCGCGGCTGCATCGTCGACCGGCCTGAAGGGCGCGAGCAAATCGACGCGGAAAACCGGCGGATCGTCGAAGCCGGGTCCGCGCAAGCCGCGTTAGCGCATCGCTCCTGCGAAAAGCCGGGTCCACTTTTTCCAGCCTGGAGTGGACCCGGTTTTCGCCCATCCTTTCACGCAAAACCGGCTCCCACTTGTGCGTGCGATGCGCAACCGAATCCGCGCGGGCCGGGAAGTCCGCGCTCTCTTGCCCATGTCATCGCGCCCATGTCATCGTGTCTTCGCTATCGTCCCGGGTCGGACCTAGCGAGAGCGGCCGCCGCCGTGTTTTGTCTGGAATATCGCGGTTATGGATCCGCGCCTGCGCGGGGACGCCATGACGGTCCGTGGCTATCGTCTCACGTCGGTCGACCGCCGGGCGGCTCCGCCGCCGGCCATGATCCCGTCCGTCAGGGGATCGAAGCTGGTCAGGCGGCTGTAGTCGCCCTGCGAGCCGTTTCCGGATCCCAGCGCCGTGCCGATCGGCTCGAAACCGGTGATCTCGATCCGGGTGTTGCCGATTCCTTCGGCGGCGACGAGGTTGAAGAGAGTGCTCGCGTTCCTCGGAGCAAGCCGTACGCAGCCGTGCGAGGCCGGCGTGCCGAGGCGGGCGACGGCTTGGCTGCCATGAATGGCGTGGCCGGCATCGGTGAAGAAGATCGAATGCGGCATGGGAGCGTCGTCCCACTCCTTGGAGTAGTGCTCCTTCGCCAACCGGGATGGAGCGAAGGTGCCGGAAGGCGTGGAATAATCCCCCAGGCCTGTCGAGACCGGCCAGGAATAGCGCTCCGCGCCGTCCACCGACACGGTCATGCGCTGTGTCGTCTTGTTGACCAGAATGGAGATTTCGGCGGCTCCGGCTGGAGACACGGCCGCGAGAGCGGCAAGACATGCAGCCATCAGCAAGGACTTTCTGCCCATCGGTTCGTCTCCGCCTCCGGTTCGGTTATCGGCGTGGGAAAGCATAAGGGGATGACGATGAAGAACGGCTCAGGTTCCGTCCTGGAGCGCGATTTCCGGACTGTCCATCGCTGCGCTCCCCAGGGTCGGAGAGAGGCGCGGCCCCCGCGATACGGCCAAGCTGACGCCTAATTGCCACGTTCGCCCGGAGAATGCCCCCCTATAAACATAGGGGTTGCTATGATCGCTCGTCTCGTTCTGGGCTGTGCCGTTGCGGCCTGCGCATTGCCGGCTGCCGCTTCGGACCACGCCGCCATCGATGCCCTCGTGGCGCAGCACGCAAAGGCTCACGGCGTGCCCGCGGCTCTGGTGCACCGGATCATCCAGCGGGAGAGCGGCTACAATCCGCAGGCTGCCAACCGGGGCTTCCTCGGCCTGATGCAGATCCGCTACGCCACGGCGCGCGGCATGGGATACACGGGTCCGGCATCGGGCCTGCTCGATGCCAATACCAATCTCACCTATGCGGTGCCCTATCTCGCCAATGCCTATACGGTGGCCGGGGGCAATATCGACCGGGCGGTCTCCCTGTATTCGCGCGGCTATTACTACGAGGCCAAACGGAAAGGCCTGCTGCGGCAGCTCAGAAGCGCCGCGAGCGAGCCCGTGGCGACGGGAGGCATTGCGGCCATGTTTACGAGTTCCGCTTCGGCTGCGGGCCATTGACTTTCAAGGCGGCGCCGCAGGCGATGTTTCGTGGAGCGTCTTGAAAATACCCCTTTTGCTCCAACTCCAATGGTGTGCGGCTTGCTTGTGAAGTTCAGGCTCGACCGGCACAATTCCTCGGCATCGCATCACGGGATCGCATTCATGAAGCAGCAGACTGGAACGTTGGACGCCTCGCCCGCACGGGATCCGTCCCGGCAGGCAATGCCTGTGCCGCAAGGGGAGGTCCTCCGGCAGGAGGTCTCGTCCCGGCAGCCTTCCCGGGCTTCTTCGAAGGCCCATGGAACCGAGGCATTCGCGAACCCCCTGGTCATCCTGGCTGCGATCACTCTGGGCCTTCCCGTCCTGGCGATGATGCTGGTGATCGGAGTGAATTCGGGCGTGCAGGAAGGGACCCTCGCAACGCTCACGACCTTCGTCGTCTTATCGGCCTTCGTGGTCGCGGCGATCTTCGAGATCAAGCGGCTGGCGGACCTGCCCTCCGATCAGGACCATCCCTGACGGCATCCTGTCCGGCTCTTCGTCGAGCTGCTCCAGAGCATCGGACGTGAAAAGTGGAATCCACTTTTGGGATTGAATCCGATGCTCCCTTCTTAGAGCAGCGCATCGTTCATTGCGGACCCGAAGGGCCGCGTCAGCGAAAACCGGATCCACTTTTCCGCACGATGCGCCAGCCCCATGGCGTCAGGCGCTTCGCTGAAAACGAGTCGCCTGAACCGGCCCTGAACGGTGTTCGCGAAGGCACCGAAAAATCGCCGTGCTGCGCCCCCAGCCACAAGAATGCCTGGCCCAGACCCGCGTTTTGCAACATTGCCCGGACTTTGGGGCCGCCCTGTTCCGATCGCCGCTAAGCTCCTGTTTTGTAACCGAAAGACATGGCGCGCGGCGGTCGAATTCCCATCGTCATGAACAGGGAATCCAGCCAATTCATGCCTCAAGGGTTGGCAATATGGCTCGAACCGTCTAGATAAACCTCATCGAAGGCAGCCAAATATGCTGTCCGTTTCGCCGGACCGAGGCATTTGCGCGCTATGACGCGTGCAGGAATATGGCCTGGTCCAATCTTTCAACTATTCTCCTGGCAAACATTACACAACGGAGGTTGCCCCTAACCTTTTAGGCAGGGGAAATCGGGGGTTTGATGACTGATAAAGACGATACCGTGCGCAGCGCTGCTGCGGCCCTATCGGCTGACAAGATCGTCCTTCGCAACGTATTCAAAGTGTTCGGCCCGCAGGTTCCGCGCGCCATCGACATGATTCGGTCCGGACAGGGCAAGGATGCCGTCCAGGCCGAGACGCGCTGCACCATCGGGGTCAACGACGCGAGCTTCAGCATCAGGGAAGGCGAGATTTTCGTGGTCATGGGGCTGTCCGGCTCCGGCAAGTCGACTCTCCTGCGCCTGCTGAACCGGCTGATCGACCCGACCTTGGGCTCGATCCTGGTGGACGGCCAGGACGTAACGAAAATGGGCAAGCGCGACCTGATCGAGTTGCGCCGCCGCGACATGAGCATGGTGTTCCAGAGCTTCGCGCTTCTGCCCAACCGCACGGTTCTGGCCAACACCGCCTTCGGGTTGGAGGTGGCCGGCATGCCCGAGAAGGAGCGTCACGAGAAGGCTCTCCGGGCGCTCGAGGCGGTCGGTCTCGGCCGCTATGCGGCAAGCCGTCCCGACGAACTCTCCGGCGGCATGAAGCAGCGCGTCGGTCTTGCACGCGCTCTCGCCAACGAGCCGACGATCCTCCTCATGGACGAGGCCTTCTCGGCCCTCGATCCCCTGATCCGCACCGAGATGCAGGATGAGCTTCTTCGCCTCCAGGCGGAGCACAGCCGCACGATCGTGTTCGTCAGCCACGACCTCGACGAGGCGATGCGCATCGGGGACCGCATCGCGATCATGCAGGACGGGGTTGTGGTGCAGGTCGGCACGCCGGAAGAGATCGTCATGAATCCGGCGAACGACTATGTCCGGTCGTTCTTCCGCAACGTGGACGTCGCGCATGTCTTCCGCGCGGGCGACATCGCCCGCCACAGCCAGATCACCCTGATCGATCGCGCCGGCCTGAGCGTCCATGCCGCGCTCGAACGCATCAGGGCTCACGATCGCGACGTCGCGATCGTGGTCGCACGCGACAAGCGCTACCAGGGCATGGTCAGCGCCGAGTCGCTCAAGGAGGCCGTGCATGCCGGCTGGCCCGATCCCTATCGGCGGGCCTTCCTGCCCGACATGGTGCCCATCGAGGCCGATGCGCCGGTGGCGCAGGTCATGGGCCGGGTCGCCGAGAGCCGGTGGCCGGTGCCGGTCGTGGATGCGGCCGGGCGCTATGTCGGCACCATTTCCAAGTCGTCCCTCCTCATGACGCTCGACCGCGCCGCCTGAACCCGGCTCCCGCGCGAAGGATACATTCATGGATTTCGAACTGAGCATCGGCGCTGCCGCCAGCGCCGCTGTCGAGTATACGCTCGACCATTTTTCGCCGACCCTCGACGCCATCGCGGACGTCATTGGCTTCTTCGCCGACGGCATCAAGGATGGGCTCTCGTGGCTGCCGTCCTGGGCCTTCATCGGCATCGTGGCGCTCTTCGCGCTCTGGCGGGTCGGCTGGAAATTCGCCGTACTCTGCGGGGCGGCGCTTCTTCTCATCGTCGGCATGGGCCTGTGGAAGGAGACCATCGAGACGCTCGCCCTCGTCATCGCCGCGACGGCGATCGCGATCGCGCTCGGCATTCCGCTCGGCATCCTCATGGCCCGCAGCCCTCTGACCGCGGCCGGCACGCGCCCGCTGCTCGATCTGATGCAGACGATGCCGGCCTTCGTCTATCTCATCCCGGCCGCGATGTTCTTCGGTCTCGGGGCGGTGCCCGGCACCATCGCGACCGTCATCTTCTCGATGCCGCCCGTCGTGCGCCTCACGGCTTTGGGCCTGACGCAGGTGAACCGCGAATTCGTCGAGGCCGGGCAAGCCTTCGGCTGCACCGACCGCCAGCTTCTGTTCAAGGTGCAGTTCCCGCTGGCCCTGCCGTCCATCATGGCCGGCATCAACCAGACCATCATGCTGGGGCTCTCGATGGTGGTGATCGCCTCCATGATCGGCGCGGGAGGCCTGGGTAACACGGTGCTGACGGGCATTCAGCGTCTCGACGTCGGCGTGGGCTTCGAGGGCGGCCTCGCCGTGGTGATCCTGGCCATCATCCTCGACCGTCTGACGCAGAGCCTCTCACGGCCGGCAGCCCTGAGGATCCCGCTTCCCGTCGCCCGCCGCGCCGGAGCCAGGCGGGCCGTCGCCGGAATCGAAACCGTGCCTGCCCAGGCAGGCGCGTGACGACGGGCAGGGGGCCGGTCCTCCGGTCCCGTGCCCGACAACCCCAAGAAACCCCAAGAGCGATAAAGGAGAACCCTATGCTCAAGACCTTCGCCCGGATCGCCCTCGCGGCGGCCCTGACCACAGGCCTTGCGGGCACGCTGCAGGCGCAAGAGGAGAAGAAGCCGATCAAGATCGGCTGGACCGCCTGGGCCGATGCGGAGTTCGTCACCAAGCTCGCCAAGAAGCTCATCGAGGACAATTATTCCGAGAAGGTCGAGCTTCTGCAGACCGATATCGCGCCGCAATACCAGGGCGTGGCGAAGGGCGACATCGATGCGATGATGATGGCTTGGCTGCCCGAAACCCATAAGGATTACTGGAAGCGCGTGGGCGACAAGGTCGTGACCCTCGGCGTTCTCTACACGGACGCCAAGCTCGGATGGGTCGTGCCGAACTACGTCCCGAAGGATCAGATCGGGTCCATCGCCGACCTCTCCAAGCCGGACGTGAAGGAGAAGCTCTCAGGCAAGATCCAGGGCATCGACCCCGGCGCGGGCCTCACCCGTCTGTCGAAGGAAGCCGTCAAGACCTATGACCTGAGCGGCTACGATCTGACCACCGCCAGCGACGCCGCCATGGTGTCGGCCCTGGATCGCGCGATCCGCCGGAAAGAGTGGATCGTGGTGACGGGCTGGAGCCCCCACTGGATGTTTGGCAAGTACGAGCTGCGCTATCTCGACGATCCCAAACAGGCGCTCGGCGGCGTCGAGCGGGTCTACGCGATCGCCCGCCAGGGCTTCCAGAGCGACCATCCGGAGGTCGCGCAGTTCCTGATGCGCATGCACCTTCCGCTCAGCGAACTCGAAGCCGCGATGTCGGACTCGAACGAAGGCTCGGTCGACAAGGCGATCGAGAACTACATCAGCGAGCATCCCGCGCGGGTCAAATACTGGCTCACCGGCGAGATGGGCTCCGCGTCGTAGTCACGCCGATCGTCCGAGTTCCTGAATGAAACGACGAGCCGCCGGGTTTCCCGGCGGCTCTTTTGTCGAGAGCATCGGACGCAAAAGTGGGAACCGGTTTTGCGCGAAAAAAGCTGAAAGACATCGACTTACAGCGTCGGATGCGGGTTCGATGTTACGTCCGATGCCATAGGACCTCATGGCCGCCGGCGCAGGGCGAGCCATGTGATGTCGTCCGATTGTTCGGCGTCGCGCACGAAATCCGTCAAGGCTCCGTAGGCCCGCTGCATCAGCACCTGAACGGACGGAGCCTCTCGCTCGCGCAGGCAGAGATCCTTCAACCGCTCCTCGCCGAAGGCTTCGTTCTCCGGATTGAAGGCCTCCGTGATGCCATCCGTGAACGTGACGAGCAGATCGCCCGGCATCAGCGTCAGGCGCTCGGCGCGGTAGCCCTGATCCTCCATTACCGCGAGCGCCATATCGCCGGTCCCGTCGAGATAGCGCGCGGCTCCCGAGGCGCTCACGAGGAGGGGAGGGTTGTGGCCCGCATTGACGTAGACGAGCTCGCCCGTGGAAACGTCGAGCACGCCGTAGAACAGGGTGACGAACAGCATCTGCTCGTTCTCGCGGGCGAGAAGGTTGTTGACGCTCTCGACGCAACGCGCCGGATCGGGCTCGTAGAGAGCGGTGGCCCGCAGCAGGGTGCGGGTGATCGCCATGAACAGGGAGGCCGGGACGCCCTTTCCCGACACGTCTCCGATCATCAGGACGTATGTGTTCTCCGTCAGGGCGAAGCAGTCGAAGAAGTCGCCCCCGACCTCCTTGGCGGCGATCATCCCGCCGTCGATATCGATGGCGTCGATGGCCGGAAAGGTCGCCGGAACCATGGCGAGCTGCACCTGACGGGCGATCTCCAGCTCCTGCTGGATGCCGGCGAGCTTCGTCTTCGTCACGAGAGAGTCGCGCAGGTCCGCGATCAGCTCGTTCAGCCTCAGATGCTGCTGGGTGATGCGGTTCGACAATTGCTGCAGCACATGGGGCAACAGGACGAAATCCGCATCCTCGCCGCCATGAGGCGTCTGCGTGTCGAGGATGGTCAGGATCTCATCGCGTCCGTTCGAATCGAGGGTGCCGGCGAGCTCCTTCATCCTGCCCCGGATGAGCCGCTCCTGGCGCCGCCGCTGCCGGGTCTGCTGAAGGCGCAGCCGGTCGAGCGCGATGGCGTTGTCCCGGAAATGGCTGACCGTTTCGGCGATCCGGCCGATCTCGTCGTCGCCGGTCGGAGCGATCCGGGCCGTCGTGTCGCCCCGCGCGAGCGCGTTCAGCACCTTGGTCGTGCGGTCGAGCGGACGAAAGGCCCGGATCAGGTAGACATGAAGCCCCGCCACGAGAGCCAGGGCGAACAGGAAGGATCCGGCCATGCTCAGGGTCCTGATCCGCTCCGCCGGAGCCAGGGCCTGCGTGGCGTCGTCCAGCGTGACCAGCAGGCCCGCAAGGCCTCCGCTCAGATCGCTCACCGGCACCCCGACCAGGGAGTAGATGCGGCCGTCGATCTCCTGCGTCGCAACGCTCGCGCTGCGCAGGGGCAGGCGAGGGAGCAGCCTGTGCCACAGCTCCGGACCGGTCCCCACGACCATTCGCCCACGCGGGTTGATCAGAAAGGCGTCGGTCTTCAGGCTCTCGGCGAACCGGCCCAGAACGTCCGCCGCATCGAGGCCCAGGGTGACGACGACGGTGTCGCCCTTCGCGTCGCGAAGCGGAAATGTCTTCGCGATCAGGAAGCGGTCCGGCGCGCTTTGCCAAAGGCCCGCCCTGCTGGCGCCCGCGGCCACTTCCGCGAGAGTGGTCAGGTCCAGGGCTCTTTCGCTGTCGAGCGCGCGTCCGGTCGAATGCAGCACCCGGCCGTCGCCGCGGGACAATTCGAGAACCGCCAGCCGGTCGCGGGTCGCGCCGAATTCGGCATTGATGACGGATGAGATCCGACCGGTGCCGCCGTCGTCGATGGCCCGCAGGAACGAAGGGTTCTGCAGGGCATCCGCCATCTGGTCGAGGCGCTCCACCTCGGAGCGGACGAGCTGCTGCCAGAGCGCATTTTGCCCGTTGGTCGCCACGGAGGAGAGGCGCTGCGCCGAAATCGTCTCGCCCTGGCGGGAGGCCCAGAGCAGACCGCACACGATCAGCAGGGCGCCTGCCGACGCGATGATGGAAAGTCGATGGCGCAACAGCATCAGGGCGTCTTTTCTGCAACCGGGTCCGAAGCGAAGCGGCGCCCGCCGCAGGCACGCTCCACGGCCTCGTCGATCAAGGGAGCCAGGCTGTCATCGAAATCGATGGCCCGGAGGCTTTCGGCTTGAAAATGCATCGTCGCGTAATGGGCAGTGACCTCGCGCGTGAGCGCGCGGGCTTCCTGAAGGGGCATGTCGGCCGGGGTCGCCGTGTGGATCGTCGCGGCCTGCGTGAAGTCGCCCCCGCTCACGGCGTCGATCACGGTTGCGAGATGGCGATGCGCCCGCGTCAGCGGGCGAAGCGCCAGCAACCAGAGAAGGGCCGACGCCAGCAGCGCCGCGGCCAGCGCGAGGATCAGGGCCTGGGCATGGAGGCGCTCGATCGCGCCGGTCACGGGGCCGTCGTCGCGATAAACGACGATCTCCGCTCCCAGGCTCGCGAGAGGCAAGACGAGCGTGTCCTGAGCGGAGCCGGGGGCACCCCCGACGGCCCTGAATCCGGCATCCGAGCGGATCTCGATGGCCCTGGTCCCGGCGATGCGGCGGCTCATGTCGTTCAGATAATCAGTCAGTCCTTCGATGGCCGTCAGGGGAATTCCATGGGCAAGCGCCCTGTCGACCGATCGCTGCACGGCCTCCGCCACAGCGCGTTGGGCCGAGCGCTGCTCCGACCGCAGGCTCTCCCTGACGAAGGAGATCGACAGCCAGGCGATGCCGAGGCCTGTCGCCGCCGTGATGATGAAGACGGCGACAACCCCCGCGACATGCGCCGGCAGATGTCGCGCATGGCTGCCCTTCCTGTGCTCAAAGGGCATGGTCGATCGCCTCGAGGCGCTCGGTGGCGCTTTCCAGATCGGCCATCGCCATCAGGCCGGATCGCCGCGCGGCGTGCGCGGCGGCCTCTCGGGGCTCGTCCGGATTCGGAGAGGCGATCCGTCCCGCAAGCGCATCGGCGATCGCGTGGTAGGGACGCGTGATCCGCCGGCTCAGAGCGAGCGCCGCAACCATCGAGGCGGCGAGACCGACGGGAACGATCCAGAACGCCAATCTCTGCAGAAGACCTGGCAGATCCGCCGCCAGGGCCTCTTCGGGCGACGTGATGCTCACGATGTGACCGACGACGTCGCCGAGATCGTTGCGGATCGGCAGGCCGAGAACGAGTTCGGCGGGGCCTTCATACCGCCAATGGTCCTCCGCGTTGCCGGTGGTCGCAGCGGCGCGCCATTCGGCCGGAACGGGCTCGCCCTTGACGCCGCGATCCGTGCTGTAGACGGACACGCCGTCGCCGGAAAAGACGTCGAGGGCCTGAAGGACCGAATCCGTCGATCTGGCTCGCTCCAGCACGTCCTGCGTTCCGCCGATCTGAGCGAGCTGGAAACCGAGGCTCAGATTTGCCTCGATGCTCGTGCGGAGATTTTCCAGGCGAAACAGAATCCGGTCTTCCTGCTGCCGCTCCGCGATGCCCGAGAGGGTCAGATAGGTGGCGACGATGATGCCAATCATCGCGAGCGCGACGGGAATCGCGCAGCTTGCGATGACGCGGAAAGCAAAGCCCATGGGTCTCTCCGAACAGGACCGTGTGGATGAGGCGTCGAGTTTTCGATGGCCGATTCAGCAGATCTGCGAACTCATGCAAGGGTTCTTGCCAGGGTTCTTGCAAGGGTCGATTTATTCTATATTAAAATATTCCTGCATCCGCTTGCGGAAATCGCTTTTAAAATATTGCGGACAAAAACGACAATGTTGCAGTTCTCGGGGCGCATACTTGCAACGATATGTATCATTGTAACGCTTTGCCTCGGGCTCGGCGCCTACATGAGTTATGCGGCCGCACGCACCACATATCTCGACGGCATCGCGGCGCGCATGCGCATGCTCGCGGAACAGGTCGCCGCCGCGATGGAGACCAGCCAGTCGATGGGGATCGCCGTGACCGAACAGGCGGCTGTTCCGAGTCTGCTTGCGCGCGAATCCAAGGGCGTGCCTCTGCTGCTCGGCTTCTTCGTCCGCCTGCCCGACCGGAGCGTCCTGTTCCGGAGCGAAGATCTGAGCGAGAGCGAAGGGCAATTGGTCGTCTCCGTCCCCGTCATGAACGATCTGGGAGAGGTGACTGCCAGGGTCGAGGCGGTCTATGCCTCCGGCCCCATCGGGGCGGCGCTGTCAGATTTGGCGTGGACGATCTGTCTTGCCGCGCTTGCCGTCGCGTTATGCGCGACCGCGCTGTCGGCCATGGGAGTGCTCGTCCTTCTGAGGCCCATGCAGCGGCTTGCGGCAAATCCCGCAGGGCAGCTCGATGAGAGCCCGGCGTGGAGCGCTCTTCGCCAGGCTCACGATCGCATCGAAGCGCGCCTGGGGCATGCGGGATGAGGAGGGCGGCGGGCTTCGACGGGTCCCGGTTCGGCGCGAATTTCCGCCTGCGTCTCGCCGTGCTGCTCGTGGCGGTTCTGACGCTCGGTCTTGGCGCCGTATCCTATGCGGCCTTCACGGCGAGCCGTCAGCTCCTGGTACCGGAGATCGATCAGAAGGCCGAAACCGTGGGCCGGTCTCTCGCGGCTCAGGTGGAGCGCGCTCTCGCGCTCGGGGTGCCGCTGAGCGGGTTGGTCGGCGTGGACGGGAGTTTCAGGACGGTCCTCGAAGCCAATGGCGAGTTCGCGCAAATTGCACTGTTCCCGGCCGGGGCGGGCAAGCCCATGATCAGCGAGGGCAGGGCGGTCGCAGGCGGGCGCGCGGTGGCGGCGCCCGTGCGGTTCGACGGCAAGGAGGTTGCCCGGATCGAGGTGACCGGCGATCCCGGCTATGCCCGGCGCATCCTGCACGGACTGTGGAGCGATCTTGCCGTCGTGCTGCTGATCTCGGTCCTGATCGCGCTCGAATTGCTGGTGCTTCTGTTCGGCGTCCGCCTCGTTTCCACTCTCGATGGCGTGGAGAGCCGCATCAGGGCGCTGCGCATCGGCGATTTCAGCCGTCGCCCCATGATGTCCGACGCTTCGGCGCTGGCGCAAGCCGCGGGATCTCTCGACCGCGGGATCGAGCGGGCGAGAGCGCGGCACGAACGGCTCGTTGCCCGGGCCGACGATGTCGGAGACGCCGCCGCCCGCGCCGAACTCGCTTCTCTGGCGGCGGACACGAAGATCTTCGAGACGCAGGACGGTTCGGCGACGTCCGCCGAGAGCATCCGCGCGCCGCTCTTCCTCTTCATGTTCGCGCTTGAAATGACACGCCCCTTCATGCCGGGCTATGTCGGCGCGCTCGCGTCCGATCTCATCCCTCTGTCTCCGACGATGGCGGTCGGCGTCGCGATGGCTCTCTACATGGGGATCGTGGCGGCGCTGCAACTGCCGCTCGCCGTACAGACCGCGCGGTGGGGAAGGGGCTTGTCGTTCCGTCTCGGAGCGAGCGTCGCGGCGGCCGGATATCTGATCTGCTCGGTGTCGACCGGTTTCCTCGTGTTTCTGACCGGCCATGGCCTGTCGGCGATCGGCTTCGCACTGGTTTTCGTGGCCGCGCAGGGACATGTCATCGATACCAGCAGGGGCAAAAGCCGCATGCGCGGTCTCGCCATCATGGTCGGAGCCATCATGGTCGCGGGCCTCTGCGGCCCGGCCGTCGGCGGAATGCTGGCCGAGCAGATAGGGCCGTCGCCGACCTATCTCGTCATCAGCGGCTTAGCGCTCTTGAGCCTCGCGATCGGCTGGACGATCATTCCCCTGAAGCGGGCCGCGATGGACGCGATGGTCTCGCATCCCGCGAAGGCGTCGTCCCTCTGGACCGGATTGAGCCGCTCGCCCGCCTTCGGCGTCCTTCTGCTGGGCTGCGCCCTGCCGGCGAAACTCATTCTCTTCGCGCTGTGCTTCTATCTCGTTCCGATGCAGATGGCCGCTCACGGCGCGTCCGCCGTGGAAATCGGGCGGGCGCAGATCGTCTATCCCATGGCGACCGTGCTGCTCGTTCCGGTCTTCTCCCATCTGTCGAAACAGCTCGACATGCGGATGCCGTTCGTGCTGGGCGGCGCCCTGCTGACGGGGCTTGCCTGCCTCTACATCCTGCTGCCCGCCGGGAACTGGATCCTGTTCGTGATCCTGCTGCAGTTCGGTGTCGCTCAGGCGATGTCGATCACCCCGCAGGCGGGCCTCGTCGGCGAATTGGCGTCCCGCATCGGCGCGGAGGATTCCGCCTTCGGGCTCTACAGGCTGGTGGAGCGCGTGGGGAGCGCCCTGGGGCCCGTCGTGGCGGGCCTCCTGCTCGCGCGGTTCGGTTTCGAGGCGGCGCTGCTCACGCTGGGCGGCATCGTGGCGGCCGGTGCCGTCCTGTTTCTTTTCGTTCACATGGGCACGAGGCACCGTTCGGTCTCGGTCGAAAGTTCTGTCAGGATTTGAGATGTTGAACCGCCGGGACATGATCGCCGCACTGGGCCTGGGCGCGACGGGCACGCTCGCTCTCGGTGCGGGCGCGGGCAGGGCGGCCGACGCCACGGCCCGGCCGCGCATCTACATGATCACGTTCCGGGGTGAGACCGAGGTCGAGCGCGGCTATCGCGATTACTTCGCGGCCAACAACGTGGACGCCCTCTTCACGACACGGGACATCGACAGGGATGTCCGGAAGCTGCCCGCCCTGGTCGAGGAGATCCGCGCGCTGAAGCCGGACCTCGTCTATACCTGGGGGACGCCCGTCACCCTCGGCGTCGCGGGCCGCTTCGATGCGGCCGATCCGGCCCGGCACATCGTCGATAGTCCCGTGGTCTTCGCGCTCGTCGCGGCGCCGGTCGCGGCAGGCATCATCCCGTCACTCGAAAGGCCGGGCCGCCGCGTGACGGGCGCCATTCACGTTGTGCCGCCCGAGAAGCAGCTTCGGGCCATGAAATCCTACCGGCCGTTCAGGACGCTGGGCGTGCTCTACAGCAGGAGCGAGCAGAATTCCGTCGCCATCGTCGACGAGCTTCGCCGCCTCGCGGGACCGATGGAGTTCCGCCTCGTCGAGCGCACCTTCGCCGAAAACGCGCAAGGCGCGCCGCTGGCCGACGGCGTGGAAGAACTCGTCGCAGACATTCGCCGCGAGGGGGCCGACTGGCTCTATTATCTGCCGGATACGTTCCTCGGAACGATCTACGACCGGGTGTCCCCCGCGGCCCTGGCGGCCGGGTTGCCGACCTTCGGAGCCGCGGAGCTGGCGGTCCGCGAGGGCGGCGCCCTCGTCGGCCTGATCAGCCGCTACTATTCGGTCGGTCAGCTCGCCGCGTCCAAATCGATCGAGATCCTCAAAGGCCGGGATCCGGCGACGATCCCGGCCGAAACGCTCAAGCGCTTTTCGCTCATCATCAACATGGAGGTGGCCAAGAAGCTCGCGTTCTATCCGCCGCTCGCCATGCTCAACTACGCGGAAGTCATCTGATGCTCGCCCTGGAACGCGCAGGCTTGGACGAGGCCTTGAGCTGGGGCACGCTCGACGGGCGTCATGTGGAGGCCGTGTGCGCTCTCCATCACGTCGCGGTCGGCACGCTCGACAGCGCTGACTGGGTGAGGCGCGAGACGCCGGATTTCTTCGCGGACATCCTCGACGGCAATGGTCTCGGTCTCGGCGTGTTCCATGAGGAGAGGCTGATCGCCTACGCGCTGATCCAGACGCGCCTGGAGCCGGAGGACGATCTTTGCGCGCTTCTCGGTTATGCCGCCGCTCGCCCGACCGCCAAATTGTGCGGAAGCGCCGTCGATCCGGACTATCGCGGAAGAGGTTTGCAGCAGGCCTTGAGCCGCGAGCGGCTGGCCTTCGGGAGAAGAACGGGAATCGAACGCTTCTTCGCGACCGCCGCTCCGCAGAATTGCCCGAGCTGGATGAGCCTGATGCGGGCCGGGCTCATGATCGCCGCGCTCGGCGAGCGCTACGGCGGCAGGCTTCGATACACGCTGGTCCTGGACGAGGTCCGCTCGGACCAGGCTGGGGGATGCAGGGAGGTCGACGCGTCCGATGTCGCCGGGCAGGCCGATCTTCTCCGAGCGGGATGGCGCGGTATCCGGTACCGCCGCTCGGGCGAAAGCGTTCTGCTGGAGTTCATGGCATGTTGAGGCTGAAGGAGGCGCAAGCCGTCGAGCGCCTGCATCCGCCGGTGGAGGAGCCGGCCGCACGGGCGCGCCTCACCGTGGATCTGGATGCGATCGGCCGCAACTTCGCAGCCGTCCGCGGCGCACTCTCGCAGGGAGCAGCGTCCGCCGTCGTGAAGCGAGACGCCTATGGGTTGGGCCTCGTGCCCGTCGTCCGGTCCCTGGCGGCGGCCGGATGCAGGATCTTCTGGGTGGAAACCTTCGAGGAAGGTCTGAGCGTCCGGCAGGTCGTGGCCGGGGCTCGCGTCTTCGTGCTTCAAGGGCTCGCCGGCCGGCGGCCGCAGGATTTCGTCGAAGCCCGCCTCGTCCCCGCCTTGGGAACGGCCGAGGAGATCGCGCTCAGCGCCCGGGCGGCGCCCGGAATGTCCGTCGCGATCAATCTCGATACGGGTCTCGGCCGCATGGGCGTTCTGCCCGACACGTTCCGGGAGATCGCGGCGGGCTCCGCGCTGGAATCGCTGGACGTGGCGGTTCTGATGTCCCATCTCGCCGGCTTCTCGGAGCCGGACCGCGACGGGAACAGGAGCCAGCTCGCCTTGTTCCAGGAGCTTTCGGCTTTGGTTCCGGATGCGCTGCCGAGCATCGCCACGTCGTCCTTCGTCTATGCCGGGCCCCGTTGGCATATCGGGCTGGCGCGGGTGGGAAGCGCCCTTTACGGCGTGCACAGCGCTCGCATCGCCGGATACCACTCCGAGCCCGTGATCGCGCTCGACGCTCCCGTCCTGTCCGTGCAGGGGCTGCAGGCGGGAAGCAGCCTGGGCTATCGGGGCGACAGGATCGACGAGCCGCGCAGGATCGCGACGATTGCCCTGGGCTATGCCGACGGCCTGCCGGAGGCGTTCACGGATCGCTGCAGCGCCTTCGTGAACAATCGGCGCGTGGCCTTCGTCGGAGATGCCGCGATGACGACCACCTGTGTCGACGTCACGGGCCTTGCGGACACCGAGATCCGGCCGAGACAGCGCGTCGAAATCGTCGGGCCGAACCAGGACATCAACGACTTGAGCGGTGCCTTGGGCATCAATCCCAACAGGCTTCTCGTCGCCTTCGGCCTTTCGACGCACCGGACCTACCAGGGCGGTGCCGGCCATGGCTGAAACGACGGGTCACGGAGCCCATGTCACCGAACTGGCGAACGATCTCGGCGATCTCGACAAGATGGTGGCCGCGATCGAGGCCTTCTGCGAGGCGCATGGCGTCCCGTCTCGGGAGGCCGCGCAGCTCTGCCTGGTGATCGAGGAAATCTTCACCAACATCGTCACTCACGGCCATGACGAGCCGGGCGGGGGCGTCGTCGAGATGCGCATGGCGCCGGGCCCCTTAGCCGTTCGCGTCGAGATCATCGACGACGGCAGGCCCTTCAATCCTCTCCATGCGCCGCCGCCCGATCTCGACAGCGGCGTTGAGGAACGCCCCATCGGCGGCCTCGGGGTGCATTTCCTGCGCACGATGATGAGCGATATCGTTTATGAACGCTCACAGGGACGCAACCATCTTCGATTTCAGAAAACCTATACGGCTCGTTCGAAAGGCGCTTGAGATGATCATTCAGGAACAATCCATCGGCGACGTCGCCGTCGTCGTCGCGAACGGACGGCTCGACAGCAATACGTCCGGTCACCTGGAGGAGATCCTCAGCGAACGCGCCCGGAGCAGGCCCGCCCTGGTCGTCGATCTCAAGGATGTCGCCTATGTCAGCTCGGCGGGATTGCGGGTGCTGCTCAAGGCCGCGAAGCTCGCGAAGGCCGGCAGGAACCGGCTGGCGCTCGTCGGTCTCGCGCCGCAGGTGAAAGAGGTCTTCGACGTCAGCGGCTTCACACCGATCTTTCAGATCTTCGACGACGTCGGTACGGCCGCCGCCGCTCTCTCGTGATGCTTCCCCAAATGCTCCTCCGGCGGCATCAGGCGGCAGGCGCGGTGCGCCCGCCGTCCAGGCCTTCCGCCAGGCCGGCGAAGCGCCCGCGGCGCTTCATCAGATCCGCGTAGGTGCCGCTTTCGACGATGCGGCCTTCATGCAGCACGATGATGCGGCTGGCATAGCGGATCGTGCTCAGACGATGAGCCACGATGATCCGGGTCGCCGGCATGCTCATCACGGTCTGCATGGCGCGGGCCTGGGTGGCGTTGTCCAGAGCGCTCGTCGCTTCGTCGAGAACCATGATCGGCGGCTTGTGCAGGAACGCCCGCGCCAGGGCGAGGCGCTGCACCTGGCCGCCCGAGAGGGTGCGGCTCGCATCCGGCAGGACCGTATGGATACCCATCGGCATGGCGGCGACATCCTCGTCCATGGCGGCAGCCTTCAGGGCCCTCCAGATGGCGTCCGGGTCCGCGTCGGTGGTTCCTCTGACGATGTCCATGATCGAGCCGGGCGGGAGCTTCTCGTCCTGCAGAACGGCGCCGATCTGGCGGCGAAGAGCGGTCGGGTGAAGCGAGCGGATATCCTGGCCGTCGATATAGATCGCCCCTGATGTCGGCTTCTCGAGCCCGAGCAGCAGCCGCACGAGGGTGGACTTGCCGCTGCCCGACGATCCCACGATGGCGATCGCCTCGCCCGGCGCGGCGCGGAATGAAATGCCGTTCAGGACATTGGCGTTCTCGTCGTACCGGAAGCCGACGGACGAGAACTCGATCTCGCCCGTGAGGGAGCCGGGATCGGAAAGCCCCGTCAGACGCTCGGGAGGGGTCTCCAGGAGCGGCTTCGCGAAGGTCCAGCTGGGCTTGAGCATCCAGACGGACAGGATGCTGCGCAGGAACTGCCCCACCGAAGCGAACATGATCGTGAAGGCGGTGACGACGGCAATCACGGATGCGATGGGCAGGCTCGCACTTCCGTCCTTGCTGACGGCGAGCGTGTGGATGAGCCAGAACAGCGCGGCGCTGCCGAAGATCGGGTAGGCGGCCAGCCAGCTTTCATAAACGTTCATCACCCGCCGCGCCTTGACGAGACGGTTCCGCATCGCCGCGAAGCGATCCGCCCAGCGAAGGACTGCGCGTTCCTCCGCGGCGCCGCTGCGCAGTTTGACGATGCCGTTGACCATCTGCACCATGTGGCTGTCGGCCGCGCCCATCAGCTGCTCGCCCGTGAGATAGGCGCGGGCCTGCAGCCAGCCCGCGAGGAGGCCGGTCGCGACGTGCACCGTCACCAGGCCGGCCGCCAGGGCCGCCAGCAGCGGGCTGTTCCAGGCGATGGTGGCGAGGCTCGACAGGACCATGCCGAGGGTGCTGCCGGTCGAATAGAGAAACTGGCGCAGGCCCGCGACGGTGGAAACGCTCGCGCCGACCCGGGCGGCCGTCATGGCGCTGGGCTGTTTGCGCAGCTCCGCGAGAGGCAGGGCGACGATCCTGCTCCAGGTCGCGTCGAAGATCGCGCCGTCGCCGCGCGTCATCAGCCGCTGGCGGGCCGTCTCGCCCGCTATATGAACCAGAAAGCCCGCGACCCCGACCAGCATGATGACGACGCCGATCTGAGCCAGGCTGTCCTGCATGGCGGCCGGCACAAGGATGCCGAAAACGAGCGTGGTCATCATCGGCAGGAGCTGGCCGATCAGGCTGCCGGTCAAGGTCGCGGCCAGGAAAGCGAGGGTGTCAGGTCCCCCCTTGCGCAGGCTTGCGACGAGCAGCTCGATCAGGCCGATCTTTGCCGGATGCGGCAGGAACGGCATCTGGGCGAGGGGTTCGATCGTGTCCGCGACCTTGCCCGACACGACGCGGCGCGCTCCGGTTCGATCCACTTCCTCATAGCGGCCGCGACGCCAGATCAGGGCGACCGGGTCGCCGTTCCGGCGTCGGGCCAGGAGCGGCTTCATCTCAAAGCGCCACCATCCCTCGTCCAGCGCAACGGATTGCAGCAGGATGCCGGACGCACGGCAGATCTCCTCGGCGGTGGAGAGGCGGTCCATCTGGGCCCTGCGCGCCTTGGCCGGGCGCTGGATGCGGATGCCGAGCTCCTTTCCCAGGATGCGCAGCACGTCCATCAGGCCATGGTCGATGGTCTCCTGCTTCTGCGGAACCGCGTTGTGCAGGATCTCGGCGAAACGCTCGGCGGTCTGCTGTCGGTCATGGTCCTCGGCCTGCTCGCGGCTCTGGATGCGGTTGAACTCATCCGCTTCGGCAAAGCCGCGCACCACAGGAAGCAGCTCGGTCGAGGCGGCGTTGAAGGCGTCGAGGGCCGTCGACCAATCAGCGCGCGCGAGACCGCCCGACCAGGAGAGGACGGTGACCGCGCCGCCCTGGTCGAGCGTCACCCATGCGCCCATGGGCAGGGGGATCAATCCCTGCACGGGTTCGACCCCGAACAGAAGACCGCCTTCCTCGGGCAGGTCGATCCAGACGACGCCGCTGCCGCATCCGACCACGGCCTTGGGAGGCAGGGGGAGCGGGGCGGGGAGCGCGTCGGAGAAGGCGACGTCGAGGCGCGGCTTCGGTTCGATGCCATGGCCGATGCCCGCAGCCAGGGCGGCGAGCCAGGCGGCGGCTCCGGTCGCGAAGGCCTCGAGCGGTTTTTCGGCCCGCCAGCCCTCGCCGGGAAGACGGTAGATCCGGGCGTCGGCGCTCGGGACGGCGAGCAGCGTTTCGTCTCCGAGCAGGCTGGGGTCGGAGCCGAACAGAAGGCCGCCCCGGCCGATGCGGCCGAGCGGATGACGTGCGGACATGTGGTTGGGCCGCACGGCGTAAAGGTCGACCTCGCCTTCCACGACCGCATGGCAGGTGCCGGGCGTGTCGAGGAGGATCGAGGTCGTCCGGATCAGGGAGGGCAGCTCTTCGTCCCGTTCGTGCGCGAGCGTGTCCATGCCTATTCCTCGCGCATGAGGGCCTGGAAGGGGCCGGGCACGGCCAGCAGATCCCGCGGCCTGCCGTCCTGCACGACGATGCCGCCCTCCATGACGATGACCCGGTCGCAGTCACGGATGGCGGAGTAACGGTGAGCGATCACGATGACGGTCGCGCCGAGGCCGCGCAGATTGGCCAGGAGCCGGGCTTCCGTCTCGCCGTCGAGCGCGGCGGTCGCTTCGTCGAGGATCAGGATCCGCGGGTCGCGGACGAGGGCGCGGGCGATTTCGAGACGCGCGCGCTGGCCGCCGGACAGGTCGGTTCCGCCTTCCGCAACTGCCGCTCCATAGCCCCCCGGCCGGCTCAGGATCACATCATGGATCAGGGCCGTCTTGGCGGCGGCGACGATCCGCTCGTCCGGAAGGCTATGGTCCCAGAGGCCGATGTTCTCGCGCATCGTGCCTTCGAAGATCGAAGCGCGCTGGTCCACATAGGCGAGCGACTGGCGCAGCCGCTCGCGGGGGATCGACGCGAGGGGCTCGCCGTCGACGAGGATCTCTCCGGAGACCGGCGTGTGGATCCGGGCGACGAGCCCTGCGAGGGTCGACTTGCCCGAGCCGGAACGCCCGACGATCCCGAGCTTCTCGCCCGGTTCCAGCACCAGGCTGACATCGCGGATCAGCGGCGGCGTGCTGGGGCTGTAGCTGAAATTGAGGTCGCGGATTTCGACCTTTCCGATCAGGCGGCCGGAGGCTTTCGGAGGAGCCGTCTCCCGGAACTCGAACTCGGGGGCCGGCGGATGCTGGAGCGTATCGTCCAGCATCCGCAGATAGGCCTGTCCATCCTGGATGCGAGCGCCCAACTGGACCAGTTGCGACATGG
Organism: Microvirga sp. TS319; assembly: GCF_041276405.1. Taxonomy (NCBI): domain Bacteria; kingdom Pseudomonadati; phylum Pseudomonadota; class Alphaproteobacteria; order Hyphomicrobiales; family Methylobacteriaceae; genus Microvirga; species Microvirga sp. TS319. The sequence continues at coordinate 2,719,476 of NZ_JBGGGT010000002.1, read as the reverse complement.
GCGCGAGAAACCCGGCCATCAGAGCCTGGAAGGCAATGAGCATGCCCAGGGTCATTTCGCCCCTGATCACCAGATCGCCGCCGATCACCAGGACGAGCCCGCCCGTGACCGTCGCCGTGAGACCGGGCACCGCATTGAGCCGCAGCTGCATCCCCGCGAGGCGCTGGCGCAGATTCTGCATCCGCGCATGCATGGCGACGAGCCGCTCGCGAAACAGGTCTTCCATGCCCGTCGCCTTATAGGACTCGATCATCTGCAGGCCCTGCTTGGCAAAGCCGGTCTGTGCCGTCGTCGCCACCAGAAGCCGGCGGTTGTCGTCGGCGAGGGCGCGGGACGACCAGGCAAGAAGCGCGAGGTTGATCGAAGCGCAGACCACGACGATGAGACACAGCGCCGGGGCATAGAGCAGCATCGCGGCGAGATAGGCCGTTGCGGTCAGGAGATTGAAGGCGGCATAGCCCACCTCGCCGGCGACGAGCTGCGCCACGCGATCGTTCAGCATGACGCGGCTCGCGACCTCGCCCGGGTGGCGTTGCGCGTAGTAGGACAGGGGCAAGCGGACGATGTGCTCCACGAAGCGGAGCGCGCCGGCGAGCGCAAGCCGGGTTTCGAGGCGCAGGAGGGCTTCCCGCTGCAGGAAGGTGAGAAACGCCGTCAGAAGCCCGCAGATGCCCATGCCGGCGACGAGCGGCAGCAGCCAGTCCGTGAACTGGTTCACCAGGATCTGGTCGACGAAAACCTGCGTGAAAACGGGAACCAGAAGACCCGGGATCACCAGCGCGAGGGACATCAGGAGAATGAACGCGAACGCGTCCCGGCTGCCCTGCAGGCGATCCGCCAGACCGCGCCAAAGCGACGGTGGCCGACCGTCTCGTTCGAAGGCCGGTCCCGGTCGAAGGCTCAGCACGATACCGGTGAAGTTGCGATCGAACTCCGCGTCCGAGACCTGGCGCGGTCCCTGCGCGGGATCGTTCAGATAGACTTCTCCGCGTCCGAATCCCTCGACCACGAGGAAGTGGTTCATTCCCCAATGCACGATGACCGGGAGAGGCATGGTGCGCAGATGATGGGGCTCGGCCCGGTTGGCCTCCACCTCGAGGCCCATCGCGCGGGCCGCCCGCACGATGGCTTTCGCCGAACTGCCGTCACGCGAGACGTTGCAGGCGAGGCGCAATTCCTCGAGGGTCACCCAGCGGCCGAAATGGCCCAGAACGATCCCGAGCGCGGCGGCTCCGCATTCGGCCGCCTCGACCTGGAGAACCGTCGGTGTCCGCTTTCGAAGGAAACGGGAAGGCATCGTTCATTCGCCTCCCGGGCCGGCCGCGTCCGCGTCGACATATTGCAGGGCCGGAATGGCCATGGCGAGCAGGGAGGTTGACCGGACGGTGACGCGCACCTGGGCGAGCGTGCCGCTATCGACGGGAGGGGAGGTGCCGAGCTGCGAGGACCAGAGAGGCTTATCCTCGTTCCGAGGATCGCTGTCGAGCAGGATGGTCACCTCGAATGGCGCGCCGAGATCGTGCAGGAAGGTTTGGACCAGCCTGTCGTTCTGCAGCGTGCGCATCATTCCAGCGCTGCTCGCCGGTACCTCGCTGACCTGAGCGACATGGCCGATCACGAAGCCGTGCTCCTCCCGCCGGGTGGTCGCGGGCGAGACTTCGACCGCCATCCCCTTCCGGATCTTCTTGCCGTCGCTCGCCGACACATAGGCGACCACGAAAGGAAGTTTCGAGGCCGTGCGCTCGGGCTTGCGCTCCAGGGCCACCATGGCCGTTCCGGGCTGGACGACCTGGCCGACATTGACCTTGGTCTCGACCACGCGTCCCGCGAAGGGCGAGCGGACGGCGCCCATCCGGGCCAATTGCTGCTCGATGGTCGCGACGCTTCTCCTCGCCTCGGTGACCCGGCGATCCGCCTCGAGGCGGGCGCGCTCGTCCTCCGTTTCCTTGATGGCCGCCTCGGACGCCATGGCGACGCGCTCATCCTCGGCTTCGGCGATCTGGCTGTTCATGATCAGGATGTCCTGATCGATGGACATCAGGCGCTCGCGAACGACGGTGCCGTTCTCCACGAGGCGATAGAGGCCGGCTCTCTGGTCGACCAGAGCGTCGCGCCGTTCCTTCACGGCCGAGACGCGGTTGGTCAGGGACGTTTCCCGGGCGCTGCGCCGCGTCTGCCGGTTCTTCGCGTCCCGTTGCTGGAACAGGATCAGATCGCTGCGGAATTTCTCCGCATCGAGCAATTCGCTCCGGGCGACGGAGAGCTTGAGGTCGAGTTCCGGCTGATTGATATGCGCAACCACCGTATCGGGCTCGACCGCATCGCCGGGAGCGACGTCGAGGGCGCGCACCTGCCCGCCCGCATCGGCCACGACGTCGATCATTCCGCCGGGGGCGAGCAGGATGCCCTGGCCGTTGACCGAGACGGGCACGCGGAAGAAGGCGCTCCAGACGATGGCGGCGACCAGGAGAGTGACGATAAAAAGGCCGGCGCCCCACATTCGGGGGCGCATGACCTTCAGGGCGTCCTTGTAAACATGGGAGGCTGCCATGGATGCCACGGCAGCCGGGCGAAAGAGCTGAGTCACCTGCTAAAACCTTGCATCCGCCCGTCGCCTCGCGGGGCCCGAACGGGGCTCCTGCAGGGAGGCTTGGCGCATCGTGCGAGAAAGTGGACCCAGTTTCTCGCAGGAACGATGCGCTGTTCTATCGTGGGAGCATCAGCGCATGTTGCCGATGATGCTGCTGCGGTTTTCCTGCATCTTCTTGACGAAGTTTGTCATGACGTCGAAGGCTTCGTTGCGCTTGCTCGACATCGACTGCAGGCGCAGCATGTCCATCTGCTGGCTGTTCGAGGCGCTGTCGATCAGGGACTTCGCATTCGTGATGGACTCAGCGATCTCCGCCTTGCTGATCTGGCCGTCCTGAAGCATCTCGCCGATCTTCAGCGCGGCGTCGCCGGCATGGTTCAGGCTCGTCAGGGCGTCGCCCAGCGACATCTCCTTGCCGCCGACATGCACCAGGGTGCTGGCCGAAATCTTGTCGTCGGGCTTGGCGTCGCTGGGGAAGAGGGCCGCGAACTGGTTCAGCGACGAGAGATCGTTGTTGAGGCTCGCGACCAGCGTGTTGCGGGCCTGGACCTCCGCGATCTGATCCTTGAGCTGCGTGTCCAGAAGGCTGACGCGCTGCTGCTGCACCATCATCATGGCGGTCTCGATGTCCATGCTGGTGAGGTCGATGGAGGATATGGTCGTCGCGCCGCTTACGCCGCTGACGGTGCCGCCGCCCGTGATCTGCGCGAGTTCCTCTTCCGTCAGAGCGACGGGCGCCTGCTTCTCGTCCATATGGATCCCCCCAAGATCACCGTGAAATTACGTAAGGGAAAGTATTCCGGGTGTCCGAGCGTGTCAATGAAAGACGATCCATGGACTTGCCTCACATTTGTGCAAGCCCTTGCCCTGTCCTATTGCGCGATCCTCTCGAACGCGCGATGCAAACACCTCGCGCGTCGCGCGAAAGGCGCGTCCCGTTATTCGTGGAAGGGGTGGCGCCTATTGTTTGGGCTTGCCGGAGCCGCCTGCCGCCTCCGTCAGAGGCTGCCCGATCAGGCTTTCCAAGGGGATGCCGTTCATGGCGCCCGCGAAGTGCGCGTTGCCGCCGGTGACCTTCTCCAGGTCAGTTTCCGTCAGGGCCTCAGGTTGGGCCATGCTCCGTTCCTGAGTCTCGGCGGATTGCGGTCCTTCGGCGTCCTTGTCCTTCGTCGTCATGTCCAGAGCCTCATGCAGGATCGAGAATTCCCTCAGCCGACATGCGCTTCGTCGGCTGAATCCGCAAGGGCAGGGACACTAGAGCATCGTACGTGAAAAGTGGATTTGCACTTTTGGGATCGATCCGATGCTCCCTTCCTGAAATGAGCGCATCATTCTGGCGAAAAACCGGGTCCACTTTTTCGCACGACGCGCTAGCCGCCGCGCTCCATCCACGATCATCGGTCTCGTGCGAGCCGGTTCTCTGCAGGTGAGGGGGGAAGGTGTGTTTTGGTGTGTTTTGGTGTGTTTTGAGGATTGGTTGCGGGAGCCCGAAACCACCGACAGCGAGGGCTCAAAAAGTGTGACCCACCCCACCACCAGGTCTATCCGATCAACGCGCCCACAGGCAGTGCTCAGAGGCTTGGGGGGCAGGGCTCCTTTTGAACAGAGGAGCCTGGGCCTCGAAACGAGGGCCCTCTGATCGATCCGAAGATTGACCGGCATCTGTCCCGCGATCCATCTGGATGCGAGGGGCGTGTCGATCCAGGGCAGGACGCTGTGGCAGCAGCTCCCACCATAAGGCCTGGCCAGACAGGAGCGCTATCCCAATGGCGGCCGATCAATCAACGAGGCGAGGATCGGCGCGCTCTCGTTCAGGGCATCGAGCGGCGCAAATTAAGGTAAAGATTTGGTTTCGCTTTACTGATCCGTTGAACGATTGCTTACTTCTCCTTGTAAGACCAAGTGCGGTCGACGAGCAGGCATAAAGGCAATGCGAAAAAAAATCGTGAGTTCGACTTTGGTCGTGGCTGGCATATCCTTCAGCTTCGGAGTTGCGGCAAATGAGGTCGTGATCCAGCAGATGCCCCCCATCGTGAGCGAGGCGATCAGGCAGATCGACACCACTCGCCTGTTTCGGGAAAGCATCGATATAGTGCCAACCACTGCAACGACGGGGTCAAACCCTACGGGCAGTTTCTCCCAGGATGGAAGCGTCGCGCAGATTGTCCAGCATGGCGTGAACAATCAGGCGGCGATCCTGCAGAGCGGCGGTGGCGGCACAGCCTCGATCCTGCAGAATGGCCGCGGCAATTCTGCCTTCGTCATTCAGAGGCGCTGAGGGGGCTCGGGCTCTTTCAGGCAGCATGTCTGGAAGGGAAACCTGCTGCCCAGGCGATTTCGTTCTGGACCTTTGGTGGCGGAAAGCGCATTTTGGCGAGATAGTTAGCAATCTATCTTGGATCCCGGCGATGCGCAGACATCTCGCTCTCGTTATCCTGTCTGGAATGTTGCCCAGTCTCGCCTGTGCGGCCGAGAGGCCCGTTTCGCGCAGCTCAGAGACTCATATCCAGCAGCTTGACCCAACGCTGAAGGTCCGCCCGGAATCGTCCACAGCGCCGGAACCGAACGCGACGGACTCCGTGCCGATGCCTGGCCGATCGACCCGCTGCACGCCGGAAAACGCCACGACGCCTGAGTGCGCGACGGCTGCGGCCCGGGGCGGGGCGAGCCGATAACCCACATGCGTTCGGATCTGAGAGGCATCGGGTTCCGCGCAGGTGATAAAGCAGTAAAATCGTTCGAGGTCCCTCAAAACCACTCCGCAAGTCGTGGCGTCTCTTCGCTCTGGGGTCGGGTTCGATCAACCGGGCCAGTTCATCGAAAGCGAGCTTGCCCAGAGGTTGGATTCGTGTCGTGCGCCGCTGCAGCGGAGACCGGGGCATAACCAGGAAGACAGCGAACCGCCCCCAAGATCTGGCGATTTCCATTGTCCCGGAACTCGGAGTTCGCCGATGATACGCATGGCGAATGCCACCCGAAAATTTCCCTCTTAAAGCTCAATCCTAAGAAGATTTGCATTAGCCTGTTGCACAATTAAGACACATTCTCCTTTCTGGCTGTGCTATTCGGATTTACGTTACGTAATTAGAATCGGTGATCCTGTGCAGGGGAACGCCGAAAGCGGGCTTTTCCTGTGTGCATCAAGGTATGGCTTTCAAGCCTGGGCGCACGAGACGGCCGCTAGCCGGAAACCTGGCGTTTGCGTAGCGTATGGGGGGAGTATGAGGAATTTCGGATTCTACGCGATCGCGATTGGCGGAGTTCTCGCCTCGTCAGGAGCTTTTGCTTCGGAGATGATTTACCGGCCGCAGAACCCGAATTTCGGTGGAAACCCGCTGAACGGTACCTTGCTCATGCAGCAGGCTCAAGCCCAGGGGAAAGGCGCAAAGGGTCAAGAGCAACAGATACCCGAGATCAATTTCCCTGACCTGGGTGGCGTTGGGAACACGCCGCCAATCATCATTATCGGCGGCAGCGGTCAACCGACCATCCCGGCCAATCCATAAGATCAAGAATCCGATAGCCATTCGGAAGCGGCGGGGAAGTTACGAGGATGAAAGTGTACTTGCGTCAGGCGGCAATGGCCGCTGGCCTGCTCGCGACAGCGGGTCTCGCAGGCTGTGTCTCGGCGGGAAGCGTACAAGACCCGATGTCCCAGCCCGCAACGTTGGTCCCCGAGACGAAAACCGGTGTCGTCCTCGATCAGCTGCCGCCTCCGGCCCGCAAGCTTGACGTGGCTGTCTACAGCTTCCCCGATCTGACAGGGCAAAACAAACCCGGCGAAAACTTCGCTGAGTTCTCGCGCGCCGTCACGCAGGGCGGCAGTGCCATTCTGATCGATGTGCTCACCAAGGCCGGTGGCGGAAGGTGGTTCGACGTCGTCGAGCGCAATGAACTGCAGGCGTTGCTGCAGGAACGTCAGATCATTCAGAATACCCGAACTGCAGCTCTCGGCGATCAGGCGCCGGGTTTGCCTCCACTTCGCTTTGCCGGGATTTCCTTGCAGGGCGGCATTGTCGGTTATGATTCCAATGAGACGACAGGAGGCCTCGGAGCTCGTTACCTTGGAATCGGCGGAGGTACGCAGTACCGGCATGACATCGTGACGGTTGCACTGCGAGCCGTCAGTATCCAAACGGGTCGTGTGATCGCTTCCGTGACGACCACCAAGACGCTCTACTCCGTTGCCGTGAGCGGGGGTGCCTTCCACTTCGTGGCTGTCGACAAGCTTCTTGAGATCGAGTCCGGCTTTACGCGCAACCATCCGCCGACGCTGGCGGTTCGCGAAGCGATCCAACTCGCCGTTCATGCGCTGATCCTCGAAGGGGTGCAGAACGGTTCCTGGTCATTTGCGGATAAGAAAGCCGGCGACGCATTCATCCGGTCGCTTGAAACAGAGGGTAGGGCAGTCATTCCGGTAGACGCTTTGGAGCCGATCGCAGCTGCCAAACCCGTCAATCCGCCGTCCTAGAGCATCAAACCCAAAAGTGGATTCCACTTTTGGGATTCTCTCCGATGCTCCCACTATAGAAGAGCGCATCGTTTGAGCGAAAAACCGGAGCCACTCTTTCGCACGATGCTCCCTTCATAGGTGAGCGCATCGCTTGACCGGGCCCGACGGGCCCGTCCGTCAAAACCGGGTCCGCACGATGTGCCGGTGCATAGCCTCACTTCGCGGAACGTATGGAACGCGATTTCAGCACAATGCGCCGTCAGTGATCGGCCTGTAGAGTTGCCTCTCATTCCAGGTTGGCGCGGGCCCGAGGGCTCATCGTAGCCTGATGCCAACAATATTCATGCTATGTACGAACTCGCAATCACTGCAGCCTGAGTGCGATTTTGAGCTCCGAGTTTCTTCAGCAGTGATTTGACGTAGACTTTCACCGTTGCTTCGGCAAGGTTCAGGTCACGTGCAATGACCTTGTCCTGAGCGCCTTTCGTCAAGCGGGAGAGAACTTCCTTCTCTCGCTCCGAAAGAGCTCGCAGAACGGCTGGCGTACTGTCGTCCTGTGAGGCTTCCGGACGATCGGTGAGGCGCATCTGCTGCTGTTCGATTTCCTGTGTGACGTCAAGGAGCGCAGTCGATGGAAAGAGGCGCTCACCCATCATGATCATTTCAAGCGCTTTGATCAGAGCCTCGTGTCGCGTTGTCGACAGGAGCAGGCCATCCACTCCGGCGCGGTACATGCGCGTAATCGATGCTACGTCTACCGAATCCGCAATGACGACAACCTTCGCCGAGGAGGCCTCGCGCCGCAATTGCTCGACTGTCTTCGCGGCCTCGCACACATCGGAGCCTGCGCTCACGATGATGAGGGCAGTTGATGCATCCTCAAATGGAAGCGGCTGAACATCCTTGGCGACTTCGACATCAACGACTTGAAAGCAGGTATTCGATAGGAGGTGGGCAAAACCGAGACGAACGATTGAGTTCTCGCACAAAATAACTGTCGGAACGACTGTTGGCTCCGGGGCAGCCCGGAGGAGTCTCATTTTAGCGATTTGAGAGGTCATCGTGTCCAATCACCCATCCCCACGCATGTCGCTGTCGAGATTCAAGGAATAGAGAAGGTTGCCCTCCAGGCACACGACATTGAGCATCCAGCCTTTCCAGTCGTCGTTTGACGTCCCTTCGCTTTCCCGCCGTAACTCGTTGATCGCCATCAACGCTTCGGCCTTGGCATCTTCGAGGTTGGAAACCGTGATGCCGATCTCGTCCAGAACTGCCTGTTGGCCATTCACGAGATGGAAGAAACAGCGCAACTTCGAATTCTGGGATTGCAAAGACTGCATCACGATACCTTCGAAATGTTCTGAGAGGCACAGCACGGTTGAGTTGATCGCATGAACTGTTTCCGGCTATCGCATCGTGCCTGGAATGTAGGCTCGGTTGGAGTCCCAACAATGCTCTGTCCTCAAAGTACAGGATGGAGCGCATCCAATTCTTTGACAGTGTGAGAGCATTACTGCGACGGTAGCAGATCTTCCAGGGAGATCCAGCCGAAATCCGGCTTCGGACATGGAACGAGGTAGGCTCGGCCACCTTCAAGTTTTTCGACCCGGCATGGAACTGCTCGCTGGTCTGCCGGCGGGCGGTACATGACGATTGCGCCCACGAACAACTCATCGGTTTCGTTCGCTTCAGGCTGGATGACTGCTGCATCTGAGGAAGAGGAGCCTCGCTCGATTGCGGACCCCTTGGGCATCGCACGTATCCGATCGAGCGCGCTGATCGCTGCGCGAGCACGGCTTCTGTAGCGTTCTCCCACTGGACGGAGCAAGGGACCATTTGTCCGGCCTGGATACCAGGCGATCCCTCCGATCTTTGCGAGTTCCTCTGCAACAGCTTCGATCTCTTCCTCGGTCATTCTGTATCTCATTATCGTAAAGGAGAGTGGCCTAGTTTGGCGACAAATTACGAAAGAATGAATAGATGTAAACCAAGCACCGCATTCTAGGTTAAAATCCACGGTGGTCGCAGATGCATGCCGCTACTTGTCAGAAACACTATGTGTATCAACGTTTCATTTGGTGGCTCATTGCTGTTTTGTATATGAGCGTGTCTCGCCCGCCTTCGGAACCGCTGCGTAATGTGCCGGGTGATGTTCTCTCATCTTTGCACGGTTCGACCCTCATATGGCTGGTCACCAGCCTCAGGCGAAAGCAGCATCCTCTTCCATTCGTAGCGCCGACATGCCGAAAGTAAGCGGGCGTTAACGCGATGCGGTGACGGTTGAGCCACGAAAGCAATGAAGAGGTGCGGCTGCTCCAATGGATCTCAAGACTTTGATCCAATCTCACGATGTGCATCGCGGTCTGGGAAGCAGGTCCGCCGCTCGAGCATTTTCATGGTGCGGCCGCCTGCGCCTTCTGACGGCGTTGGCACTCGTTCTCGTCAACTCCCCTTGGGCGGCAGCCGAGCCTCTTGGTGTGAACCCCAAACCGGAAATCGGCCGCGCCGAACTGGAGCGCGTTGCAGAGGAAGCCGCAAAAGCGCATTTGTTGCCCGTGGCCTATTTCCTGCGCCTGATTCAGCGCGAGAGCAGCTTCGACCGCCACGCGCGCAGTCCTGCAGGCGCTCAGGGGATAGCGCAGTTCATGCCTGAAACGGCGGCCTTGCGGGGCGTGCGCGACCCCTTCGATCCCATTGAAGCCCTGCCGAAATCAGCCGAACTTCTGCGCGATCTTTGGTCCCAGTTCGGCAATCAGGGGCTCGCGGCTGCGGCATACAATGCCGGTCCCACTCGCGTGCGCGATTGGCTGGCGGGTCGTCGTGCTCTTCCAATGGAGACGATCCATTACGTCCGCGCTATCACGGGAAAGGATGTGGCGGAATGGGCTCCTGCGGGCACTGTGCGGCTGGGACCTGCCGGTTCGATCGGGCGCAGCCTTATGCCGCGACGTGGATGGGAGGCGGATCTGCTCGCGCAACTCATGCGGAACACCAGCCCGTCTGCATCGTCCGGTTCATCGACGATCACCGTGAGCATCGCCGAGAACAAGCGTCCGCCGCGCACCCGGAGCAGAGCCGCATTCGAGCGGAGCCTGTGTTCGTCCTGCGTCATTCAGAGCTTTTATTGATCTCCCGCCAATCATCCTCGCGAATGGAAGCCGCCGGATTCGATCTTTGATGGCATGCCGATTGGGTTCAGGGGAGGGGAGGGCGCGTGGACTTCTCCCGGTATGGGTTTCTCCCGGGAGCGTCACCGGTGGGCGTGCGGGCATTACCGCTTGATCAGCAGGGCTCCATTGGGGAGCCGCGCGATGAAGACGTTGACGGGGGCGGAGTTTTGGGGCTGCAGCACGCCGACATTCAGCCCTTGGGTATTGACGAGCGCGACCTGCGACCGTAGCCCGTTGCCCGCCTGCAGAACGCCGACATTGTTCTCGCGCCCGCCCAGGACAGCGACGGTGGATTGATTATGCGCGCCGAGTTGAAGCTGCGTAATGGCGTTGTTGAGACCGGCCTGAATCGACAGCGCAGTGTTGCCTCCAACTCCGAGCGCGGCGGAGGAAGCCATCGGAGCGGCCGGGTGGGCAATTGCGGCCGAACGAACCGCGGCACCGGTCGTGGCGGTGGGGATGGTTGGGGTGACGATGTTCTCGGCCGAACGGAGCGTTCCGGAGACCTGGCTGATGAAGACGGGTTCTGCCATCGCTGACGGCGCCGCGACGAGGCTGAGCGCAATAGCGCATCGTGCGAAAAAGTGGACCCGGTTTTTGGCCAGAACGATGCGCTCTTTCCAAGAGTGAGCATCGGATCGACCCCAAAAGTGCAAATCCACTTTTGGGTCCGATGCTCTCGTGCATCGTGCGAAAAAGTGGCCCCGGTTTTTCGCCAGAACGATGCGCTCTTTCCAAGAAGGGAGCATCGGATCGATCCCAAAAGTGGATTCCACTTTTGGGTCCGATGCTCTAGAAGCAAGCGCCCCGACAAGGAACGACCGGACGTGGCGACCGTATCCAGAGATCCTCATGGCGGCGGCTTTCACGGAGTTGTGCATGTGCGGGTTCCTTTGTCCCACGCGACATCGAGTCGGGCCGCGTAGGCGTTATGGGCAGAGGCGTCCAGGATCACGGAGGAGAGGACTTCCGGTCGTCCTGCCGCGAGAGCGAAGCGCCCGCTCTGCAAATTCTGGCTGGAACCGCCCGTGCCGCGCTTCACGACCTGCAGCTGATACGTGCCGGTGATGGAGGCATTGGAGACGGCAACCGCGTCGAGACGAACGAAGCCGGAAGTTTCGTCGGTCCGGATCTGGCATTGCACGTCCATGCCATCCTCCGTGGCCGAGGCTGGAGCATCTTGCGCGAAGCAGAGGGCGGGAAGAGCGGCGGCGATAATGGAGAAGCGGATCGGGAGCGGTCGTTTCAATGCACCGAAGGGAAGAAACATGGCCCGCCTCGTGGAACGCTTTCGTTCCGGAGATGAAAAGAGACGGCGGGCTTTAGGCCCGCCGTCCCGGGAGCGGGTTAGCGCTGGACAACCGCGGCGATGTTGCCCTTACCGAACTGCGCCGACACCGAGGTGTTGGTGAGCCCGGCCGAGGTAGCCGACTGGCTGATGAAGGCCTGGTTGCCGACGCCGGCCTGGAAGGCCAGCGCGGTGTTCGCGCCGGCCGAGGCCGACTGCGCCGCCACGACCGTGTTGTCGCGTCCGACCTGGAAGGCCACCGAGGTGTTGGCGCCGAGGCCTTCGATGCTCTGAGCGGTGATCGCGGTGTTGTCCACGCCGAGCTGGGCGACCAGCATCGTGTTGGCTCCGCCCGAGAGCGGGTTGGCGATCTGCGCCGTCAGGGCCTTGTTGCCACGGCCGGCCTGCACGGTGACGGCGGTGTTGAGACCGAGCGAGGTTTCAGCGTTCGACTGCGCGGTTGCAGCGAAGTTGTCCTTACCAATCTGGAGCGTGCCCTGCGTGTTCAGGCCGCCGGCCTGGGCCACGAAGGCGCCGTTGTCCACGCCGATCTGAGCGACGAACGAGTTGTTGTCGGCGCTGAGATCACCGAGGCTCCGCGACTTGGACTGAGCCGTCACGGCCTTGTTGCCGCCGCCAGCCTGGATCGTCGTGGCACTGTTGGTGCCAGCCGAGAGGCCGCCAAGACCGCCGACAACACTCGTGCCGTTGGCTTCCTGGAGGGTGACAGCTTCGTTGCGGAGACCGAGTTGCAGGGTGGAGGAGCCGTTATCGCCGCCGGCGGCGTCGCCGAGGAGAACACGAGAACCACCCGTGGACTGGAGCGTGGTCGCCTTGTTGCCTGCACCGAACTGACCGGTGAAGCTGCTGTTGTCGCCGCCGAAGGCCGTGTTGTCCTGAGCGGTGAACGCGGCGTTCTCGAAGCCGAGCTGGACCGTGGACTGGCCGTTATTGCCACCATCGACACCAGGGGTCACGTTAGTATCGGTTCCCCCGAGGAAGCGGTAGGTAGTGACCGTTGAACCTGCCTCACCTTCGCTGCTCTGCGCCACAGTCGCCTTGTTTCCGACGCCGAACTGAGCCGTGGTCGAGACATTGTCGCCGCCATTCCCGCCGCTGACCTGTCCGACATGGGCTGCGTTCGCGATGCCAGCTTGGATCATAAACTGATTGTTTCCACCGCCATTTGTCTCGTGCGTGGTCGTTTCCGTACGACGCCGAAGCCAATCACGACCTTCAACAGGGCCGCTCGCGACGGATCCGCTGCTGCTCTGGCTGACGCTGGCGATGTTGCCAATGCCGACCTGCAGGGTCGTCGAGTCGTTGAGGCCGCCGTTGATTGCGTTGGCCTGGATGGCTGCGCTCACGTTGCCAGCGCCGAACTGCGCGGTGCGTGCATCGTTGGTGCCACCGCCCGTCGCGACCTGCTGCGCGGTTGCGGCGAAGTTGCCGACGCCGACCTGCAGCGTGCCCTGCTGGTTGTTGCCACCGGTCTGGAGGCTCGCCGCAGCATTGCCATTGCCGAGCTGAACGATGCCGGACTCATTGGTGCGCTCAGCGCCAGCGGTCTGGATCGTGCTTGCGAAGTTGCCCTTGCCGATCTGCAGCGTGGTCTGGGCATTGTCTCCAGTAGCTTCGCCCGTCTGCAGGGCAAGAGAGGCGTTACGACCGCCGATCTGCACGGTGGAGGAGCCGTTGGTCGAAGCACCCGCCTGGCCCGTGGTGGCGAGGTTTCCAGCGCCAATCTGCAGGGTGTTCTGCGTGTTGGTTGCGCCGGCGGTGCTCGTCTGGCCCGCGAAGGACTCGTTGGACGCGCCGATCTGGATCGTCGTTGAGTCGTTCGTGTAGCCAGCGGAGCCGACCTGAGCGGTCACGGCATTGTTGCCGAAGCCGAACTGACCGGTTGCCTGCGCATTCGCGGAGCCGCTCTGGCCCGCGATCGAGGCGTTCTTAATGCCCGACTGCATCGTGACGGACTGGTTCGAACCGGCTGCGTCCTGAGCGGTCGCGGCGAGGTTGAGAGCGCCGGCCTGAATGGTGGCCTGCCCGTTGACACCTTCGGCGGAGCCGCTTTGGGTTGCGACCGAGACGTTGCCTGCGCCGAGCTGGATCGTGGCGGAGGTGTTCTCAGAGCCGCCGGACTGGACCGTGCCGGCCACGTTGCCGAAGCCCATCTGCAGGGTGCTCTGCACGTTCTCGGCGCCTGCGTTCGCGATCTGCAATGCACCCGAATGGTTCTGCACGCCGGCCTGGACCGTGGCCGAGCCGTTCGACTGGTCGCCGCCGGTCTGCACGGTGACCGCCTGGTTGCGGTAGCCGTCCTGCGTCGTCACCTGGTTGTTGCCGCCGGAGGCCTGCGCGGCGAAGGAGCGGTTGCCCGCGCCGGACTGGGCCGTGAAGGATGTGTTTCCGTTAGTGCCCGTGTTGCTTTGAACGGTGGCTGCCGCGTTGCGGTAACCGCGCTGGACCGTGCCCTGGCTGTTCCTGCTGCCGAGCTGGCTGATCGCCGCTTCGTTTCTGGCGCCGCTCTGGACCGACAGAGAGCCGTTCTCGGCCGAGCCCGTCCGGTTCTGAGCGGTGAACGCCCGGTTGCCGCGGCCGTTCTGCAAGCTCACTTGCTTATTGCCGCCGTTCTGCTGCCCGACAATGGCGGCATTTCGTTCGCCAATCTGAGCGATGAAAGATTCATTGGCGGAGCTGAGAGACGTGCTGGCGAGCAGCGCGAACCCGATGACTGTGACTCTTTTCATTGTGGAGGCCTTCCCCTGATAAGGATTTGGGCTGTCCGCTCATGGCAGCGGACTGAAGCCGTGAAGGCTTTTTAACTTTTTGTTAGGAATATTCGTTAAGCCTCTTTCGATATTTTCCGGCGGCATCCAAGTTAATCCGGGCGAGGTAGATTGGCTTGATTGCATAGGCGCGAATTAATCCGAATGAGTGAGGCAATGCTCAACGGTAGTTTCTGAGCCGATATA